>DGVM01000122.1 GCA_002395925.1 Bacteroidales bacterium UBA4284
TACGACATGGAGATGATCAAGGAGCTGGGCCACTGCTCGGGCATAGAGAACTACTCGCGCTATTTCGACGGGCGTGAGGCCGGCCAGAAGCCCTACTGTCTGCTCGACTTCTTTCCGCGCGACTTTCTGCTTGTGGTGGACGAGAGCCATGTGAGCGTGCCGCAGATCAACGCCATGTACGGCGGCGACCGCGCCCGCAAGCAGAATCTGGTGGAATACGGTTTCCGTCTGCCCGCCGCAAGCGACAACCGTCCCCTTAAATTCGATGAATTCGAGGCTTTGACGGGCCAGAGGGTCTATGTGAGCGCCACTCCCGCCGACTACGAGCTCGAAAAATCCGGCGGACTTGTAGTAGAACAGGTGGTGCGTCCCACCGGACTTCTCGATCCTCCCATAGAGGTCCGTCCCATCGAAGGACAGGTCGATGACCTGGTAGAAGAGATACGCAAGCGCGCGGAAGTGGATGAACGGGTGCTGGTTACGACACTTACCAAACGTATGGCGGAAGAGCTCGACGAGTACCTGCGCCGCATAGGCGTGCGCGTACGTTACATCCACTCCGACGTGGATACTACCGAACGTGTCGAAATAATCGAGGACTTCAAGAACGGACTGTTCGACGTGCTTGTGGGTGTGAACCTGCTGCGCGAGGGGCTTGACATCCCCGCAGTCTCGCTGGTAGCCATACTCGATGCCGACAAGGAGGGCTTCCTGCGTACCGGACGCGCCCTCACGCAGACAGCGGGACGCGCCGCCCGCAATGTCAACGGCCTTGTCATCATGTATGCCGACCACATCACTCCCTCAATGGAGCAGACCATACGCGAAACGGAGCGCAGACGCTCGCGCCAGATAGCCTACAACAAGGAACACGGCATAACCCCCAGGCAGATCGTGACTCATTTCAATACTCTGGCGACGGAACTGAGCGGGGCCAAGCCCGTGACGGGAAAACTGGCCGGCGGCACCACGGGACGCATGTCTGCCGCAAATTCGTACGACGCTCCGGTCTATATCCCCAATCCTTCCGATTACGGAAAGGGCACGGTGAGCGTAGGCTTCGGCCACGACGCCCTGCGGGAGAAAGGCGCCGCCTATTCGTCCGAAGGCTTCGTGCGGGCAGACCTGGCCGCCGTGCTGCAGGATCCTGTCATACGGTCTATGTCCCGCCCCCAGGTGGAGAAGATGATAGAAGAAGACCGCGCCCGCATGAAAAAGTCCGCTGCCGAACTTGACTTTACGGCAGCAGCCCGCTTCCGCGACGAAATGTGGGCGCTCCAGCAGTACCTCAAGGTCTGGAAAGACTGACGTTGTTTGTGCCGCCACGACTGGTTTTGCGTTGTCTCACATACATTGCTTAGCGTTGCGTACCTGCATTGCTTTGGCGTCGGTGTAGCATCGGGCTCCCCATCCCTTTCTGGATCAAAATTCCGCCAAAGTGATCCTGGCAGGGGAGTAGCGTGCCCTTGCTGGATCAAAATGCTATCAAAGTGATCCCGGCAGGGAAGTAGAGTGCCCTTGCTGGATCAAAACCCTGTCAAAGTGATCCTGGCTGGCATGTTGCGACCCTATGCAGGATCACTTTGGCCTCTGACTGATCCCAGAGCCCCCTTTCTTCAGCCTCGTTGGGATCACTTTGACCTCTGACGAATCCCGACAGGGAAGGGCATAAGGAATATGAGAGATCATAATCCTTTCAGTGTATATTCCTCGCCATTCAAATGGACCTTGTGTGGACCTTAAAAATATGAAACTATATACATGTTGTCTATGAAATCCGCGTAAAAACTGAAACGAAAAAAAGTCCTAGACTTTATGCAATTTAACTCGTTATTGCCATATTTTGGCTTTTATAGATAATTATTAGCATTTGTATGGATACGAAATCAATCGGACTAAAGTTAAAAGAACTAAACATCTCCCCGTCTTTATTATGTTGGGGCGACGATGTTGTATGTTGCACCGAGATTTGGTATGATGAGAACACCAATAGAATGTGTTCTGATTGCGGAGTCTCTGTTCATGTTGACGAACCTTTGAACATTGCCAAACTTATGATTGACATTGAGGTCGCTGTCCATGTTTATCTTAATCTGAGTAGAGTGACTGAGGGTCCGTTACGTGTACTCTTGGGCACAGTTTAGGGGCGTTATTGTGGCTGAAGGTCCAAGCGGCGGACCTTCAGCCACGCTCACTTCATAATACTCTGCAAAATAGCTTTGAATTAAGCGGAGTTGTTAGTAACTTGCCGGAAACATCGGGCTGCTGTGAAGAGGGCAGACGCTCCGGCCTGCTTCATCCGTGATTGCGGGCAACCAACGCTACTGCGGGAAGCCTGTTCTCCCTCAGCAGCTCCTAAACACCGATGAACTATGAAATTCTATCTGTTAAGTACCAGTCCTTTAAAGGACCGGCTTTGGTTCCGTGACGATGCGGATTTCCAGGCCGCCATGAATTACGTCGCGGTTTCCGTCGCGGTTGTGCAGGGAGTCAATGTACTGGCGTTTATTCTGATGTCCAACCATGTGCATTTTGTTCTGGAGTGTACCTGGGAAAAGGCGCTCGAATTCATCACTCACTTCAAACGCCTGTATGGTGCCTATTTTGAGAGAAGGCATGGCGTACATGATTTACTCCGCAGGAATTCCGTGGACATAAGGGAAGTCCGGATTCAAGATGAATCCTTGCTTCGGGCGATTGCATACGTCATGGACAATCCCGTCGCGGCCAACATCTGCTTTCATCCTTCAAATTATCCCTGGGGTTGTGGAAATGTGTTATTTAATCCAGGCAAAGAACGGGGAACTGCGCTCGGGCAGTATTCCCAGAATAAGCGCAGGGTTCTGCTGAAGAGTAAGTCGCCCGTGAATCTGAACTGGGAGATAGGACGTGACGGGTATGTACTTCCACATTCGTACATGCCGGTATCCTTTGTGGAATCGCTTTTCTGCAGTCCCAGACGCCTGACATATTTCATCACGACTTCTTCCAAGGCGAAGGCCAGGCTTGAAAAAGGTGCGGCACCTGCATTCCAGGATCAGCTGATCCTTGCTGCTGTCAAAAGCCTTTGCCAGTCTCTGTTCAGATGCAACGGCGTTTCGGAACTTCCGGAAACCGATTTGAGTTACCTGCTCAAAGACCTTCGCAGGCGGTTCAATTCTGACGTAAAACAGCTTGCCAGGGTTCTCGGGATGCCGTACGAGTCTGTTGCAAACCTTATTGATCGTGCCTGAAAGTCCGGAGATTGGACCCTCAGGCACGATAATAACCTTATTCTTTGTCTAATGGTACGTGGATTGGACCGTTGGTCACGCCGATAGAATAACTTGAAGGATCCCGGAGGAAAGAATCGCCCTCCGCTCAGGTTGCCTACAGCGCCTCGATCATCCGCCGGAACAGCTCGGACATCTGGTCGGCGGCGATGTCGGCCTGCTTGACTACGTCGTCGCCGTCGTTGAGATTGCGTTCTACGTTGAAGATGTTGGAGAAGTTGGTCACTACCGACATGCCGAAGACGCGGATGCCGCAGTGGCGGGCCACTATTACTTCGGGAACCGTTGACATGCCGACCAGGTCGGCTCCGACTTCGTGGAAGAAACGAACTTCGGCAGGGGTCTCGTAGGTGGGGCCGGTGACTCCGAAGTACACGCCTTTTCTCAGGTTGACTCCCATCTCAATTCCCATTTTCTCGGCAAGCTCCTGGAGCTCAAGGTCGTAGGCGCAGGTCATGTCGGGGAAGCGGGGGCCGAAATCGTCGAGGTTGGGACCGATGAGCGGGTTTGGCATCATGTTGATGTGGTCCTTTATTATGACCAGGTTGCCTACCTTGTAGTCGGGATTGGTGCCGCCGGCCGCGTTGGACACGAAAAGGTACTCGATGCCGAGCAGTTTCATGACGCGTACTCCAATGGTGACGGTCTCCATGGGATAGCCCTCATAGTAGTGGAAACGCCCTTGCATCGCCACAACCTGCTTGCCTCCAAGGGTGCCGCAGATGATGTTGCCCTTATGGCCTACTGCGGTGGAGATGGGGAAGCCGGGGATGTCTTTGTAGGGTATGACGAGGGGATTCTCGATCTGCTCGCCGAGCTTCCCGAGTCCGCTGCCCAGGATGATGCCTATTTTGGGACGGGCGCCGCCGGAGCGTTCGCGTATGTGGGCGGCAGCAGCCTTGATGTTGTCGAGGTTGTTTGCCATGGCTTCCTATAGGTCTTCGAATTCTATTGCACTGTGCTCACCGGGTTCCCTCTGGGGAATCGTGCCTCCGAAGCAGTTGTTGGTTATGTAATCGATGACCTCGTCGAGCCCTTCGCGGAATTTGTCGAAGTCTTCTTTATAGAGGAAAATCTTATGCTTGTCGTAGGTGAAAGTTCCGTCGGGGTTGTTGCGGCGTTTGCTTTCTGTTATTGTGAGGAAGAAGTCCTTGCCTCCTTTTGTGGATTTAACATCAAAGAAGTAGGTACGCTTGCCTGCACGGACGGGTTTGGAAAAAACGTCCTCCGAATTGCGGTCCCCGTATGCGGGGGAGTCGTAATCATCTCTGTACATACACAATAAAAAATAATGTTAATTTCTACAAAAATAGGATTTATTTTCAGATTCCGTGTTATCTTTGCAGCAAAATTTGTTTGAAATCTATGCTGAACAGAAGAATCCTCAGGATAAAGGCCTTCAAGGCAGTATATTCCAGAGTAGAGAATCCTGCGATGACGCTCCCCGAGGCGACAGCCGAGCTGGAGCGCTCCTGTGAAGCCACGAGGGACCTGTACCTCCGCATGCTCGCCATAGTCGGCCCCCTTACCAGGGAGGCCCGCGCACGCATCGACGCGGCCATGCATAAGTTCAACCCCAGCGAGGAAGAACTGCACCCCAATCTCAAGTTTGCCAACAATGCGATGGCAGCCGCCCTCGAAGAGGACCCCGACTTCTCCAAAATCATAAAAAAGAAAAAGATAAGCTGGGACAACGACGACGTCTTCCTGCGCAACCTTTACGAATCCATCCGTTCCAAGGATTATTTCGCCAGGTACATGGAGACTCCCGGAACCTCCATCTCTGAAGACGCTGCGCTGTGGTGCCGCATTTTCGAGGAGGAATTCTCGGGCGTGGACGCCCTTGCCGACATCCTCGAAGACCTTTCCATCTACTGGAACGACGAGCTGGAATATGCCCTGAGCTGGTGCTGCCGTTCTGTGGAGCTGATTGGCAAAGGACGCCCCTGGACGCTTCCCGAGCTGTTCATGAGCGATATGCCCGGCGCTCCCGGGCGCGAGAGCGACAGAGCCTTCGTGAAGAACCTCGTGGGCACGGCGCTCCGCAACTATGACGACTACTACCGCAGAATCTCCGAGGTTACTCCCAAGTGGGATACAGGCCGCATATGCGCCACCGACCTTGCCCTCATAATCTGCGGCCTTGCCGAGGCCGACGCTTTCCCCGGCATCGACTACCGCACGACCATCAACGAATTCGTTGAGATTTCCAAATATTACAGCACCCCGGAAAGCCGGGCTTTCGTCAATGGCGTTCTCGATAAACTAATCAATAAAAAATAGTTATGACTTTTCTGACACTTCTCCAGGCGGCTGCTCCCGCCGCAGGTAAGGCCGGCCAGCAGGGCGGCGGACTCAGCATGTGGATCATGCTCATTCTCATTTTCGTAGTGATGTGGCTCTTCATGATCCGTCCTCAGCGCCAGCAGCAGAAAAAAATGGAAGAATTCCGCAAGTCCCTCAAGAAAGGCGACAAGGTCGTCACCGCAGGCGGCATATATGGCACCATAGCCGAGGTCTCCGAGTCCGAAAGGACCGTGCTCCTCAAGGTTGACGGTGATGTGAAACTGCGTGTCGACAAGGCTTCCCTCCAGAAAGATTTCAGCGAAACCGAGGCTCCCCAGCCCCAGCAGCCCGCCGAAAAGAAATAACAAACCTTGAAGCGCTGGACTCAGTTCCTTCTCTGCCTGCTGCTCTCTGCCAGCGTGTGGCTGATCCATAACCTCTCCCAAAGATATTCGGGAGCGGTTACTGTTTCAGTGCTTGCAAAGAGCTCTCTCAAGGGAAGGGCTGTGAATGCGTCAGAAGCGGTTACGATAAATGCGCGCTGCAACGCCACCGGTTTCCGCTTGCTCGGCATCCGTCATTCCAACCGGGATGTGCCCGTAACCATAAATCCCGAGGACTTCTCGTACGACCCTTCGGACGACAAGTTTACGGTCACGGCCGCCAATCTTGCCAAGTACGCGTCCAATATTTTTGGCGAAGGCGTTTCGCTCGAGACATTCCTCAACCAGAGCTACAGCTTCTCATTCCCAAAGGAAAACTTCCGCACCGTTCCGGTGAAGCCCGTCGTAAACGCAAGCTTCAAGCCGCAGTACATGCCCACCGGTCCCATGCGTATCCAGCCCGACTCCGTTGTCGTATATGGCACCCAAGACCAGCTGGAGAGCATCGATGACGTAGTCACCCGGCCCATCACCATCAACGACGCCGGCAAGAACGTGAGCGGAGTGAGCCGTATCGTGCCCGTGAGCGGAGTGCGTATCTCCGATACCGAGGTCACCTGGTCGCTGGATGTTGTGCGCTATGTCGAACAGCGCAGCGAGGTCCATATCGCGGTCCGCGGCGCTCCGGCGGGAGTAAAGCTTTCCGTTTTCCCGTCAAAGGCCGAGGCGGTCTTCTTCAGCCGTTTCCCGGCCAAGGGCAATCCGGCCGACGTGTGCGAGTTCTATGTCGATTATGCCGAGTTCTCGAATTCCGTCTCCGGGACTTGCGTGGTGCATTGTGCCAATCTCCCTCAGGGGGTGATCGACTGGAGTCTCGACCCTGCCATTGTCGATTGTCTTGAAATGGAGGACGCCGAATGACCACCGTTCTGGTTACAGGTCCGATAGGGGGCGGCAAGTCAACGGCGTGCCGGTATCTGCAAGCTCTCGGCTGGCCGGTTTACGACTGTGACTCCCGCTGCAAAAGGCTTTATGAAACCGTACCCGGGCTCAAAGGACGTATCGAGGCCGAACTCGGCATTCCCTTCTCCAATCTTCGTGAAGTCTTCGGCGATGCGCAGAAACTGGAAAAGCTCGAGTCCATTGTATATCCGCTTCTGGTGCGCGACATAGAGTCCTGGAAGCAGTCGCTCGACAGCCCTCTGGCTTTTGTGGAGTCGGCTCTTGCCGGCGAGAAGCCGCAGTTTGACGGTCTCTACGACAAAGTGCTTCTGATAACCGCACCTCTGGAACAACGCATGGAGAGAAATCCGTACGCCCGGCAACGGGACTCTCTGCAGTCATTCCGGCGCGTCAAACCCGACCGTACGATAAGAAACGTCTCCACGGTGGAGGCACTTGAACGAAAAATAGTAAATTACCTGAAAACAATATCATGAAAACCGATCTGGCAAAGATTATGTCCGTTTCCGGACAGCACGGACTGTTCCGCTACCTGGCCCAGTCCCGCACCGGCGTCATCGCCGAATCCCTTTCCGACGGCAAGCGTACCGCATTCGACGCACACAGCCGCATATCCACCCTTTCCGACATAGCCATCTATACCTCAGAAGGCGAGATGAAGCTCGCGGAGGTCTTTACAGCCATGAAGAAAGCTGCCGACGAGGGACTCGAAGTTCCTTCCGCAAAGGCATCCCAGGCTGGTGTGACGGCATTTTTCGGCAAGGCCGTGCCCAACTACGACGCCGACCGTTTCTACTATTCCCACATGAAGAAAGTCCTCGACTGGTACGACGATATCGCAAAGCATGCATCTTTCGATTTCGTAACCGACGAGGAGCGTGAGGCCGAAGTTGAAGAAGCTTAAGGTCATAACTCTCGGTTGTTCCAAGAACAACGTGGATACCGAACATCTTCTGGCGGCACTGCCGCCGGAAGATTTCCGGTTGCAGGGCGACGGCCCTCTGGACTATCTGCTCTTCAATACCTGCGGCTTCATAGGAGACGCCAAGGAAGAATCCATCCAGGCCATTCTCGAGGGCGTAGAGGCCAAAAAGAGGGGCGAGACCTCACAGGTCGTCGTTTTCGGATGCCTGTCCCAGCGCTATGCCTCCGAGATGCCCCGCCTGATTCCCGAGGTCGATGCCTGGTTCGGAGCGAGGGACCTGGGCCCCGTGCTCGAGTATCTTGGCGTTCCTCCCCGGGCGCGCTACGTCAGCCGCATCCAGGAGCACCCGTGCGGATACGCATACCTCAAGATTTCCGAAGGATGCGACCGCCGCTGCTCCTACTGCGCCATACCCTTCATAAGGGGAGCCCACCGTTCCGTTCCGATGGAGGATCTGGTGGAAGAAGCCTCCCGGCTTGCCGCCGAAGGCGTAAGCGAACTCATCATCATCGCCCAGGACACCACCTTCTACGGACTCGACCTTTACGGACGCCGTGCCCTGGCGGAACTCCTGCAGCGCCTGTCGGATGTGGAGGGGATAAGGCGCCTGCGCATCCATTATTCTTATCCGGCCGATTTTCCCGATGACGTGCTCGACCAGATGGCGCTCAATCCCAAGATCTGCCGCTATATGGACATTCCCCTTCAGCATATCTCCGACGTCGTCCTTTCCAATATGCACCGCCATATCGACGGCGCAGCGACGCGCGCCCTTATAGAGAGGATGCGCACCAAGGTCCCCGGAGTCGTCCTGCGTACCACGATGATAGTCGGCCACCCCGGTGAGGGGCCTCAGGAATTCGCCGAGCTGCTGGATTTTGTGCGGCAGGCCCGCTTCGAGCGCCTTGGGGCATTCTGCTACTCCGAAGAAGAGGGCACCTGGGGCGGCGAGCACCTTGACGACAACGTGCCGGAGGACGAAAAACACCGCCGGCTGGACGAACTCATGTCACTCCAGGCATCCGTCTCGCTGGAATACAACCGTTCCAGGATTGGCAGCGAACTTGAGGTGATGGTAGATGCGCACCGCGGCGAAGACGTGCTGGTGTGCCGCAGTGAGTTCGAAAGCCCCGAAGTTGACGGTGAAATACTCGTAACTACAAAAAGAGCCGCACAGATAGCTGTGGGCTCTTATATCAGGGTCAGGATAACCGGTGCCGACGAATACGACCTAACGGCGGTTGAGCTCTGAGGTCTTTTCCAGGTCGAGCGCCTCGGCAAGTATGCTCACCGGGTTCTTGACAGTCACGCCGGTACTCATCTCTATCTGCCACTTGCAGGTTTCGCATTCGCAGGCTACGAAGTCTGCGGCTGCTTCCGCAATGTCGTCAAAGAGCTGGCTTCCTATCTTCTGTGAAACCTTGAAATTCTCTTTCTTGAATCCGTAGGTTCCTGCGATTCCGCAGCAGTTGCTTGGCAGCTCTATGAGGGTCAGGCCGGGAATCATCTTGAGCAGCTCGATAGTAAATATGCCCAGTCCGAGCCTCTCCTGGTGGCAGGGGCAGTGATATGCCGCACGCGCCTTCCAGCCTTCTTTCCATACGGGCTTGAACTCTCCGGAGGCGATGGCCTTATAGAGGTAAGGCTCAACCAGGCTGATGTGGCCGCGGACGTCGGAGTTATCGACCTTGAGCAGCTCCGGATACTCTTCCAGAAGCGTCATGGTGCAGGTGGTTGAGACGGTCAGGATGTCCAGCCCCTTTGCCACCGAAGCGCGGAAAGCCTGGATATTGTGACGGGCGTCGCGGGTAGCCGCGGGAATCATGCCGTTGGCTATTTTTGCGACCCCGCAGCAACGTTCGTCAAGCAGCTGTACTCCCACTCCGAAGGCGTTGAGGACGGATACGAAATCCTGGCCCAGCCTGGGATAGTTGAAGTTGGCATAGCAACCGTGGAAGTAGCTTATCTGACGCTTGAACGCCTGCTGGGAGGCCTGTGCGTTCTTCTTGAACCACTGTACGAAAGTGGTGCCGGAGTACTTGGGCAGCGTGCGGCGGTGGTCGATGCCGAGTGCGAAATCGAGTACGCCCTTGACCGGCGAGAGCCCGAGTGCAAAGTTGGCGACGGGGGCGAAGGCGCTGGCCAGAGGTCCTACCTGGTCGGTGCTGGCGAGCATGACGTCCCTGAGCTTGGGGGCCTTACGCGAATATTCGATGCGTGCCTGCTGGATGAGGTCGCCAATGCGCACGCCCGACGGGCACGCTACCTCGCACCTCTTGCAGTTGAGGCAGTATTTAAGTGAATCTTCGAAGAAAATGCCGTTTTTTAGGCGGTAACGTTCCCCGTCCGGGCCGGAACGCTTGGGGCCTGCGTAATCGGGGTTGTTGGCCATTACGGGACATACTGTCTCGCAGAGCGAGCACTTCTGGCACTGCTCGAAATTGCCGTAGCTTATGTTTTGCTCCTGCATCACCTTGTCCTCCTTACCGCGTCCGCGGCTGCGAGCGCGCTTTGAATTATCTGTTCCGATCCGCCGGGCCTTGCGCCGCTGATGCCTGCAAGCACTTCGCCGGCGGGGAATAGGTTCTCAATCTTGACGCCGTCCTTGACCGCGCAACCGTCAATGCATTCGATTCCGAAATCCAGGAATGGCTGGGAAGCGCCGAAGCTGGGGTTGAACCAGTGTGAACGGTCGCTGTCGTATTTGACGTCGAGTCCGAATACCGGTTCGTACAGCCTGTCCATGTCGGCTACGATGCCGCACGAGAAGTATTTTCCGCTTGCCAGTACGAAGCTGTCGGCCGAGAGGTCGAGGTCTCCGAGTTTTTCGGTGCGGATGCTGACGAGTCTGTTTCCGTCGAATCTGCCGCTGCAGACGCGGTCTCCTGCAAGGATGGAGCCTCCTTCCTGCCGGAACTCGTCCCTGGGGGCTTCGCTGAGCGAAAGCCCTTCGGCAATCATGGCACACCTGAGCCCCGATTTCTGCAGTGCGGTGGCCGCTGTTACTCCTGCGAGGCCTCCGCCTATAATGATAACGTCAAACTTCATCATAGGAGTACGGTTTTTGGACTTTGTAAACCCTTTGCATGAATTCCATCTCTCTGAGGGTGTCGCCCCATCCTGCGGGACACATGCCCTTCCAGCGCTCGTCGAGATAATCGGCGGCGAGGCTGTCGGCCAGCGAAGGGTCGCCAAGGGCCTGGGCAAGGGCTTTTGCTGCCTTGCGTATGCAGAAAGTGCCCTGGCAGGTTCCCATGCCGAGGCGGGTGCGGCGGCGCAGGTCGGAAAGGGTGCGGACTCCGAGTTCCGCCACTGCGTATTTTATTTCTCCGAGGGTGACGTTCTCGCATTCGCATACGAGAGTGCAGTCCTCCGGATTGTCGAAGCGGATTTTGCCGGCAAGGTCGCCCTGACGTCCGGCGGCGCCTTTCTGGCCTGCTCCGGGCTTGCCGGGGAAACGCTTGATGACGGAAGAGATGCGTCCGTCGGCCGATCCGGGAAGTGGAGTCTCGGCGGTCTTGCAACTGACGTTTACCGAAAGCTTGCGGCAGACTGCGTCGGTGGCCAGTTCGGCCATGAGACGGTAGGTCATGAGCTTGCCTCCGATTATGGAGATGAGGCCGTCGATGCCGTCGCGCGTCTTGTGGTCCAGCAACACTATTCCGCGGCTGATGCTGCGCCCGGTAGGGTCGTCGTCGCTGGCTACGAGCGGACGTACGCCGGCGTAGGCGCGCAGTATCCTGGTGCTTGCGAGCGAAGGGCAGAGTGCGCATCCCTCGCGCAGCAGCAGGCTTACTTCTTCGGGGGTGACGGTCATGTGGTCGCACTCCTCGAATGGAATCCTGGTCGAAGTTGTTCCGATAACGGTGACGGTGTCGCCGGGAACCAGGATGTCGCCGTCCGCAGACTTGCGGCAGCGGTTGATGACCGTGTTGTTCACCCTGTGGCCGAATACCAGCAGCGCCCCTTTTGCGGGGTACATGCCGATTGTGATGCCTGCCATTGCCGCAAGCCCCTGGCTCCAGATGCCTGCAGCGATGACGGTCACGTGTGCATGATATTCTGCGGCGAGCCCCGTGCGGGTGTCGAGCACCTTGACTCCGGTGACGGTGTTGCCGTCCATGAGGTAGCCGGTGACTTTGGTGTAGGTGAGTATCGTGGCTCCGTGAATGGCTGCGTCGGTGATGTTTGCGCTGCACAGGCGGAAGGGGTCCACCGAACCGTCGGGAACCTTAACCGCACCTATGAGCCTGGGATTTACGGAAGGCTCGATCTTGATGGCCTCCTCGGGAGTGATGGCGCAGGCTTCGATCCCGGCGTGGTTGCAGGCCTCTACGAATTTCTCCTGATAGTCGAGCCCGTAGCCGGATTCGGCGTCTTCGGGGAGGGTTATGAAAAGGCCTCCTGTATCTTCTATGCAGTTTGATGCGATGGAGCGGAGAATGCGGTTTTCCCTTATGCATTCTTCTGCGGATTCGCTGTCCTTGACGGCGTAGCGGGCTCCTGAGTGAAGCAGGCCGTGGTTGCGTCCCGAGGCGCCCGTAGCGATGTCTTCGCGTTCTACGAGAAGAACCCGAAGGCCGCGCATGGCGCAGTCCCTTGCCGTTCCGGCTCCGGTTGCTCCTCCGCCGATGACGATAACGTCGAAGTCTTTGGTGTTGACCATATGCGGTAGTTATTATAAAAAAAAGGCGGAACCGTAAGCCGGTTTCTGTTTTAGTCTGCCATTTATCTACGCAACCTACCCCCCGGCATCAGGCGGGCCGCCCTCGACTGCCGGTATATTTGGTCTTGCAGACCCTGGTGCCGTACCCGCCCGGTATCGCTATCGTGCGTCGTGAGCTCTTGCCTCGCGTTTTCACCCTTTCCGCAGAATATGCGGTGGTTATTTTCTGTTACGGCTGGCGTAAGGTTACCCCCACCTGCGCTTTCCGCAGCAGGGCGCCCTGTTCTGTCCGGACTTTCCTCGGCATTGCTGCCGCGACAGACCGTTCCGCCTTAATTCTTTCATGCAAAAATAAGCATTTTTCTGTATATTTGCCACGTGTTGACAGACAATAGACTCAAGATATTCGTAGCCCTGGCCCAGGCGGGCGGTTTTACAGAAGCTGCAAGGCGCCTTGGCATCAGCCAGCCTGCCGTGAGCCAGTGTGCGACGCAGCTGGAGGCCGAGGCCGGTGCTCAGCTGCTTATACGCGGCCGCGCCGAAGTGTCGCTCACACCCCTTGGCGAGCGTTTCCTCTACCATGCCCTCCGCATACTGGCGGAGTACGAATCCCTGGGGCGAGAAATGGCTGGTGAACCGGCTGCTCCGGAACAGGTCGAAATACCGGTCTCAGAGAAACTTACGGCTATTGTCGGCACCGAAAGCGGAAATATCACGATCTCTTTTAAAAGCAAATAATTTTTTTAGTATCTTTGCGCCCAAGTTTAACTAAAATTATCTTTATGAGTAGAGATGAAGAAACTGCTTTTATTCTCCGCAGCTATGCTGCTATGCTCCCTTGCGCATTCGCAAGAGGCTGAGGAAACCGGCAGATATGCCGAGTTTCAGTTGATTCCGCGAATCGATTTCAATCCTTATTACGGTCTGGACAACGGCGGTGACGCATCGAGCGGATTCGGGTACACATTCGGCAACACTTCAATCTACACTGTTCTGGAAGGTGCTTTCTCTGAGCACGTTTCATTTACCTTGAGCAATCATTGGGTCAGCGCAAACCAGCTTGACTGGGGAGAGACCGCCGGCCTGTACACTTCTACATTCTATTCCAATACAAACAACTGGCTCGACGTCCTCACCTTCGACTTCTCCTTCGGCGACTGGACATTCACCCTCGGCAAGGACAGCATCCTTACCGGTGGCTACGAATTCGGCGAGTGGGATTTCGACTGTGACGAACTTTTCGTCGCCGACGACAAAATCCTTTACGGCTCCTATCTCTGGTACAATCTTCCCGCGTACCAGTGGGGCGCCAAGGTGGCTTATAGTCCTTCTGAGCGTACCACGCTCTACCTCCAGATGACTACATCTCCTTTCGGTGAGCGCCCGTTCGCCAGCGGACTGTTCTGCTATTCCGGCATGCTCGAGGGCAGCTACGGTCCTTACTCCAACATGTGGTCGGCATCTGCGATCCAGCGTCTCGACGGCGGCTTCGAGTGGCTCGTAGCCCTCGCCAACCAGGTGGAGTTCGCCGACGACTTCGTCTTCGGCTTCGACTGGTACAACTGCGTGGACATCGATTACTTCGAGGATGTCCCCATCGAGCTCATAAAGGGCAACACCTTCCGTCCCAGCCTCGCATGGGCGCCCTCCGAAACCTTCAACTGCAAGCTCGTGACCAACATCTATTCCCGGGCCAGGCAGCTGTATGACCTCAATGTGGCGGCGGCGTTCCACTATCGTCCCCTGGAATTCCTCCAGGCTCATGCTACCGTCGGATACGACGTCATGACGAAAAGCATTGCCGCCATGGTCGGCGTAAAGGCAAACATCAAGCTCTTCAGTTTGTAGAATGACAGAAGATTATATCATCGACATTCAGCACCTCAGCAAATCGTTCGGCGGCGTAAAGGTGCTGGATGACATCAATTTCTATGTGCGCCGCGGAGAGTTCGTAACCCTTCTGGGCCCCTCGGGCTGCGGCAAGACTACGCTCCTGCGCCAGATCGCCGGTTTCATAGCTCCCGACGAGGGCCGCATCCTCCTGGAAGGCAAGGATATATCGGGCATTCCGCCCTACGAGCGTCCGCTCAATACCGTGTTCCAGCGCTACGCCCTCTTTCCTCATCTTGACGTATTCGACAACATAGCCTTCGGCCTCAAGCTGCAGAAAGTGCCTGCCGCCGAGATAGAGGTCCGGGTCAAGAAGATGCTCAAGATGGTCAGCATGACCGACTACGAAGACCGTTCGGTAGATTCCCTCTCCGGCGGACAGCAGCAGAGGGTCGCCATCGCAAGGGCGCTCGTGAACTATCCCAAGGTCCTGTTGCTCGATGAACCGCTTGCCGCTCTCGACCTCAAGATGCGTAAGGATATGCAGCTTGAGCTCAAGGAGATACACCGCAAGATGGGTATCACCTTCATTTATGTAACGCACGACCAGGAGGAAGCCCTTACGCTTTCCGATACCATCGTGGTCCTCAACGAAGGCCGCATCCAGCAGATAGGTACTCCCACCGACATCTACAACGAGCCCTGCAATTGCTTTGTCGCCGACTTCATCGGCGAGAGCA
>DGVM01000077.1 GCA_002395925.1 Bacteroidales bacterium UBA4284
GGTCGCAGTACGCGAGGATAGCGCTATCGGCCTCTGCCAGAATCGGCTGAGTTGCAATCGCCTGCCGGACCTGCTCTTCCTCTCCCGCCTTCAACAGCAGGCGGGGATGGGCGCATGGCTGCGGATATGCAAGAGCTGCGGACGGAATCAGAATCAACGCCGCGATCAGGATCCGGAGTTTCATTTCTCGCTTATGCGCATAAGTGCTTCGAGGAAGTAGTAGTCGGCATAGGTAAGCGGCACATCCACCTCTCCGTTCTTGGGCATGTTGCCTACGCTGTGCTTGAGTATGAATCCGTAGCATTCTCCCTTCTCGCAGAGATATTCGGGAGAAGCCAGGGTACGTAACTGTTTCTTCGCCATTGACATGCAGCGGCGGGCGAACTTTCCGCCCGTGATTGTGGCAAGCCGGACAAATGCCGATGCCATGATGGCCCCGGCGGAAGCATCCCTGAGGGCGGGCCCGGGTGCGTCAAAGTCCCATGCCGGAATACCGTCTTCCGGGAGGCGCTGCAGAAGCATCTCCGCAATATTCTCCGCCTGAGCCTTGAACCGGGCGGCAGCCTCGGCGTAGCCCTTTTCTGCGCATTGTTCGGACATCATCGTGTATCCGTACAGACCCCAGGCCTGTCCCCTGCTCCACGCTGAATCGTCGGAATAACCCTGATGTGTCTGCTTTTTTATGACGGCGCCGGTCTCCGGGTCGTAATCCACCACATGCCATGTGGTATAATCGTCGCGGAAGTGGTTTGCAATGGTCCTGTCGGCGTGGCTGACGGCCATCTCCCGCTGCTCGGGCGTGCCGAATTTCATCAGCAGTTCCAGATTCATCATGTTGTCTATGATGACAGGGAATTTCCATTTTCCGTGATCCCAGCTGCGTGTCGTGCCCGTGACGGGAGAGAAACGCGCGGCGAGTTTGTCCGCTCCTTCCCGCAGAACGACTGAATCTGCGGCGGCCTGCTCCGGAAACAGGAGCAGATGATTGCCGAAGCTGCAGTTCAGCATGAAGCCTATGTCATGTGAATTCTTTGCACGGACGAGGGTGTCCAGATAGTGAGTATATTTGTCGGCAAGAGCGGCCACTTGCAGGTCATGAGTGCGCAATGCTGTAAGGCAAAGGCTTCCCGGATAGAAACCGCTGCACCACCATTTGATGTCGGATGTCACCAGAGAGTCGCCTTCAACGCTCTTGGGCATCTGCCCATGCTGCAGATTGCTGTCCAAAAGAGTGAGCTGATGTCTTGCAAGGTCGAAGACCCGGTCGGCAATGGAATTCATGGATTCTTTTGCACAGGAGGATGCCATGATTGAGGCGATACCGAGGATCAGGGTAATTCTTTTCATATTGCGGGAGTTATGAATGTGTTCAAGCTGTCAATGGGAGGAAGTGAGGGATAGTCGAGCTGATACGCCGCTTTCTGCGAACGGTAGACGGAGATGTTGCCGGATGCGAGCCATGTGCTGTAGCCGCCGGTGAGTCCTGAATCGTAGAGCCCGCGTATCTCCCTTTCGATGTAATTGGGTGAATTGTCCAGGCCGTTCCTGTCGACCCAGCGCATCACGTGGTAAGCCTGTATCCAGGTACGGACCACTGCGGGACTTGCAGTGACCGCCTGTCTGCCCTGTACCCTTTTTCCCCAGGCCTTCATTATTTCGTATGGATGATTCCACGGTTTCGAGATTCCGTAATAGTGATCGGCGAAATGATCAGGATAAGGCATTGCGCAGATTACGTCGGCGATAGTCGAAATAGCCGGCCAGTACTGTCCGTAAGCGGTCGTGTATCCGGGATTCGCCGATTCTCCGAACACGTCTATCGAAACATAGACTCCCAGCTGATGGAGTTCATCGCAGGCATAACGGACGAAATTCTGGATGGCCTGCACCTTGCTTTCCCCGTAACGGTTTTTGTAATCCATCTGATCGTCGATGCTGATCATCTTGTCCGGGAAACGGACATAGTCGAAGTTCACCTCGTTCAGGCCGAACTTGCGCACGGATTCTTTGGCAAGTTCCACATTGAATTGCCATACGTCCCGGCTGTAGGCGCTGGGCCAGTAGCTCTTGTTGTGGAGAAAGGGCTTTCCTGTAGATTTCTCGCAGATGGACGAAGAAGGATGATCCTTCGCGTAGTAGCTGTCCTTGAAGCAGGTGATGCGTCCGATCACATAATAACCCTTTTCGTGCAGCTTGGCGATCGCTTCTTTGTAGAGCTTTTCTTTCCCCGCTCCTCCCCATTTATAATTCGTGGGCGAATGCTTCTCCATCGCCTCAGCCTTGTAGCCGGGACATTCATTGTCCTTGATATCTATCACGAACGCGTTGATATTCGTACTATCGGCCAGGGCGATGTACTCGTCGATATGTTTCAGCCCCGCAGGAGAGATCGTGAGATAGAAGGCGTTAACCGGATCCGGCATGGGATTGTCGGCAAAAAACGGCTTTGCATATGGACGGAATTCGCATCCGGCAGCTTCGCCCCCCTTGAAGGAATTCTTGACCGAACGATGGGCGTCATCAAATTCATCGTAGCGCTGCGCGGCTTCTTCCGCCGTGGGCACAAGATACTTTCCGAACACCCACCCCCGGGCGCCCTTGCTCCTGACATGATAACGGTTCACGCTTCCATCCGGCAGAAGGAAATCATGCCCCAGAATCTCCACGCGGTCCTTTTTCCTGGCAAAACCGGAGATGGAAGAAGTCAGCGTGTCGCCAATGACGGAAGCGGAAGTCTGGATAAACATTTCCTTCTCCCTGACCGCATCGGGGAGAGAATCGCAAATGCTCGATTCTTCGATGTAGAAGCTTTGCTTGTCATGTCTGGCATGCAGGTACCGTATTCCCCCCGACCTCTTGGATTTCGCGGAAGAAAAACGCACCATCGTTCCCCTGGGAAGCGTGCCGATTATCGCAGCCGTGTCTTTTTTCCCGAATTCCCAAATCGCGACATCCGGCCTGTCCGAAGCAAGATAGCCCTCCCGGACTTCATCCGACGAGCAGGCGGCGATGACAGTGGCAAGGACTGTGAAAAATATGAAATGGAATAATCTGTTCATGAATGTCAAAAAGTTAAGGAAAGAGTCAGGCCGGAAGGCAGGACGCCGATCTTGCAGAGTTGCCTGCGTTCCCAGGGAAGCAGCCAATATGCGATTCTTGCGCAAAGGATTCCTGCTCCGGCACCGGCGAGCACGTCATTGCTCCAGTGCCGGTTGTTGTACATTCTCAAGAAACCTACGCATGCGGCCGTCAGGTATGCCGCGGCTCCCCACCAGGGGCCGAATTCAATCCGGACGAGTTCCGCCCCCATGAATGCGGTGGCCGTATGTCCGGACGGAAAAGACGCACGGTTGCTTTTGTCGGGCCGGAGCGAGCCGACGGAGTATTTGATCGTATTGACTATGGCGGTTTCAGCAAGGACGGCGGTCGAAAGGAGGAAAAGCCTGTCCTGCCACCCTGTCCGATATCCGGGCAGAAGACTGAGAAGCATGGTGGAGGCTGCAGGCAGATACTGGAGATAATCGTCGATATGATAAAAATCATTCTGCCTCAGTTCGGCCATATAATCGCGGACGGGCATGTTTATATTGCGGTGGTAGTAATCGGAAAGCCCGACAGCCCCCAACCCTGCCAGAGCGGCCCCGACGGTGACATTGCGGAGACGCACGCCGGTATTTGCGGTATCAGGATAATGCATTCCCCCCTGCGGCTTCGTGGCGGAAGCGGCTTTTGCCATCAAAAGGCAGAGTGTCAATGCAAACAGGAAATACCGCATTATTGCAGATGAAGTTCGTAACTGGC
>DGVM01000130.1 GCA_002395925.1 Bacteroidales bacterium UBA4284
ACAACAGCGTCAACCTGTCCGTGGTACAGTTCGTATCGGTAGAGGAGAAGTTCACCTATGCGTCCCGCGCCAAGGAAGCAATATACAACGCGCTGAACGAACATGGTATCGAGATACCGTTCCCTCAGCGCGACCTGTACATCAAATCTATGCCTGAAAAAGGGGCTTAGTTGATCTTCTCGCTTGATTCGACTCCTTTGCGGGTGTGCCAGCTGCCATATATTTCACTGACATTGCCTGCGGTGACAAAGTATTCCAGATGCTCTTCTTTGAGGAAATTGAAGAGCCTGGCGTACTCGTCCTGGGTCAGCAGCGTCACGACCTCCACCTTTTCTTCCAGGGAATATCCGCCCTGGATATGATAGAGGCTGCAGCCGCGTTCGAGGGTGTTCAGGATATACCCGCGGATCTTCTCGTAATCCTTGCTGATTATGCAGACGCGCTTGCGCTTGTTGAGAGTGTCGGTGAAATAGTCGACCGCTATGCCGTTGATCCAGGTGCCGATAAGGCCGATGACGACCATGCGGAAAGGATTGATGGCAAATGCGGAGCAGCAGATCAGGGCTCCTGCGATGGTGACGGATGCACCTATGTCGAAGTGCAGATACTTGTTGACTATCTTGGCGAGGATGTCGAGGCCTCCTGTAGAGGCGTTTATCCGGAACAGAATGGCCTGGGAAATGCTGAGCATCAGCACGAAGCAGATGAGGTCCAGCCAGGGATCGTTCATTACGGAAGAACCCTCGGTAATAAGTTTCTGATAGGGCAGTATCTTGTCCCATACATCCACCAGAGGGCCGAGGATAAGCGCCGTATAAACGGTTTTGAGGCCGAATTCAGCACCTATGAGCAACCATGCGAGCACGAGCAGTAATGCATTTATCAGCAGGATTATGGTCGACGTCTTAATCGCGAATCCCATGTTCCCGAATACTTCCGAAAGCACGATGGACAGACCGGAAATGCTTCCGATAATCAGTTTGCTGGGCATCAGGAAATAATAAACAGCTGCGGCACCGAAAGACATGCCTAAGGTCATAATAAGCAATTCCATCCAGAATTTGCCTGTTGCAAGCGGTTTAAGGATATTGGTCATCAGTTTGATATTTTCTTCAAATTTGGCAAATTGCTTTGACAAATCAAAATTATAACCTAATTTCGTGACAATTTTTAACGCAATGATGAAAAGAGTCGTTTTTTCATTCTTCGCCGCCCTTGCGGTGTTCACTTTATCGGCCCAGAACAAGGTGGACAATCTGTTCATTGACATGCGTACCACTTTCCACCAGGAGACGGAGGAAGGAGTTTATAACAGCCAGATCCGCGGAGAGCACTTCAATCTTCATGTGCTGGGGCATATCTCACCCGATATCGATTATCGCATCCGCCACAGTTTCAGCAAGAAAGGCTTCGACGAAAAGAACATGTTCAACGGCACCGACATCATGTATATCAACTGGCGGGCCAGCGAAAAATGGAGCTTTCTCTTCGGGAAATATGCCGTGCTGATAGGCGGTTACGAGTACGACGCGGCTCCTATCGACGTATACTACTACAGCAAATTCTGCAACAATATCTACCAGGGATTCACATTCGGCGCATCCGCCACATATCATTTCTCCGAAAGCCAGTCGCTGGTGGCCCAGATATGCAATTCGCCCCTCTCGATGGGCAATCCCACCCTGTATGCTTACAATCTTGCCTGGAACGGGCAGATACTGCCCTGGTGGAAAACCATCTGGTCGGCAAACATGGTAGAAGACCAGAGCAGGAACTTCATCAACTATTTTTCCCTTGGCAACCATTTCGAATATGGCGACGCCATGCTGGACATTGATATCATGAACAGGGCGGGGCTCTCGCAAAAGCGATTCCTTTTCAGCGACATGACCCTTATATCGAAGTTCATCTGGGCTGTAGGGAACTGGAACATCTGCGCAAAGGCCGGATATGAGTGGAACGACATTTCAAATGTCCGCGACGACGGCAGCGCATACGACGTGGTCATCGCACCGGGAACCGAGTACGTATATGCAGGATGCGGCCTGGAATGGTTCCCGTTCGGACGGGACAAGGTGCGTCTGCACGCCGTCTACTACAGCGACAGCGAAAAACACCGCAACAATTTCGAACTGGGAGCGACCTGGAGGGTGAATATCATTACCCGCAGATAGCTGTATTCTTTATCTTGCGCACCGGATCGCAGGTAAGGCCCACGCCAAGCTTGCTGAAGCTTTTGCGGTCCACCTCGCTGAGCATAACGGTAGAGTGCACCTGCGCGCCGGCGAGTTTGGGAAGCTGCTCGAGCGCAAGCTTGCAATTCTCGTCTATCAGACTCATCATCGAAATGGCGACCAGGACCTCGTCCGTGTGCAGACGGGGGTTGTGCCCGTGCAGATAGGTCACCTTCGTCTTCTGGATGGGCGCTATCATCTGCTGCGGGATGAGCTTCACGTTATGGGCGATTCCCGCCAGATGCTTGAGCGCATTCAGGATGAGAGCGGCGCTGGGGCCGAGCAGGGGACTAGTCTCGGCGGTAAGGATGGTGCCGTCGCAGAGTTCAATGGCGGCGGTTGCGACTCCGGCCCTGTCGAGCCTTTCCTTGGCTGCAACCGTAGCCTTGCGGTCGGCGGTGGAAATCTTCGCACGCTTCATGAGCAGGGCGATCTTGTTCACCTCGGCCTCAGTCGCCTTGCCGTCTGCGAAATTGCAGAGCGCGGCATAATACCTGCGGATGATTTCCTGTCGGGAAGCCTCGCAGCAGACCGCATCGTCGCTGATGCAGAACCCGGCCATGTTGACTCCCATGTCCGTAGGTGACTTGTAGGGCGCCTCACCGTAGATGTCGTCGAAGAGGGCGTTCATCACTGGGAATATCTCGATGTCCCGGTTGTAGTTGACGGCAGTCTCGCCATAGGCGTCGAGATGGAAGGGGTCTATCATGTTGAGATCTTCCAGATCGGCCGTGGCGGCTTCGTATGCCAGATTCACAGGGTGGGTGAGCGGCAGGTTCCATATAGGGAAGGTCTCGAACTTGGCATAGCCGGCCTTGATCCCGCGTTTGTTCTCCTGGTAGAGCTGGCTTAGGCAGACGGCCATTTTGCCGCTTCCGGGACCGGGTGCGGTGACCACTACCAGCGGTTTGCTGGTCTCGACATAATCGTTCTTGCCGAAGCCGTCTTCGGAATCGATCAGGGCGACATTGTTCGGATAACCTTCGATGGTATGATGGTAATACACTTTGATCTGCATGGACTCCAGGCGCTTGCGGTAGGCCTCGGCGCTAGATTGTCCGTTGAAGTGGGTGATGACCACGCTGTTGACTTCAAGGCCCCTGGCGAGGAATTCATCGCGGAGACGGAGGACGTCCACGTCGTAGGTGATGCCGAGGTCGCTCCGCACTTTGTTCTTTTCGATGTCTACGGCGCTGATGACGATGATTATCTCCGCATCGTCCTTCA
>DGVM01000160.1 GCA_002395925.1 Bacteroidales bacterium UBA4284
ACGCCATAGACGTTCTCCATGTAGAGTGATGACATTATGGCGAACTGACGGAGATGCTCCGGAGTGACCTCCACGTTCGCTCCGCTGTCGCAGATGCTCACGATTCCGCCGTCCATGGTCGGCAGGACGGGGCAGAAGGCGGGCCGGATGATGCCGCGAAGACGCCCGATGCGGGTGAGGGCCGCAGCCACCAGGGCTCCGGTGGAACCGGTGCTGACGAGGGCCGAGACGCTGTCGTCGTCGCGCAGCAGGCGTATCGCCTTGACCATCGAGCTCTCCCGCTTGAGGCGGATTACGTCGGTGGGACGTTCGTCGCAGCCTATGACCTGCGGGGCGTGCAGGATTTCGACACGCGACGCATCGTGAGGACGGGCGTCCAGAAGGGCGCGCAGCGCAGCCTCGTCGCCGCTCAGGATGAGGTGCAGGTCGGGGAATTGCCCCAGGGCGGCGATGGCGCCGTCGATATTTGCTTCGGGGCTGTGGTCGCCGCCGTAGCAGTCAACTATAATCTTTATCATACCAGTTTCTTGACGAATGCGCGGCGGCGTTTGTGTACCTCGCGTCCGAAGCGCTTCCACAGGTTCTGTATGTCGTAATTGTCTTCCAGATTAAGGTTCGTCTCTGCGTACTCGATGCCGTCCTCGCGCAGCATCTTCATGAGCGCGGCGGAGAAGATGGCGCTGATTCCGTAATTGGCGAACTGAGGATCGACTCCCACGAGGCCGAGGTCTATGACCCTGGGCTTGCGCTTTGCCTTGAGGAACTTCAGGAGCATGCCGGGAGTGATGCGCCCGCCGGAACTGCGCAGGGCGTCCACGATGCTGGGGAAGCAGATGCCGAAGCACACTACGCGGTCGTGCTCGTCGAGGACCACGGCGACGTAGCGCAGGTCGATAATGAAGCGGAAGCCGTCTATCATCTGCTTCTTCATGGCGTCGGTAAACGGTACCGTGCCGTAGAGCTTGTCGTACGACTTGTCGATGAGGTCGAACAGGCCGTCTGCATATTTATCGATGAAGTCGTTTACGTTCTTGGCAGGACCCAGGCGGAGCTTGTAGCGTTTCATTACAAATTCGCCGAGCTTCTCAAGCTCTCCGTCGTAATCGACGGGAACGGTGAGTTTGCTCTCCGTCCAGTCAACCTCCTTGGTGTATCCGTTGGCCTCTATAAGCTTCTGGTAATAAGGGTAGTTGTACTGTTCCTCGTAGGTCGATACCTGATCGAATCCGTCGATGAGAAGGCCCTCCCTTTCCAGGTCGGAGAACCCGAGGGGACCGTGCGCCGTATCCATTCCCTTTGAGACGGCCCAGCTTTCGACAGCCGCAAAGAGGGCGTTTGCGACCTCCTGGTCGTCGATGGCGTCGAAGCGTCCGAACCGGACCCTCTTCTCGTTGTTCTTTTGGTTTGCGGCCTTCTGGATGATGCCGCAGATGCGGCCGACAATCTTTCCGTCGCGGTATGCGTTGTAATAGACAGTATCGCAGCAGTCGTTGTATATATTCTTGCTGCCGAAAAGGTTGCGCTCGTCCATGTAAAGCGGCGGGCAAAAATACGGGCAGTCCTTATAGAGCTTCAGCGGAAACTCTATGAATTCGGTTTGCTCGCCACGCGTGCGGACTTCTCTGACTTCCAGCATAAACTATCTGTGTGAGCCATGGAAGCATACGCCCATGCCGTTGGGGCCGCAGTGGCTTCCGATGGTTGGATTGACCATGGTTACTACGATGCGCAGGTCTTCGCCGAACTTGGCGCGAAGCTTGGCGACGAGAATATCAACCAGCTCCTGGCAGTCTGCGTGACCTATTACCAGGCGGTGGTCCTTGACATTTTCTCCAAGCTCCTCCACGTATTGCACGAGGCGGTCGATTGCCTTGTTGCGGCCGACTTCCTTGCCGATCTGCACCATCTTGCCCTGCTCGTTTACGTAAATGATAGGGCGGATACCGATGAAGTTGCCCATGGTGGCGGCGAGTCCGCTTACGCGGCCGCTGCGACGGAAGAACTTGAGGTCGTCGGCTATGAAGTACAGGGGGAATTTCTGGACTTCCTTGTCTGCCCATTCGAGCACCTGCTCGGGTGTCTTGCCGGCTTTGAAAAGGTCTCCTATCTCGAGTACTATATTGAGGGACTGGGCGGAGATGCCGAGGGTATCGACTGCCCAGAACTTGCGCTCTGGATACTTCTGTTTGAGGTTGCTGACCGCCATGTCCATGTTCGCGAAAGTATTGGACATGCCGGACGAGAAGTGCACGTAGAAAATGTCGTTGCCTGCAGCGAACTCGGGTTCGAAGTATTTGAGGTAAACTGCCTCGCTGATTGCGCTCGTGGTGGGAATGGTGCCTTCGCGGAGCTTGTTGTAGAACGCCTTGTGGTCATAGTCTTCGCTCTCTACGTAAGGATGGTAGAGCTTGCCGTCTATGGCGTAGGGCATGGGGATGATTTTGAAGCCGTACTCGCGCGCGATGGCGGGAGTCACGTCGCAGTCTGTATCGGAAAAAAGTGTCAGCATAATACTATAATGTAATCGAAAACGGTCTGTCCGCCGTCGTGAAAAATGAATTCTGTAGTGGGGAAAGCCCCCTCGAGGGAGGACTGCAGGGATGCGGCGTCGGAACTTGCGTCGGCGCCGGCAAATACGATAGCAACGTCGTGAGACGAAGCTTCCAGCTGTCTGCACAGCCCGATGGCGGCGTCGTTGCGCGTACCTTCGCAGCAAAGAATGTCGTCTCCGCAGAAGCCTATATAAGAGCCTTTGGCTACCAGTACGCCGTTGCTGGTCGTGTCGCGGATAGCCGTTGAAACCATGCCGCAGCAGACCGATTCCGCAGCCTGCACCAGGAACTGTTCGATCTGCCCGGCGTCGCCTGCACCCGGGTCGAACGCGGCGAGGGAGACGTATCCCGAGCCAATGTCTTTAGTGGGAATCACCCGCACGTCGGCGTCGGCATAGACCTCTGCTGCCTGGCGGGCTGTCAGGATTATATTTGAATTGTTGGGGAATACGAATATGGTCTTGGCTCCGACACGGTCGAATGCGGCAACGAAGTCGGCTACCGACGGATTCATGGTCTGGCCGCCGGCTATCACTTCGTCGGCGCCTACCTCCTTGAATGACTGTATCATGCCATCCCCGGAAGCCACCGTCACGCGTCCGTACTCCTTGCGCTCCTTTTTGCGGGGAGAGGAAAAGGCATGGTTGTGGTTGTGCTGCAGGGTCATGTTCTCCACCTTAATGGTGAGGAACTCACCCCAGCGCTGGCAGTGGCTGAGTATGTCGCCGGGCGTCTTGGTGTGGACGTGAACCTTTATTATGGTGCCTTCGCGGAAGAAGACGACTGAGTCGCCGGCACCCAGGATATAGTCTTCGATCTCTTTCTCGTCGAAGGTCGCGAGATCCACTTTAGAAGACTGGAGCCTGAGCAGGAATTCGGTGCAGTAGCCGAACTTGAGTTCGGTGTTCTCGTCGAATGCGCTCAGATCGACCTTGGGAGCAGTCTGCGAAGCGGGGGAGTCGGTGGGGGAGGTCCTGATTCCGAGGAGGGCGTCCTGGAATCCGTAGAAGATATTGAGGAGGCCTGCGCCGCCGCTGTCGACTACGCCGGCCTCTCGCAGGACATCGAGCTTGTCGGGAGTGTGTTCGAGAGAATTCTCCATGTTGTGGATGAGCGCGGTGACATATTCTTCCATGCTGAGGCTGCTGGCGGACGAGGAGTTCTCGGTGCCCTCGCGCACGACGGTGAGAATAGTGCCCTCCACGGGGTGGGAAACGGAGTGGTAGGCTTCGCTTACGGCTGATTGCATGGCGTTTGCGAAGCCGGATGTATCGGTATCCTTGAGGCCGGACAGGCCCTTGGCCATTCCGGCGAAGATGCGGGAGAGAATCACGCCCGAATTGCCTCGGGCGCCCATGAGCATTCCGGACGATACGGCGCCGGCAATCTCGCCGAGAGTGGCGCCGTGCAGCGAAGCCGCCTGGTCGCAACCGGCCTGTATCGTCAGGCACATGTTGTCGCCGGTGTCGCCGTCGGGGATGGGAAAAACGTTCAAGTCGTTGATTGATTGTCTATTCTGGCTCAAGCGCGCATGCCCTTGGGTCAGCATAGTGAGGAACAGCTCTCCGGTCAGATTGTAGGTTTGAGCTTGGTTGTGTTGCATAAGACTACAAATATACGCTTTTTTTTCGTACATTGCGGCATAGAACCTTTGAACTATGAAGACTCTTATTATCGTGGCCGCGCTGCTTTCCGCGGCTCCCGGGTTCGAAGATGCCGTGCTGCTGATTACCGGCGCCGGCACGCTGGAAGAACTCGACGAAAGCACCCTCGAACGGTTCAGGGCGTTGTCGCTCAGTCCCTTGGACCTTAACTCCTCTTCCCGCAGCCGTCTGCTCGCCAGCGGCCTGTTTTCGCCTTTCCAGGTGGCCTCGCTGCTGGATTACCGCCAGCGGACGGGGGATATCCTCTCGCCGGTGGAACTCGGCCTCGTGGACGGTTTCTCAGCGCAGCTTGCAGGGGCGCTGACGCACTTTGTGCGTATGGATTCTTCCTCTCCTCCGGGCCGGCGGCGTAGCGGGAAACTGCGTGCCGGCATTATGGTACGCGGCTCCGCCAGGGCGTCGGACGACACGCTGTTCGCCTATGGTTCAAAGATTAAGCTGGAACTTGGCGATGTTGCGGAACTCAATTGGGGAACACGTACCACATATTCCGACAAAACTCTGCGGCCGGGAACGGTAAGCGCGGCGGTGTATGGACGCAAATACCTTGGAAAAGTGGTTCTGGGGCACTTTGGAGCGCGGTTCGGACAAGGACTGGCGCAGTGGAGCGGATTCTCGCTCCAGCCCTACGGGAGCTCATCTTCTTTCAGAAAGTCCGGGACGGGATTCTCGCCCACCGCATCGTTCAGCCCCGACCATTGCGGGGTGGCTGCAGATTTCGAACTGGGCCGCTGGACAGCCGGAGCCGCATACTCCTTCACCGATAAAACACCCATGGCCAGCGTTTCCTACACCGCACGGACCTTTACCGCAGGTGCAGTGGCGACGGGAAAGGCCGCATCGGTATTCTGGCAGGCGGGCTTTTCTGGAGTCTCCATATACGGAGAACTGGCCTGGAAAGAGCGCCTCCAGGCCTGCGCCGGCATTGTATGGGTGCCCGTCTATGGCAGCAGGATATGTGCATGCGGAAGGTACATCGACGGTCAGCCTGAACTGCTTGCCGGAGCTGGTACCCGTACGCTCGACGCGGTACTTGCCCTGAGAGAGTCGATGCAGCGCGTGACGCTTAAGTTTTCCCCCTCCTTCGCGGCGGGCCCGCTGTCGGTCACCCCGTCGCTGCGTCTTGCCGCTAAGCACACGGAACTCTGGCGGGTCGAGGGAAGAGGGGAGTTGCAGCTGGACCTTGCAGGCTGGATGCTGCGCTCTCGGCTGGATATTGTTCGCAGTGTCGCAACTTCCTGGCTTGTAAATGCAGAGGCCGGCCATGCTGAAGGTAAACTTAAGGCATATTTAAGATGGACCCTGTTCCGTATAGACAATTGGGCGGACCGTATCTACGTGTACGAAAGGGACGCTCCCGGAAGCTTCAATGTCCCGGCCTATTACGGCAAAGGATGGTCGCTGTCGCTGGCCGCTTCGTGGAAGGCCTCGCGCCGCCATGCATTCCATCTGCGGGCGTCGTATCTGGCGTATCCCTGGATGGCGGATTCCAAACCGGCCCGGACCGAGCTGAAGTTGCAGTATCAGCTTAGTCTCTGACGCGCCCATGCCTGTGGCGCGTATATTGCAGGTTTATGAAATAATTCGTATTTTTGCGTGATATGGGAAAAGTAATAGCAATCGCCAACCAGAAAGGCGGAGTGGGCAAGACCACGACTGCAATCAATCTTGCGGCATCCCTGGCGGCACTGGAAAAGAAGGTCCTCATAATAGATGCGGATCCCCAGGCAAACACCACCTCCGGCCTCAATTTCTCTCCAGACGACGACCGCAAACGCAGCATCTATGAGCTGATGGAGAGCACTATACGGGTCGAGGACGCCCTTATTCAGACAGAAATGCCAGGGCTCCACATGATTCCGTCGCACATAAATCTGGTGGGCATAGAAATAGAAATGATAAACGACGAACGCAGGGAATCCCTGCTTCGTGATGCGATAGCCCCAGTGCGGGACGAGTACGATTACATCATAATCGACTGCTCACCGTCCCTGGGACTGATAACCGTCAATACGCTCGTTGCCGCCGATTCCGTCATTATTCCGGTCCAGCCTGAGTTCTTTGCCCTCGAAGGGCTTGGCAAGCTGCTGCAGACCATAAGGATAGTGCAGGGCGGGCTCAACCCCTCACTTACCATCGAGGGATTCGTCGTCACCATGTTCGACGGCCGCACCAAGGTTCACCAGCAGGTGCTCGCGGAGCTTCGCGACCACTTCAAGGAGCTGGTGTTCAATACTGTCATCCAGCGCAACATACGCCTCAGCGAGGCCCCCTCGCACGGCAAGCCCATTTTGCTGTACGAGATTTCCTGTACCGGTTCGTCAAACTACCTCAACCTCGCCTCAGAGGTCCTCGAGCGCGACGGAGAAACAATCAACAGACAATGACAAACAAGCAGCATGGCCTGGGCAGGGGCCTGAGTTCCATAATGGGCCCCGCCGCCGGAGCCGACCAGATCCGCAAGCCCGTAGGATACATCAACAAAGAGATTGCCGGTGCGCATACCGCATCGGAGGCCGATATCCTCCGCATTCCGGTCGATCTCATCGAGGCCAACCCGTTCCAGCCCCGCGTCACCTTCGACAACGAGAGCCTGGAGGAGCTGTCCAATTCCATCAAGACCCTCGGCCTTATCCAGCCCATCACGGTCCGCCGGGTAACTCCCAGCAGGTATCAGATAATCAGCGGCGAGCGCCGTTACAGGGCATGCCGCATGGCCGGAATGACCATGGTTCCCGCGTATGTCCGCGACACCGACGACCAGGGCATGCTCGAAATGGCCATAGTGGAGAACATCCAGCGCGAGGACCTCGATCCGGTGGAGGTGGCCATGAGCTACCAGCGGCTGATGGATGAATGTTCGCTTACCCAGGAGCAGATGGCGGACAGGGTGGGGAAGAAACGTGCCACCGTCGCCAATACCCTGCGTCTTCTCAAACTGCCCGTCAAGGTGCAGCACGACCTCAAGGTGGGCCTGATTTCGTCCGGCCATGCAAAGGCGCTGCTCGGAGTCGAGGATGCATCGCTCCAGGAGCGTCTGTGCGATATGGTCATCACCGGACGGCTTTCCGTCCGTGAGCTCGAGCAGCTCGTACGTAAGTATCGCAACGGCGAGGCGCCCGCCTCTCCCCGTGGCGCTGCAGGCAAGGCCGCACCCGAACTTCCCGAGCAGTACAACCGCCTGCTGTCGTGCATGGGACGCTATTTCTCAAAAGACATTTCCCTGCGCCGGGACGCGTCCGGCAAGGGAACTATGACGGTACGTTTTTCCTCCGACGAAGAAATGTCCGCTTTCCTCAGCGCACTCGAAGGCCGTATATGAAGAGATTCCTTCTCATAGCGTTTTTCCTTCTGTGCTCCGTTGCGGCATCGGCGCAGTTCAAGAGCGAAGCGTTCACGCAGTCCTATAACGACGACGTGACGGGGCAGAAAGACTCGACTGACGTGCTGTTCTCGTTCAAGGAGTATTTCGGAGGCCTGGCCCACAAAAACGAACTCAAGATAGGCACCATGGCGGCTGGCTCTGCGCTTTTCGTGGGCGGCAGCCAGATATACAACAGGCAGTACTGGAAGCTCCCCATCGTTTACGGCTCGATTTTGGCGCCGCTCGGAGTGGGCATCTACAACAGCGCTACCGGCAATTTCCAGGCGGCGACGTACTGGTACATAGGCGCCGGAGTGGCCTATTGGGCGACAGCCATGGACGGTGTAATCAGTTACAAGACAGACAAGTATCCGCTCCCCGGCAAAGCTACCCTGTATTCCATACTCCTGCCGGGTCTCGGACAGGCGTATAACGGCGAATTCTGGAAGATTCCCATCTACATTGGCGGACTTGGTGCCGCATATTACTTTTACGACACAAACAACATCAATTACGAGCGTTACCGCCGTATATACAAGGAGGCCACAAGCACGGATACCGCGTATTCCGGTCCCATAACGGCCGAACAGGCCCTGTACTACAGGAATGTCTATCGCCGGTACAGGGACTATTCGCTGCTTGCAATTGGACTTGTATATCTGCTTCAGATAATCGATGCCAACGTGTTCTCTTACATGCACGATTTTGAGATCGTCGATGATATGGCCCTCAAGCTTTCACCGACGGTCATAGCTCCCGATACCCAACTTGCATTCAACAGTTCTCCGGCGTTTGGAATGAGCGTCGCCCTTCGTTTCTAGCCGCTTATGAGACGCCTCTTCCTCTCCGTCTGCATCATCCTTCTTTCCGTTCTCTGCAACGGACAGGACGATGTGCAGCGCCTCAGGCAGAGGAACCGCGAGCTGGAGGCCCAGATTGATTCCCTGCGCGCCCTTCTGGAAAGCATACGCGCCGCCGAACCTCTTGCCGAGGCCCTGGAAGAAGGAAATGATGTCCCTGCGGTCGCTCCGCGTCCCATGGACTATTCTCCCGAAATAACCGACAGCCTGCTTACCCTCTGGTACCGCAATACCTGGAACCGCGACAATGCGGCTCCCATTCCCGGACTGGACACCCTCAGGCTGGCATCGGCGGTGAGTGATTCGGTAATGATCCGGCGACTGTCCGCCATGAATCCTTTCTTTACCCTTCCGTTCAACGACGTGGTAAAGAACTACATGGTGCTGTACTCCGAAAAGAGAGGCGAAGTGATGCAGCAGGCCATGGCGCTCAGCGACTATTATTTCCCCATTTTCGAGGAGGCTTTCCTTCGTTACGGAATTCCGCTGGAACTCAAATATCTCGCCGTGGTGGAGTCGATGCTCAAACCCACCGCCACATCGCGTGCGGGAGCAAAAGGTCTCTGGCAGTTCATGTACCGTACCGGAAAGGCATACGGTCTGGAAATCACATCATTTGTGGACGAACGCATGGATGTCGAAAAGTCCACTGACGCCGCCGCCCGTTACCTCCGCGACCTGTACACGATACTGGGGGACTGGCCGCTTGCGATAAGTGCGTACAATTGCGGCGCGGGCAATGTCAACAAAGCCATTCGCAGGGCCGGAGGCAAAAGGGATTTCTGGTCGGTCTATCCGTATCTTCCCAGCGAAACGCGAGGCTACATGCCTGCGTTCGTGGGAGTAATGTACGCCTTTTTTTATTCGAGGGACTACGGCCTAAATAGCGTAAGCGTCGCCTCCGTCCCGAGCCAGGTCGATACCTTCGAAATCCGACGCAACCTGCATTTCAAGCAGATAAGCGAGGTGGTCGGTGTGCCGCTGTCGGAGATAGAGTATCTTAACCCCAAATACTACAACGGCATAATACCTGGTTCGGCGGGCAAATGCATACTTAACCTGCCTTTCGAATGGAGCGCGGAATTCATGTCTGCAGACAGGGATTCGCTGTACCTGCACAAAGCATCTGAGTATCTTAGTGAACAGGTACTGAAGGACATAGAATCGGGGAAGACCTCAGCAGACAAAGGTGGTGCGCGCATAGTCTATACCGTCCGCAGCGGCGACACCCTCAGTCATATCGCACGTCGGTACCATACGAGCGTAAAGCAGCTCAAGAGCTGGAATCATCTCCGCTCCGACCGCCTCAGTATAGGTCAGAAAATCTATATTTATTGATCAGCAGACGCTTAAAAAGTGCGGACCGAAGCGCTCGAACGCCTGACGCTCAAGCATTTCGCGGTCGTCGGGATGTGCGATGCTTATCAGCAGACGTGCCCGCTCCTGGAGGCTCTTCCCGTAAAGGTCGACCGCACCGTATTCGGTTACGATCCAGTGGGCGTCTGCGCGGGGCGTTACGATTCCTCCGCCGGGGTTGATCTCGGCGACGATTTTATTCTTCCCCTTGTTGGTCCGGGATGCGAAAGCCGTGATGCTCTTTCCGCCTTCCGACATGCTGGCGCCGCGGACGAATTCCAACTGTCCGCCTGTTCCGCTGAAGATGCGGGTTCCGATGGAGTCTGCGCTTATCTGCCCGGTAAGATCGACTTCGGTGGCGCTGTTGATGGCCTTCATCCTGTGATTGCGGGAGATGACCCAGGGGTCGTTGGTATAGGTGATGTCGCGCATCAGTACGTCGGGATTGTGGTCGATGAAAGAGTACACCTCCTGCGATCCGAGAAGGAAGGACGCGACGACTTTTCCGGTGTCGATCTGCTTGCGGGATCCGTTGATGACGCCCTTCTTGATAAGCCGCAGAAGGCCGTCCGCAAACATTTCCGTGTGCAGGCCGAGGTCTTTGTGGTCGCCGAGCTGTGAGGCAAGGGCGTTCGGCAGGGCGCCGATTCCCATCTGCAGGCAGTCGCCGTCTTCTACCAGCGCTGCGCAGTTCTTGCCGATCTGCATTTCGGTAGGGGTTGGCTCGGCAAACGCAGCAGTCACCAGGGGTTCATCGTCCTGAACGAGGAAGTCGAAGGAGTCGAGGCTTGCGAGGTCTCCGTAAGCGAATGGTACATTGGGATTTACGACTCCGATGACAAGCTTGGCGGTCTGTATGGCAGCGTATGAGCAATCTACTGACGTGCCGAGGGATACGCGGCCTTGGGCATCGGGAAGCGAAACGTTTACCATAGCAACGCCGAGGTCGATGGCTCCGCTGCGGTACAGGCGGGGAGTCTCTCCGAGATGAACCGGCAGGTAGTCGGCATAACCGGCGTTTACGTTGGCGCGCACGTTGGGACCGACAAAGAATCCCTGGTCGAAGAAAATTCCTTCGTAGCGGGGCTCGCTGTAGGGTGCGGGGCCCTCGGTGTGGAAATGATGGAAGTGCAGGTCGGTCACGTCGCCGGCATCCGCCCTGCGGCAGAGGGCCTTGATAAGGCAGTGGGGTACGCTTGCAACGCTGCTCAAGTGTATGTGGCTGTGTGAAGGGATGTGGCTTACTGCCTCATCGGGGCTGACGAATCGGATTTCTTTCATAACGCTGCAAAGATAGCGATTACAATCAGTGTTTACAAGCGGCCCAGGTCATATTTCTTTATCAATGCGCTGATTTCGGGGTCGAGCCGGCCCCGGTGGACGAAGGATCCGTCCTGGGCGCAGGCGTGCATGTAGTGCTCTACGGCGCTGCGTTCGTCTCCGCGCCGGGAGTGTATTATGGCCATAAGGTAGTCGGTGCGTGCTGAGCGCGGAAGCCCTTCGAGGATTTCGAGGGCGGAGGCGTTACGGTCCAGGGCGAGCAAGGCGACAGCCGTATTGTAGTCGGAATATGGCCTGAGCAACTCCAAAGCTGCCTTGTAGTCGCGTTCCCGTATCAGCTGTACGCCGCGCATATAAGCAGTATCCGGTTCCGTGGTGTGGATTGTGTCTCGCACCATGCCTTTGCGGTGGAGGAAGAAGTCGAATTTCACTATCCTCAGACGCGGGTATAGATGCTCGCGGAAATACTTGTACGCCGGACTCGCGGCAAGTGCTTTCTCCCTGGCGTCGGGATTCCGGAAACGCTGGGCCGCATCGGCGTAAAAGTCTTTTGCGCTGCCGGACAACTGAGCGTCTTCCTTTACAAGGGCGTCCAGCATCGTCCAGTTCTCGCCTCCGCTGCGGCTGCGGAATCGGATGCGGGGAATGTCTGGCTTGCCGCTCGCGGTTCCGTCTATCGACATGAATGACCCGGCCTCGCGTATCACGGAGTCCCGTATCGAAGATGCGAATCTTCCGAAATAATCTCCTGCGCTTGCGGCACGTTTTGCCGAAAGGGATTCGTTGGCTTTGTTCAGACCTTCTGGCGAAGCATAGGAGGCTATGGTTATGGAGTCCAGGTCGAATTCTTCGTTTAAGATCAGACTGCGTATGTTGTCTTTGATGCGGGCGATTTCGCTGCGGTTGTTGCCGAGCTGCGGGTCGATTGCCGACTGGCCCTGCCTGAACTCGATATAGCATGCCGTATTTGCCTCCACACGCCGGCTTATGACCTTGTCGATGAAGCGACGGGAATTGTCGGCGAGGGTCGAGAGGGAGGAAATGTAGAAGGTGAGAGGTTCCGAACGCGGTATGTTATAAAGACGGCGGTCCTGCTCGCGTATGTCGCCGCTCAGACAAATGTCCACTTTGCGCAGCGCGGGCGTGGTATGGACGGTCTGGACGTAATTGTATATGAAGTCGCCGTTGTCGGCTCGCATTACCGTGTCAAGCCTTATGCCGGAGCTGATTATCGGAGCCTTTACGAACTTGCGGTACATTGCGTCTTTCATGCCTGCCCGGCGTCGGTTGCGCCGGACAAGATATCCGTAAGTGTAATGCTCCACGGCCTCCCGCTCGGTAACTCCGTACATCGAGGCGAATGCATCGTCGGATACGAAGGAGCTGTCGCTTCTCAGGGCGTAAAGCTGCGGAAGGTTGCGTTCCAGGAAAATCTCCAGGTCGTGCCGGTTGATGAAAATCGTGGTGTCGGTTACGATGGAATCGAGGAACTTGCGATATTGCTCATATCCGCGTAACTGGGCCTTCCGATAGCCTACGCCCGTTATCAGCACCGGGTCGAGCCGCAGGGAATCTCCGAGCAGGAACATGTCGGGATTGAGCCTTAGCTGCCATTTGCTGTCGAGCATGTTTTCCGGGACGCGAACCTGGAATTCCAGATCTACCTTGCCGTCCCTTTCGGCTACGTTGCGGAAGCGGGCAGTAACGTACGAGGCCGTGATGCGGTCGGTCGCCACCATTTCGCCGTCAACGTCACGTATCGCGTTCATTATGAGGGTCTGATGGCCTTCGAAATCAACTATACGGAGCGTGTCCCTGGGGGCGTCGTCCCCAAGGGCGACCTCGGGAATCCGGTCCTGCCCGTCGGGAAGGGACAGGCCGGCTCTCATTTCGCTTTGGCATATCCGGTTGAGTTTTTGGGCCGTTCCGCAGGATGCTGCGGCTGCGAGCGTCAGCACTGCAATCAGCAGTGGCGTAGAGTTGAAGCGTTTCATCTGCAAATACTGATTTACAGCTGCAAATATCCGACGCACCCGGCTTATCCCAATGGACTTTAAAAAATCGTAAAGCGGTTTTTTACGTTTTTTTTATTTTAAAATAATAGTTGTGGCGGTTTGTGCACCAACAGGCAACAAAAAAGGCGGTCCGCAATGGACCGCCTGATAAAGCTGAGTAAAAGAAATTACTTGCAGATGACCCTTGCCATTTCGAGGACCTTGTTGCTGTAACCCCACTCGTTGTCGTACCATGCGCAAACCTTTACGAAGGTAGGATCGAGCTGGATACCGGCCTTGGCGTCGAAGACGGAGGTGCGGGACTCGCCACGGAAGTCGGTTGCGACGACGGAATCCTCAGTGTAACCGAGAATGCCCTTGAGTTCGCCCTCGGAGGCTTCCTTCATGGCTGCGCAGATCTCCTCGTAGGTAGCGGGCTTTGCGAGCTCGCAGGTGAGGTCGACGAAGCTGACGTCGGAGGTAGGGACGCGGAGGCTCATGCCGGTGAGCTTGCCGTTGAGTTCGGGAAGAACCTTGCCGACAGCCTTTGCAGCACCGGTGGAGGAAGGAATGATGTTCTCGAGGATACCGCGGCCGCCTCTCCAGTCCTTCTTGGAAGGACCGTCAACGG
>DGVM01000176.1 GCA_002395925.1 Bacteroidales bacterium UBA4284
GTATGCTCGAGCCCGAAAAGAAGGAAGAGGTCATCTCCACTGCCGAGGTCAAGCAGACCTTCCGCATCAGCAAAATCGGCACTATCGCCGGTTGTATCGTGCGTGACGGCAAGATGGTCCAGAAGTCCAAGGTGCGTCTCATCCGCGACGGTATCGTGATTTACACCGGAGAGCTCGGCTCCCTGCAGATAGGCAAGGATTCCGTCAAGGAAGTGCTCGCCGGCAAGGAATGCGGTATGAGCATCGCAGGCTACAACGATATCAAGGAGGGTGATATGATAGAGGCCTTCCAGATTGTCGAAATCAAGAGGACTCTGTAAAAGGGTCCTCTTACAAACAAACGCGCGGCCTGCTCAGCAGACCGCGCGTTGTTATTTATGCCCTGCGCCTAATTGTACGGCAGCGCGATAGCGTCTCCGAAGTGCCTTATCTTGAGGAACAGACCTACATTGTTCGCTTGGTTCTCAGGGGCACGCAAGGGCCTGGTATCATCAAAATAGATGGTATATATCTTATCCGAAGTATCTTCAATCGTCTCGCCTCCGACCTCCGTGTTGGGTTTGTTGAGGAGAGTATCTATGTACCAGAAGTCCCACGGGACGCCGGCAGCGTGGTAGTTCCATTCTTTGCTGTCTGATGCGGCGGTCGTGAAACTCATACCCTGGAGAGTCTCTCCGTCGAGCACGGCTCCGTTTTCGGTGCTTCCCATCGATACGGCGATACTTTCTTCAGTCTCCTCGAGAGTCGAGCTGCCGACCGTCCTCCGCTCTGCCTTGAATGGATTCAGGGTGATGGATGCCATACGGATTTTGATTGGATAGAGACCCAGCGGGTAATTCCCGGGAATCTTTATATCCATCTTGTAAGTATCGCAGGTCTGCCCGTTTACTGTGCGGGTGCCTCCTGTCTTGACCAGGGAGATGTTGCTGCTGCCCGGCGGCAGGAAATTGAACTTGTCAATGGTGTAGATGTTGAGGAAACGGGTCATTCCCGTCTTCTTGTCGCGCAGCTCTATCTGGCCGCCCTGCAGGGCGCTGTTGATTTCCGTTCCGAGGGTGAAATTCACCGCTCCCCTGAACGTGGTGCCGTCATTGCTGATTTCCGTAACAGTCACTACATCGGAAGCAAACGAAGAGCGGATATCCGTTGTCCAGGCAGCCTTGAAGTCGTTTGCCGTTATCTCGGATGTACTTTCGCCTGTCAGGGCTCTGTATGTGAAGTACACAGTCTTTGTGGCATTCTTGTCGGATTCTTCCTGGAATATAAGGTATGTGTCGCCTTCGATTGACAGCTGGAACCGGCCGTCATTGACGGCGGGCACGGACTCGCTGATGGTTACGGTCTGGTTGTTGGCGTAAACGACGGAATTGACTGCATCCTCGAAAGACGTGTAGCCAAGGCCCTCCCAGGGAATACCGAAGATATCAAGCACGTAGTTGTGGTTGCGGTAAATCTTGCAGGGCTCCTGGCTGTCGTTGAGCATCATCAGGGTGTGGTACTTGGTCTTGGTAGCGCCGCCGCCGAGCCTGTAATCTACCTTAAGGATAATCTTGGGAGGATTCTTTTCGTTGTTCTCGTCTTCAAACAGGAAAAGGGGAGCGTCGATGGAATTCGTACCATCGAAAATCTGCATCATATCTGCTTCGGTAGCAGTATATCTCGCAGCGTCTGCTTTGTCGTACTGAGTCAGACGGTCTTCCTTCAAGGCCGGCGTCGAACTGATGTCGAAATAGCCGTCGAAGTGGTCGTTTGCATTCTCATCCCAATATGGGGCGATGTAGCCTTTCTCCAGTCCGTTGGACAATATCCACGAAATGGATGTAATCGTATAGTCGGTGGGATTCTTGTCCATAGGGTACTCATTGCCGTCAATGGTGATTTTCCCGCCGGAAATAGTGTAAGTCTTTCCATTCACGGTCACGGTCTTGCCGTCCTCCACGTCCTGGGAGGTGCGGGGGAAGTCGAACATAAGGCCGAAATCAACTCGTGCACGGTCGCGTACCAAATGCACGTTGTGTCCCTCCTTCTTGCTGTACACCACTGTGCCGTCATCCTGAACGGCGGCAAGGGCAAGCCAGGATTTCATATCTTCGGAACTGGCTTCGCCGTGGAAGCCCCAGTAGCATATTTTCCTGTCCTCCTTTGCGACGGTCATCTTGGCGGATTTTACCAAGGTGTTCTCGTTGCCTCCGATCTGGTCGTTGCCGGGGATATTGGAAGGTGCGTAACCGTCGGCAAGCCCTATGCCCACGTTGCCGACAAAGTGGATTCTGGCCGTGCGGGAAGGGACAGTTCCTTCGAAAAGCTCGCGCCCCTGGCAATCGATGCCGTCGTGCGTGAAGTCCTGTTCCGCGCCAATCAAGTTGGCTCTTCTCCATCCGAGATAAATACCTTCCCGGGTAAAGCACACCAGATAGAGGGTCTTTATATATTCATTCGGATCTTCGTTCCCTCCGACAACGCTTGCCTTAGTCTCCGGAGCGATGACAGGTTCTCCGGGAAGGTCGAAACCTATGCGCACCGGCATTTCCGGCTCGTCAAGCCCGAGTTCTCGCACGAGTGAGGGGCTCACGCCTTCAATCCCCGGGTTCTCTGTAGTCCCGGGCGTGCAGGCGCAGGTCAGCGTCAGTGCAAGGAAGAGTATGTATGCAGTACGTTTCATTAATCGCTTGTCTTGTTCAGGGCATTGATTTCTGCGTAAGTCAGGTCGCGGACGCAACGCACGAAACTGCCGTTCGTGCCTGACGCGTAGGCCTGGTGGAGATTTCCGTCCAGGGCCCAGTACTCCTGTCCGGCAAGTACCCGCACCATCGTGACGCCGTAGCTGGCCGCAGTTTCCGTCTGATACTTGATGATGGTCTCGA
>DGVM01000020.1:0-4829 GCA_002395925.1 Bacteroidales bacterium UBA4284
GAAAACATTAAACGACAATCCCTATATAGGCCCTCCGCCCTGCGCCTCGAGCTCTTCATCTACTTTGCGCTTCTCGGCCATAAGAAGGTCGAGAAGCCAGTCTTTCTGCTCGTCAACAAGGCCGAGGTCACGGCAGGCGCTCTCGTAGCGGGCGATTACTGCCTCCTGGTAGCGGTGATAGCGCATGGACTTGCGGATTTCTTCCTCTATGGTCTCGTGCTCAATCTCGTAGCTGTCCTTGTAGTAATCCTTATACACTTTTTCCGAGGTATATCGGATGCAGAAATAGAAAAGGCCAGAGGCCAGAATCACTATTCCAAGGATGCCAAGCACCAGCGGCACCTTCTGGATAAGTCCAAGCATTCCCAGTGCCGAGCCGGCAAGAAATATGACGAGCGCGAACAGTTCGCTGCGATGGTTCCTAAAGATTGAGGATATCTTCATAATCGGTAAGTACGTTGGTGGTTCTGTTCTGGAGTATCTTTATCTGATAGGCATTCTCGGATTCCTTGGCATCCATTGCCTTCTGATACGCACGGCGGGCAGAAAGCATCTGGTTGTTCTTGCGGCGCATCTCGTCGAGGTTCTGCCTCAACTGCCACTGGCTGAGCAGAATGGCGAAGAAGGCTATTGCAAACATCACCAGGAATCCAAGCAGTATGGTAATCTGATTGCGAGCCTTGAGCCTCTCCGCTTCTTCGCGCAGGCGGGCATTGTTCATCTCGGCGTCGAGTATGGCCATGTCTTCGTTCTGGACTCGTATGTAGATGGAATCCTTCTCAGCCATAAGTTTGTACAACTCATTATACGCAGGTTCGAAGCTGCCGCGGGCCGCATAGATTCCGTGCCTGCGCTCCAGCCTCTCGCGGGCAGTACCAAGTGAGTCTGCAACAGAGAGCGCCTTATCAAACAGCCCTTTGGACTGAAGATAGACTACATCTATCCCGAAGCGCGAATCGGCATCGGCCTGCACCTTGTACAAAGGGTCCGAGAGAAGCGAATCGTATGTTTCGTAGAACTGTGCCCAGTCTTTCTGCGCTTCGTAGAGATAGCAGCGGGTCATGCGGGTAAGCACCCTAAGGGAAGGGAAGAAATCCATGTAGGCCTCCGCCTTCCGGCAGTATTCTTCTGCGGCGGGGAAATTCTTTATCTTTATGTATTCCTGCGAGATGAGCAGGAACAGTTTGGGCAGTTCCTGCTCGGCACGGGCCTCCTTGCAATAATCAGCCGCCTTGGTGAAGTTGCTGATAGCCAGGTACGAATTGGTCCTATAGCTTTGTATGAGCCCGATGATACGATGGGCGTACATATGCCCCTGAGGGCTCTTTTCGGCCGTAGCTATCCTCTCCATCGCGCGGGCCTCGAGCATGGCGTCGGACGCCCTCCCTATATGTATGAGGAACTGGCAGTACTCGTGAATCGTGGGATAAAAGAAGGCACGGGTATCTTTGCGGTTGCCCAGTATTTCCTTGATTTCCGCGACGGCGGCATCCATCCTTTCGTATTCGCCCAGAGAGAAGCGGACCGGAAACTCCAGCGACAGGCCGAGGCACTTGTAACGGAAGTTCTCGCGTTCGACGCCTACGCTGTACAGAGAATCGGCAAGACGCAGGTTGGAGGGGCTGAACTGCTGCATGCGGCCCCACGCGTAGCGCTGGAAAGTATCGTCATCAACCTTGAGCCGGTTGACGATCTGAGCCTTTGCGCATACGGCACAGCTCAGCAGCACGAGTGCTGCGGCAACAGTCCGGACGAGACGTTTCATTTCTTGCCTTTGGACTCTATGATCTGCATCTGGGTAACCACGCAGCTGAGGAGCTTCTCCATGATGATGGGTTTCATGATGAAGTCATTGGCGCCCACGTTGAATCCCTTTACTATATCTTCGTTGGAGTTAAGGGCGGAAAGGATGACTATCTGGATATCGGCAGTCTCGGGGTCGGCACGCAGGCGCCTGATAACCTCGAAACCGTCGATGCCGGGCATCATGAGGTCAAGAAGGATAAGATCCGGTTTCTCCGCCGCTACGGCATCAAGCGCCTGCTGGCCGTTGGCCGCGGTCTTAAGCCGGAAATTGAAGCGGGAAAGCATCTTCTGCACCAGAAGGACATTCAGGGGAATGTCGTCCACGGCAAGTACCAGGAACTTGGAATAATCGTGGGATTGGGCGTAAAGAGGAGTCATAATATCACTAACTTATTGGTTTATCCGGGTTGAGGGGCAGGACCAGCAGGAAGCGGGCTCCGCCTTTGTCGTAAGTCGTATCGAGGAACACCTTGCCTCCAAGGCGCGTAACGATGTCGCGGCAGATGCTGAGTCCCAGGCCCGTTCCCTGCACGAACTCGTCCAGTTTTGTGAAGCGCTGGAAAATCTTCTCCGCATCTTCTGCAGGTACGCCGGTGCCGGTATCGGTGACGCTGAAGGTGACGGCGTCAGGAGTTTCTGTCAGCGAGCACGCCAGCCGTATGGAACCTTCGGCGGTGTGCTTGCAGGCATTGGTAAGCAGATTGATGAGAACCTGCTGAACCCGCCTCGGATCTGTCCGGAAAGTGAATCCACCATCGAACTCCGGCTCATAGGTCATGGTCACACCAGGCTGCAGACGGTGTTCGGCGCTGCTTATGGCTTCGCGGCAAATGGAGTCGCATTCCCCATCTTCGATACAGATGCTGTATTCGCCGGAATCCACCTGCGAGGTGTTCAGGATGTCGTCCAGCAACATGGTAAGCATCTTGGTATTGTTTACAATATGATGTGAGAACTCGTCTTTCTCTTCCGGCGGGAAAGTGCCGTCAGGCAGGCTCAGCAACTGGCTGAATCCGACGATGGCGTTGAGCGGAGTCCTCACTTCATGGCTCATGTTCTGCACGAAACGGGTCTTGGCCTCATCGGCAGCCCGGGCTTTGCGGTTGGCCTCCGTCAGTTCGGCTATCATCTGTTCATCCTTGATCCTGGCCTTCCGCAGTATACGGATTCTCATCAGTGTCACTGCAATGATGCCCAGAAGTATTATGGTAAGCAGCACTGCGACCAGCCAGGTTACACGGTTGACCTTCCGGGATGTACGGGCCAGATCCTCCTGCAGCGCATTGTTGCCGTAAAGGGCGGAAAGTTCGCCAAGCCTCTGCGCATTGACGGACTCCATGTCTTTACGCATCCGCTCAACCAGATTGGCGAAGGCAAAACACGCGGGCTCCCACTGATGGCGTTCAGAAGCAAAATACGCGACGAAATTCATCTGCTGCTCGAAATAAAGGGCATCGATCTGGGATTTGTAGGAGTTGAACGGTTTGCCGTCCATGATGCTCTCGACGCACTGGAGGAACTCGACTCCGCTGCGGAACTGATATGGGAAGGAGCGGTCGGCAAGGCACATGTCGCGATTCCGGACGAAAGCCTCGCGGTCGCCGTCCCATGCTGCCAGCTGCGCCTTGTAATAGCACAGCCGAAGAGTGTCGCCGGTAAGGGTTGAATGCTTTTCTCCGAGCTGAATGTACATGCGTGCGGAATCGCTCGCGGGACTGTAGGTATCGGCAAGGTCGAAACACTGGCGGGCAATCGACTGCCGCTTGACAAGCGGGTTTGTGCTGGATTCGTACAGGTCGATGGATTCCCTGAGGTAGCGCCGCGCATTGAGGGCGTCGCTACGGCGCGTATAAATCTGCGAAATATAGCGCAGGCACTGCCACAGACCATATTCGTCTCCGGCTTTGCGAGCCTCGGCCATGGCGTCGTCAAGCAGTTTGAAAGCTACCGTCTCCTGGCCTGTATTGTAGTAATATGTCTGTGCGAGCTCGAAAGCATAATAATAGTACTGAGGATACCCGGTGCGATTGGCGACTTGCTGGAGAGTTTCGCGGCTCGAGCGTACTTTGGCATTGTATTCGGCGCGCTTGCCGGGGGGAGCAGCCTGGCCCTCCCTGGACACGCGCTTGAGTTTGCACACATAATACAGCGTCTGAGCCTTGGCATCACCTTTCTGGATGGCTGTATTGAGAAGGGCGTCAACTGTGGCATCAAAATCTTGTGAACCAAGGTCATCGACAGCCTTCTCGGCCTGCACAAAGTATTGGTAGCACTCGTCATCGATACCGTAGGGATTATTCTGGGCCACAACCTGGCTCCAGGACACTACACTGGCAAGCAGCAGTATGAGCGTCAACCGTTTCATGATTCCGGAGACTGTTTGTCGGGAATGACAAAGACGAAGCGGGCGCCGGGTCCGGGGTAAGCGGTATCGAGATAAACGCTGGCGTCCATACGGGAGGCTATGTCCCGGCAGATGCTCAGTCCGAGGCCCGTGCCCTGGACGAATTCGTTCAGTTTGGTAAAGCGGTCGAAGATGGCCTCGGCCTGGTCGGCGGGAACTCCGGGGCCTGTATCGGTGACTGCGAATGTGACGAATCCGGGATTCTCGCTAAGCGAACATGAGAGCTTTATGGTACCCTGCGAGGTGTGCTTGCAGGAATTGGTAAGCAGGTTGATCAGAATCTGCTGCACGCGCCTGGGGTCGGTCCAGACTGTGTGGGGAGCGTCCAGCCCGCCCTCGTAGGTCATGGTGACGCCGGGCTGAAGACGATGCTCCGCGCTGCTGATGGCGGCCTGGCACATGAAGTTGCACTCGCCTTCCTCGTAGCTGATGGAGTAGGTGCCGTTATCCATAGCAGAGGTATTGAGGATGTCGTCGAGCAGCATGGTGAGCATCTTGGTATTGTTGATGATGTGGGACGAGAATTCGTCTTTTTCTTCGGGAGTGAAGGTGCCGTCGGGCAGGGCCAGAAGCTGGCTGAATCCCACAATCGCATTGAGCGGAGTACGCACCTCGTGGC
>DGVM01000020.1:4901-15615 GCA_002395925.1 Bacteroidales bacterium UBA4284
TCATGTTCTGCACGAAACGGGTCTTTGCCGCATCGGCCTGAAGGACTTTCTCGTTAGCCAGCGTAAGTTCGGCGTTGCGGCGGCGCAGGGCGCGCAAGTGTACGAACAGGAAGATTGCAATGCCTGCCAGAATCAGAGCTGCGGCGATAGTGAGGGCCATTACGAGACTGTTCACTTCGGCCTCGCGCCTCTGCAGGTCCGCAGTCAGGCGGTCGTTGCCCATGCGGGCGTTGAGCTCGGACACCTGGGAACGGTTGAAAGCTGCAAGCTTGCGCTCCTGGAGGGCCACAAGCGACTTTTCTATGGCAAAGGCTTCGTCTTTGTAGCCGTACTCCTCGGCAATGTTGGCTATGTACTTCACCTCGCGCAGGTGCTCCATCATGACATCCGTACGTACGCTGTCCATGCCGTAGCCGTAAACTATCCGGTCTATGTTCTTGAACAGCAGGTTGGCCGTACTGCTTACCTGTATGGTGGTGAGGGGGTCGTTCAGGCAGTAATCCCTGGCCTCTTCGTATGAGGGAAGGTCTTTGCGGTATGCGTACAGCTTGGCATAATGATACTTCCATCGTAGCGTGTCCATGTGGTGCCGGCTTTCTGCGCGCGCTTTGCGCAGGTTTACCCGCACGGAGTCGTGGCCGATGGGATAGGTATCGGAGAGATCGCAGTACAGGCGGGACGGAGACTGACGGCGGACCATGGGGTCGGAGCTGTCGTTGTATATGTCAAGGGCCTCCAGGATGTACTTCTTGGCGCTTACGTAGTCGTTCTGGTCGATGTAGAGGGAAACCATGTAGCGGGTGGCCATCCACTTGCCGTATTCTTCCTTCTTGTCTATTGCCTCGGCCAGCATCTGCTCCACGAGATCCATGGTACGCACGAACTTGCCGTGGTTGTAGTAGTAGTTCTGGGCTATTTCGTAGGCATGGTAGTAATACTGCCTGTATCCCAGTTTCGATGCCACGTTCTGCAGGTCGTTCATGTATTTCTGGACACGGGCGTCGTCGGCGTTGGTCACTTCTTTGTCCCTGAGGGTGCGGGTCAGGTTCTTGAACCTCTCTACATAGTAGAGGGTCTGCGCCTTGGTATCCCCTTTTGCGATGGCGGTACTGAGCAGCATATCTGCGGCACGGGAGAAGCCAGGCTGCCCTGTAAGCTCCTCTGCTTCACGCATATACTTATAACATTCGTCGTCTATCTCGTACGGATTGTTTTGCGCTCCGGCTGCCGCCGGTACACACAACAGAATAAGAAGATACAGATAACGCAGTTTTTTCATATCCTCAAATATAATTAATCTGCAAATAAAATACAAAAAAACCGGCCCGAAGGGGCCGGCTATTTGAGTCTGTGATCGTAATCCTAGTAACGATCCTCAGAAGAAACGGTGAGTTTCTTCCTGCCGTGACTACGGCGTGCCGCAAGGACGCGACGGCCATTGGGAGTGCTCATTCTCTCACGGAAGCCGTGCTTGTTGACTCTCTTGCGGTTGGAGGGTTGGTAAGTGCGTTTCATTATCTAATTATTTTTGATTTTCAAATTTGGGAGGACAAAGGTAATCTTTTCCAATCTCAATTACAAATTTTTCTTTGAAATATTCGTTTTTGAGCCAATCTTCTATCTTCCAGACCCTCACTCGGCCGGGGTGAACGCCCCTCGTGCGGCACAGCTCGGAGATCTCGGCGGACACGTCGCCTCCTTTGAGACACAATATGCTGCGTGCAAAACGGCCCTTGACCCACGGATAGAGGTCGGATAACGAGGCTACGGCCCTTGTTACGACCCAGTCGAAGCCGCCAGGAAGCTCTTCCGCCCGGGAATGTACACATTCGACGTTGCTGAGCCCCAGTCCCTGGGCAACCGCCCCGGCGACCTTGAGTTTTTTGCCTATGGAGTCGCACAGCGTAAAATGCGCCTGCGGCCATTCCACGGCAAGGGGTATGCCGGGGAAGCCTCCTCCCGTACCCAGGTCAAGCACCCTGGAGCCCGCTGCTGGTTCTCCGGGATGATTGAGTTCCATATAGCGCGCAATGGCAAGGGAGTGCAGCACATGATGTTCCCAAAGATTGTCTATGTCCTTACGGGACACAACGTTGATGCGCTCGTTCCACTCCCGGTAGAGACTCAGCGCAGCTGCGAAATCAGATTCTCCGGTCGTCCTCATTGCCTTTCCAAGAGCATTACCGCACTGGTGCAGGGCTTCTGAAGCCTGAAGTTGAGTCCGGCGTTCATAAGATAGTCGCCGCCGAAGCACTTGCCGTCGCCCCAGAAAACCGCAGGGCCGCGGCGATTGAGTTCCGTGACCTTGTAACGGGCGGAGGCATCGAGTCCGTCAAGCCTGAAGCAGGACACGACTCCGGGGCCCTGATAAGTAAGCGTATAGGCGAAAAAGATTGCGCGGGAACGGTCTTTAGACACATAGACCAGAGCATACTGTCCTCCGTCGTAAGGCGAACGTATCCGGTACAGGTCGCCGTCGAACACAATGTCGCGTATCTGTTTGTACGTCGCCAGATAATCCCGTACGTACTGCTTGTCCTCATCACTGAGCAGTTTGGGCTGTATTTCCATTCCGAGTCGCCCGCTTGCGGCGATGTCGCAGCGGAACTTGAGCGGCGTGATGTTGTTGGTCTGATGGTTGGGCGTAGCGGAGATATGGGAGCCCAGCAGCTGTGCAGGGAAGAACATTCCCGCGCCGTACTGCATGTATGCGCGCGTAAGCGCATCGGTGTTGTCGCTGGTCCAGAATTCGTTGGTCCAGCCGAGCGCTCCGTACTCGGCCCTTCCGCCGCCGGACGAACAGGTCTGTATGAGCACGTCGGGATACTTTTCGCGTATGCGACGCAGCACATCGTAGTAGCCGAGGGTGTAATCCACCCAAAAGTTGCCCTGATACTTGCAGTATGCCGATCCGGGATTGTAGATATGGCGGTTGCAGTCCCACTTCACATAATCGACGGCACCCATCTGCATGACCGAATCGAATACTCCGAACACGAAATCCTGAACCTCGGGATTGCTGAGGTCGAGCACCAGCTGGTTGCGCTCCTGGTAGGCCTCGCGCCCCTTTTCTGCAACCACCCACTCGGGATGCCTGTTATACAGTTCGGAACGCGGGTTGACCATTTCGGGCTCAATCCAGATTCCGAATTTAAGTCCCTTGGAGTGAGCATAATCGGCCAGGTATCCTATGCCCTCGGGAATCTTTTCTTCGTTGAGCTGCCAGTCGCCGAGGCCGGCATCGTCGCCGTTGCGGGCATATTCGCCCCGGCCGAACCACCCGTCGTCGAGCACGAACATCTCCAGTCCCATGGCGGCGGCATCGTCAATCATGTCGGTCAGGGTCTTGGTGTTGAAGCTGAAATAAGCACCCTCCCAGCTGTTCAGGAGAGTGGGAGCCTTGACGGATGCGTCGTAAAGACGGTATCCTCGGGCCCAGTCGTGAAGATTGCGGCTGGCCTGGCCGGCGCCCTTGCAGCTGTAGGTCCATACCATGTCGGGGGTCACCAGCGACTGTCCTTTCTCCAGCGTGTATTCCGCTCCTTCGGGATTCATGCCCGACACTATGTAGAGCCGTCCCGAATCGTCGATTTCGAAACTTATCCTGTAACTTCCGCTCCAGCAGAGTGTTCCGGCAATCACGTCGCCGGTCTTCTCCTCTATTCCCGAACCGCCGAGGCCAAGCATGAACGAAGGATTGGTCTTCTGGGTGGTCTGTATGCCGTCCCGGCTCCCGATTATCTTGGTGCCGTGGGTCAGCTTTTCCGTCTCCAGGAACCACTCGTGCGCCCAAGTGCCGTTGATGTGGGAGAGCGTGTAGGACGGAGCCAGGATGGGCATGCATGAGGAATAGTATGCACGCAGCAGGACGTTCCCTTTGCCGTCGTTGTAAATCGCCGAATGACATTCAATTACGTCTTCGTCACGATAGGCGGTGTAAACCAGTTCGACACGCAGGGGCTGCTTGCTGTCGCGAAGGCGTATTACGGTGCGGTCAACGCCGTCGGCGATGCGCTCCGTCATGTACGAGTCATAAACCAGTTCCGTATTGATGCCGCCGTCGGGATAGGTGACGGCGAGTGCGGGCCCGAGATTGTAGGTGCCGCCGGCGGAAGGGTAAACCCTTATGTCGCCTACGGAATGTGAGTCTGCGCCGCTCTTGAAGCCCATGAAATCGGACGGGCGCGCCACTGCGGCGCCATAGTGACGCAGCAGCAGAGGTCCCCCCTGCTCGGCCGACAGTATGAGGGAAGAGCCGGCGGTGTGGATTGGAATGATGTCGGTCGCGGCGGCGCTCAGGCTGATGCCTATGGCCGCAAGAAGCATAATTACGTGGTTTTTCATTTTGTCTAAAAGTATCTTTGCGCGGCGTATCCTGGTGCGCACAGTATTGAGCTCCAGGCCTGTTTCTTCCGCTATTTCTTTATATTGCATGCCTTCGATAAGCCGCAGCCTGGCCACGTTGCGGTACAGCTCCGGCAGACGGTCAACCATATGGCCGGACTCCGTACGGGCCTCGCTCCGGATTACCTCGTACAAAGGGTCTTCCGATTCCGGCGAATCGGCCACCTGCAGGGAGCGCAGGTCTTCGTCGATGGATACGTAACTCCTCTGGCGGCGCGCTTCCTGTTCTATGACGTCGAACGCTGTATTCCTGGCTATCCTCTTGAGCCATACGTCGAAACGCCCAAGGGTGGGGTCGTAGCTGCGAATCTGCCGGAACGCCTTCTCGAAGGTCTTGGAGCATACGTCCTCGATGAAGAAATGGTCGAGCTGCTTCATGTTCTTCCCAAGGTACGAGCGCAGAGCTCCGATATTGGAATCCCAGAGTTCCGTAAATGCAGTGCCGTCTCCTATGATGGCACGGCGCACGAGTTCGTCAATGGGCCTGGAGCCAGTCTGAGCCATAATTACATTCTACAGTTAAAGGGACGCTGAGCTTTGCCACTCCCTGCATTTCGCATACGAGCAAGTCCCGTACGACGTCGATTTCGTCCTTCGGTACTTCCAGAAGCAGTTCGTCGTGAATCTGGAGCACCATCCGCGAACGCAGGCCCTGCTCACGCAGGCGGCGGTCGACGGCTATCATGGCCATCTTGATGATGTCGGCGCTGGTGCCCTGGATCGGGGCGTTGACGGCATTGCGCTCGGCATACGCACGCACGGTGCCGTTGCCGCTGGTGATGTCGGGCACGTAACGGCGCCGGCCGAAGAGGGTCTCGACGTAGCCGTTGCCGCGCGCCGCCGCAAGCGTGCCGTCTATCCATTCGCGGATGCTGGGGAAGGTGGCGAAGTAGTCTTCTATCAGCTGTTTAGCCTCGCTTCGGGAGCATCCCAGATTCTGGCTGAGCCCGAATGACGAGATGCCGTACATGATACCGAAGTTCGCGGTCTTGGCGACGCGCCGCTGGTCGGCGGTCACTTCTTCTACCGGGATGCGGTTGATCTTGGCCGCCGTCGCCGCGTGCACGTCGATGCCGCTGCGGAAAGCCTCGGTAAGATGCTCGTCGCCGCTCAGATGAGCCATGATGCGGAGCTCTATCTGGCTGTAGTCGGCGCTCATCATCACGCTGCCGGGATCCTGGGGCACGAAGGCACGGCGGATTTCGCGTCCCTCCTCGGTGCGTATGGGGATGTTCTGCAGGTTGGGGTTGGAACTGGACAGACGCCCGGTAGAGGTAAGTGCCTGATTGAAAGTCGTGTGCACACGGCCGTCGATGGAGCTGATGTAGGACGGCAGCGGGTCGATGTAGGTCCCGAGCAACTTGCGGAGCCCCCTGATATCCAGAATCTGGCCGATGACGGGGCTGCGGTCGGAGAGTTCCGAGAGCGTCTTCTCGTCGGTGGGCCAATTGCCTTTGGCGGGCTTTTTCGCCTTGGGGTCGAGGCGCATCTTTTCGAAAAGGAGTTCGCCTATCTGCTTGGGTGAGTTGATGTTGAGAGTGGGGTCGCCGGCTGTGGCGCGTATCTCTTCTTCCAGGGTGGCTGCACGGGTGCGCAGGCTGTCGGCGAAGGACTTTAGTGCAGTGGGATCGATGCGTACGCCGGCCTGCTCCATACGGGCGAGGACGTGTTCGAGGGGCTCCTCGACCTCGTCGTACAACTTGCGCAGGCGGCTGTCGGTAGCGTCCATTCTCTGGAAGAGGGCATCGACAAGGGGTATGAGGACAGAGGCTTCCTTGCTGCGGTCGGCGGCGGGAGCTTCATCGAAAAGGGACATCTGAGCTTCCGCGGAGGACTCTTCCAGTTCGGTTCCGAGGAAGGTGCGGGCAAGGTCGGGGAGTTTGTGGGAAGCTTCGGGATTGAGCAGGTAATGGAGAAGCTCTATGTCCTGAAGCTTGCCGGCGAGGGTTATGCCCCTGCGGGCCAAGGCGTTGATCTGGGGCTTGAGGGCTATGCCGGCCTTTATTACCGACGCATCTTCAAGGATGGATCTGAATTCTTCGGGGGCCCCGGTCGCCATGAGCCGGCCGTCGGCCACATAGAGTTTGTCGCCGTCGAGAAGGATTGCAATGCGGGGGCCGGAGATCTCCGACGGCTCGCAGCTCCGCAGGACAGGTACAGCAATCCCCTCCTCTCCACTAACGGCTGCTTGGGCGCAGACGGTTCCGCCGTCCCCGGGCAGCTCCCGCTGCAAGCCGTCGGAGATCTTGCGGACCAGGCGGATGAGCGACGGGAATTCGTAGAGTTTGAAAATCTCTTCGACCTTCGGGGTCCACTGAAGGTCGAGAATCATATCGTCGGCGGTGGTGTCCAGAGGGATGTCGGTCTTGATGGTCACGAGTTCGCGGCTGAGGGCGATGTGGCCGCGGGCAGCCTCGAAAAGCTGCTGCTGGCGTGGGGTCAGTTCGGACAGGTTGTCGTAAACGCCCCGGGTAGTGCCGTACTTGCCGAGGAGCTTGGAAGCACCTACAGGTCCGACTCCCTGCACTCCGGGGACGTTGTCGGAGGAGTCGCCGCAGATCGTAAGTATATCAATGACCTGGGCCGTATTCTGTATGCCCCATTTGGCACAGACTTCGGCTTCTCCCAGGATCTCGTTGTCAGAACCCGATTTGCCGGGCTTATACTGCCAGATGTGTGGCGCGACCAGCTGGCCGTAGTCTTTGTCGGGCGTGACCATATATACGTCGAAGCCCTCGCCGGCGCTGCGGACGGCCATCGAGCCTATTACGTCGTCAGCCTCGAATCCGGGAATCATAAGGACAGGGATATCAAGAGCCTTGACTATCGCGGTGAGGGGTTCGAGGGCGTCGATGACCAGCTGCGGGGTCTCGCCTCGATTGGCCTTGTACTCGGGGTACAGCTTGTTGCGGAAAGTCCCCCCGGGAGGGTCGAAACTCACGGCGATATGGCTGGGCTTCTCGCGGTCAATGAGTTCCAGCAGGTACTTGGTGAATCCGAACAGAATAGACGTATCTACGCCCTTGGAATTCACCATGGGACGTCCCAGAAAGGCGTAGTACATTTTGAAAACCAGCGCGTGGCCGTCTATCAGGAAAAGTTTCATATTGAAACACAAAGATGCAAAAACTTTGAGAAGTTTCAAATATCTTCACCAGTTTGCCGATTTTTAATTATTTTTACGCTGCAATAAAAACCATCGCCGATGTCAACGGACGAACTGTTCATGAAAGAAGCCCTGCGGGAAGCGCAGGCCGCCGCATCTGAGGGCGAAGTCCCAATAGGAGCCATTGTCGTATGCAAGGGCCGCGTCATCGCCCGCGGGCACAACATGACCGAACGGCTGCATGACCCCACGGCCCATGCAGAAATGATAGCCCTTACCGCAGCGACCGAGGCCATAGGCGGCAAGTATCTTAACGACTGCACTTTATATGTAACCGTAGAACCTTGTCCCATGTGCGCTGCAGCTCTCGCCTGGGCCCAGGCAGGCCGCATCGTCTATGGAGCCCCCGACCCCAAGCGCGGATACTCCCGATTCACCCCTTCCCTGCTGCATCCGCGAACTGAGGTAGGCAGCGGCCTCCTGGCCGAAGCCTGCGGGTCGCTCGTCAGCGACTTTTTCAAGGAGAAAAGATAGCGGTCAATCGCCAATTTTCTGTTGTCCGCACCAGACCTTCATCACAAGGCGGTGAGGGAGAATCTTGACGAGGAGAATCTGCAGCCTGGCGACGAAGCCGAAAGTGCTGAGGTCGCGCCCTTTCAGGAGGTCTCTCCATCCGCGGTTTACCACATCCACAGGATCGTACATCGCGTTGAAATACGTGATGCGGTCCTTCTCCGTCCGGTTGTTGGCCACGTCAAAGAATTCCGTCTTTGTCCAGTAAGGGCAGAGGGCAGTAACTGTAATGCCCTTCGGCCTGAGTTCTTTCCAGAGGCCACGGCTGAAACTCAGCACGAACGCCTTGGTGGCGGCGTACTCCGTAATGTACGGGACCGGCTGGAAGGCTGCAACGGAGGCGATGTTGAGCACCCGGCTGCCGGACTTCATGTACGGAAGGCAGATGTAGCACATGTCCATCAGGGCTGAGCAGTTTAGCGCCAGCATGCTGTCGGCTGTCTTGCGGGGGACGTCTTCGACCGCTTGGAATTTGCCGAAACCGGCGGCGTTCACCAGCAAGACGATCTCGGGATTCTCAGCGGCCAGGGTGCGTGTGAATCTCTCCAGGGACTCCCCATCAGTGAGGTCCATGGCAATTTGCCGGACGGTCTGCCCGGCCAGCTCCTGAGAAAGCTCTTCGAGACGGTCTGCCCTTCGGGCGATGACCCACAATTCGTCGAACGCCACGTGCATGGCCGCAGTTTGCGCAAACCTGCGGCCCATGCCGCTGGAGGCACCCGTGATAATAGCTATTCTTGACATATTGAATATTTATGGATTTGTCTTTCAAAGATAGATAAATCCTGTCAGCATTCCAATGCAAACGAGAAAAAGCAGCCTGTCCCAAATTGCAAAAAATGATTATCTTTGCAGACGGAATTGAGGTATGGTGTAATGGTAGCACTACAGATTTTGGTTCTGTCTGCCCAGGTTCGAATCCTGGTACCTCAACTAAGAGACTGCTGTACAGTCTCTTTTTAAAATTGATACGTGTATGACTTCCCAGACTGCTGCCGCCATAGATGCAATCGAGGTAAACCTCAACGCAGGCGGAATGAACACCATCAACATAATCCTGGCGTTCGTAATGTTCGGAGTTGCCCTCGGCATTAAGCCGGGCATGTTCGTCGAAGTATTCAAAAAGCCAAAATCAGTAATCCTCGGAGCCTGCTGCCAGCTTATACTGCTGCCTGCATTCACCTGCGGCCTGGCACTGCTGATGGGCAACTGGATATCGCCCATGATGGGCCTCGGCATGGTGCTGGTGGCCTCCTGCCCGGGAGGCAACATCTCCAACTTCATGTCTTCGCTTGCGAAAGCCAACGTGGAGCTTTCCGTTTCGCTGACCGCAATCAGCACCGCTCTAGCAGTCCTCATGACGCCGCTCAATTTCTGGCTGTGGGGCAACCTGTACCTCCATGCCGCAAGCAATATAGCCGGCGATGTACCTATGCTGGCAATACCTCTCTGGGACGTTTTCAAGACCATCTTCATACTGCTCGGGATACCCCTTACACTCGGTATACTTACGGCCAGATATCTTCCCAAGGTGGCAAACGCCCTCAAGAAGCCCCTCCAGTGGATTTCAATCGTCTTCTTCATCGCCATGGTGGTCCTGTCGTTCAGCGGCAACATCCAGGCATTCCTCCAGTGCATCAAGTACATCTTCGTCGTCGTACTGATACACAACCTGATGGCCCTGGGCATAGGTTTCGGCGTAGCCAGCATCGCCAAACTGCCTTATCGCGACCGCCGCACACTTACCATAGAGACAGGCATACAGAATTCCGGCCTCGGCCTGGTGCTGTTGCTCGGAACAAGCATTTTCGCGAATTTCCCTCCCCACGGAGGCATGCTCGTCATAACGGCATGGTGGGGCATCTGGCATATAGTTTCCGGCCTGACCATCGCAACCATATTCAATCTCACCAGACGGAGCGCAGATGCCTAAGCTCTGGGAGAAAGACCTCCTGTACTCCGTCGTACGGGCCTATGTCGATCTGTGTACGAGGCTCAGCTACCGCAGCCTGAGGGTCGAGGGAGCTTTGCCGCGGGGCGGTGTGATAGTTACGCCCAACCACACCAACACCCTGCTCGACGCACTTGTGGTGCTGCAAAGCGTCAAGGGCCCCATCTCCTTCGGCGCCCGTGCCGACATCTTTTCAAACCCCATGGCAGCCTTTTGGCTGCGGCGCGCCAGGATGGTACCGCTGGCACGCAGCCGCGACGGTCTGCGCGAGGTCGCAAAGAACCTGGATGTCATACCGAAAATCCTGGACACCCTCGCCCACGACGTTCCTTTCTGCATTTTCCCGGAAGGACGTCATCAGCCAAAACATTCCCTGCTGCCCCTGCAGAAAGGCGCCGTCCGCATAGCCCTGCAGAATCTGGAGGAGGGCCGCCGGACGCTGATAGTCCCCGTAGGCATAGACTACTCCGACTTCTTCCATTACCGGGGCTGCTGCGTGCTCAGATACGGAGAGCCCCTGGACGCCGGAGAATTCGTCGAAAAGCATTCAGAACTCTCGCAGGCCGATCTATATCACGCGTTTACAGAAGAACTATCCGAGCGCATCAAGTCGCTCATCCTTTATATTCCGGACGACGACAACTACGAGCGCCGGCTTTCGGAGCTTCGCCCCACGCAGC
>DGVM01000020.1:15670-19616 GCA_002395925.1 Bacteroidales bacterium UBA4284
ACCCCACGCAGCCCCGCCGATGGTGGGAAATCCCTCTTGGAGTACTGTCGGCCCCGCTGTTCCTTGCAAGCGCCCTGCTCACTTTACCCCAATGGGGAATCGCCGAATTCATCTGCCACAGGCGCCTCAAGGACCCGGCATTCCGCAACACGGTACGCTGGGCGCTGCGTTTTGCTCTCACTCCGCTGATGCTCATCCTGTTGGCGGTGCTTGGATTCTGCCTGCTGCCGCCGCTTGCCGCCGCCGGCCTGCTTGCCTATTACCTCATTTCTTACAGCCTTTTCTACGATTGGCTTAACCTCGTAAGAATCAATTACTAAACCATGCTTTTACTGAGTCTGCTCATAACCCTCCTGGGAGGTCCCGCCGGAGCTTTCTTCTGTACCGAACAGGGCACCGTGCTCAAATACGAAAGACGCGCCCCCGAAAACGGGCGCCTGTGGTGGGTCCATACGGAATCCATAGACGAGGTCACTCCATGCGAGGAAGGTTTCACGGTGGACGTAACCTCCTCGATAAAATCCACCATCGGCAAATCGCCCGTCAAGGAGCCGGTGAAGTCCAGTATCGTCGTCAGGCGCGACGGAAGCGTCGTGGTGGACGTGTCACGGGCTGCAGCAGAGGCCGCCCGCCAGAAGTTTTCCGCCTTCGACTTCTCCTCTTCGGGCGGCACGTCGGTGCTACCTGCGACGATGGCGCCCTCAGACATCCTGCCCGACATCAAAGCGGTCGTCTCCTGGGCAGGAATCAAGCTCACCATATCCTACACCGAACGCATAGTCCTCAGGAAGGAAAGGATCAGCGTACCGGCAGGCAGTTTCGACTGCATAGTGGTGCAGGAGCATAAGCTGGAAAAGGCTCCGCTGCACCGCAGGGAACGTATCACCCTCACCTGGTATGCCGCTTCCCTGGGCATGATAAGGCACGATACCATGTTTATGGACGGTAGCATGGAAACATCTGAAGTCCTTACCGAAATCAAAAGATAAGCCGCGGACTATGAGCAACAAAGAAATACTGATACTGATGGAGCGGCACGGGGTCAGGCCCACCGCCAACCGCATGGTGATCGCCTCCGCGATGGCCCAGGCAGGGCGCCCGCTGTCCATGGGAGAACTGGAAGCCGCAGCCGGCACCATCGACAAATCCAATATTTCCAGGGCCCTGTCGGCATTCCGGCAGGCGCACATGGTCCATGTCATCGAGGACGGCTCCGACAGCGTGCGCTATGAGCTCTGCATGAGCGAGCACGAACATTCCGACAGCGACGTACACGTTCACTTCTACTGCGAGCAGTGCGGAAAGACCTTCTGCCTGCACGACATCCCCGTACCTGCGGTTTCGCTGCCCCGGGACTGGGAAGCGAGGACCGCAAACTATCTGATAAAAGGCATCTGCCCCGACTGCCGCTGACTTTGCAACCCGGTTGCACTCACTTCTCCATATCTTTGCAGCAGTAAAAAACGCAAAGACATGGAACACGAACATCACCACGAACACGAAGAAGGCGGAGTAAAGGAGTCCGTCATCAGGATAGCTGTTTCGGCGCTCCTTCTCGTCGCAGCCATCATAGTCACCCGCAGCATAGCCCTGCCGATATGGGCGCAGCTGCTCATTTTCCTTGTCCCCTACCTCGCCGCAGGACTTGACACCCTGAAGGAAGCGGCAGAGGGTCTCGCCCACGGCGACGCCCTCGACGAGAATTTTCTCATGAGCATAGCGACCATAGGTGCACTTACGATCGGCTTCCTGCCGGGTGCCGAGCCTCAGTTCGCGGAGGCGGTCTTCGTAATGCTGTTTTTCCAGGTTGGAGAACTATTCGAGGGCATCGCCGAAGGCAACAGCCGGCGAAGCATTCAGCATCTTGTAGATCTCCGTCCCGACAGCGCAAATCTGGTCAAGGGAGAAAGCACGGTCAGCGTCGATCCCGCCACGGTGAAGCCGGGAGACATCATCCTGGTAAAGCCGGGCGAGAAAATCCCCCTCGACGGCATCGTGCTGACGGGGAGTTCGACTCTTGACACCAAGGCGCTTACGGGCGAAAGCCTGCCCCGCGCAGCCGCCGCCGGCGACGAAGTCTTCAGCGGCTGCATCAACCTGTCGAGCCCGCTGCAGATACGCGTCACCAAACCCTTCGGCGAATCTACGGCCAGCCGCATCCTGGAACTTGTAGAGCACGCCGCAGGCAACAAATCCCGCAGCGAGCATTTCATCACCCGCTTCGCACGCATATATACTCCGGTGGTGGTCGGCGCGGCAGTGCTGCTGGCCGTAGTCCCCACCCTGTTCGGCGCTCCATTCGCCACATGGCTGTACCGGGCGCTTCTGTTCCTCGTCGTATCGTGCCCCTGCGCCCTTGTGATTTCGGTCCCCCTGAGCTTCTTCGGAGGCATAGGGGGTGCATCCCGCAGAGGCATACTATTCAAGGGTTCCAACTACCTGGAGGCCATGTCAAAGGTAGGAACGGTCGTTTTCGACAAAACCGGAACGCTTACCCGCGGCGTCTTCGAGGTCACGGCGGTGCATCCCGAACTTATCGACTCAAACGAACTCCTGCACCTCGCGGCACACGTGGAGCGCCACTCGCTTCATCCGATTGCCGCGTCGCTCAAGGCCGCATATCCCGGCGAAGACGACGACTGCTCGGTAGAAGACATACGCGAGACCGCCGGCAAGGGAGTGACGGCCACCGTAAACGGCAGGCGCATCTGTGTAGGCAACAGCGCGATGATGGATGATGAAGGGGCCAGGTGGAAGCCCTGCAGCCATTCCGGCACCATCGTCCATGTAAGCATCGACGGCACTTATGCCGGTCATATAGTAGTCTCCGACGTCGTAAAACCCGAATCGGCTCCTGCAATCGCAAAGCTCAAGCAAAAAGGAGTCGGTACCGTGATGCTGACGGGTGACAGGAAAGATGTCGCAGAGTCGGTTGCGCAGGAGCTCGGACTCGACGAGTGGCATGCCGGTCTGCTGCCGGACGGCAAAGTGGCCCGTATGGAGGAACTCCTCGAAAGGCGCAGCGGCGGCAGGCTGCTGGCATTTGCCGGAGACGGTATCAACGACGCCCCCGTCCTCGCCCGTGCCGACGTCGGAATCGCAATGGGAGCGATGGGGTCCGACGCCGCCATCGAAGCCGCCGACGTGGTGCTGATGGACGACGACCCCGGAAAGATTGCGACGGCGATGGACATAGCGCGCCGTACGCTCAGGATCGCAGCGGAGAACACCTGGTTGGCCATAGGCATCAAACTGCTTGTGCTCATATTGGCAGCGCTTGGCCTTGCCAGCATGTGGATGGCGGTATTTGCAGATGTCGGAGTGACGGTTCTGGCAGTTCTCAATGCAATGAGGGCATTAAAATAGGCGTTTGCGGCAAGTTTTGACAACAAAATGCACCGTATAAATAAAAAAACATTATATTTGTGCAATTAATTATCCAAATTCTTATGAAAAAGTCATTCTTTATTGCACTTCTTGCAGTCCTTGCACTGACTGTAACCGGTTGCTCCGCTACCCTTAAGAGCATGCAGGAGCCCAAGGTCCACTTCGAGCTCACCGGCAACGACTTCATCCTCTCCGCTCCTGTAACAGGTGAGGCTACCGTTACCCGTGTACTTGGTATCGACTGGGCACGTCTCTTCAACACCACCGCTGGTTTCGTTGAGAGCAACGCTTCCATCATCGGCCTCGTCCTCAACGCTGACGAGCAGTATGCCATCTACGACCTCCTCGACAAGAACCCCGGCTACGACTTCGTAATGTATCCTCAGACCGTGGTCAAGACCACCGGTGTCCAGGGCATCTTCACCCAGACCGAGGTCAAGGTTACCGCACGTCTTGGCAAACTCAAGAAATAATTTCTTAAGCAAGATATGATAAAGGCGACTCAACTGAGCCGCCTTTATTTTTTTTATTTATTTGTCGGGATGATCTGACTCGAACA
>DGVM01000047.1:0-12559 GCA_002395925.1 Bacteroidales bacterium UBA4284
CCTTTCCCTCCGCAGCTTGCATGGGCTATCGGCATCGTGGCTGCTGCTGCCGTTTTTATCGGCGCTTTTGTGGCTCTCTCCCGTATCGCCCCCGATTTTACAGACAAGCTGCTTTATACACCCGAGCAGCTGGCAATCATAAATGCCCCTGAAGATGGAACTGGTATATCCCGATGACGTGGCGCCGCTTGTCCCCGGGGCACGCGGACACAATGAAATGTTACCCGTGGTCGATGAAGCCGGCAACGTAATCGCCCGTGCTCCGCGCGCCTGGTGTCATGCCGGAACCATGCTGCTTCATCCTGTGGTACATCTGCACATCATCGACCGTTTCAGCCGCATATACCTGCAGTGCCGTTCTGCCGTAAAGCATCGCTACCCGCTTCATTGGGACACTGCGATAGCGGGGCATGTTTCCTATGGCGAATCCCTTCAGGAGGCTTTGTACCGCGAGGCCTCGGAAGAACTGGGCCTGACCGACTTCTACCCCATTCCGATTACTTCTTTCGTGCGTACCGCCCCGGACCAGAAAGAGCTCGTGTATGTATGGGCTGCGGTAGGCCATTACGACCTCAAGCCCGACGGATACGAGGTTGCCGAGGGACGTTGGTGGGAGATTCCCGAAATCGAAGCCGCATATGGCAAGGATATCCTGACCCCCAATCTCGAATCCGAATTCAAAAATCTGAAAGTCAGTCTGTTGTCTCTTTTGTAGCAGAATGGATCCCATAAGCAAATTCATCCAGGACCAATTGTCCCGATGGCCTCTTGCCGCTGCCAATTTCCGTGCTCTCAAGACCATGAAGGTCCGTAGCGTGGAGGTCGGCTCCCTGCAGGCCCGCGTACAGTTCAACCCTTCCAGGATTGCATCGACTACCGCAAAGGTAGATAAACAGACCCTTGCCTCTCGCCCCTGTTTCCTGTGCGTGGAACACCGTCCTCCGGAGCAGTTCCACCTTAAATTCGAAGGCCGCAAGGGCCGGCGTTACAACATACAGGTCAACCCGTATCCCATTTTCCAGAAGCATCTTGTCATCGCGAGGGCTGAGCATCTGCCGCAGGCCATCTGGCATCATCTGCCAGACATGCTCGACTTTGCCGCTGCCTACCGGGATTTTACCGTTTATTACAACGGGCCTATGGCAGGCGCGTCTGCTCCCGACCATCTTCATTTCCAGGCGGTCCCCAGAGGGGTGCTGCCCCTCGAAACGGCCGTCGATGAGTTTCTTGAGAATCCCGGCGCTCCGCTGTCCAGCGTCAAAGACGCCACCCTGTACCACTTCCGTCGTTTCACCCGCGGAATCTACTGCATAAAGGCCACCACCACGAAGTCGCTGGCCAAGCTCTTCTACCAGTTTCTCGACTGCTGTCCGGTGATGGACAAAGGGCAGGAACCACGCTTCAACCTGTATGCCTGGTACAATTCCGCTGCGGACGAATATCGAGTGATGGCGGTCCTGCGTACCGAACTGCGTTCGCACCACTATTATTCCGACGGCCCCGACCATCTCACTATAGGACCGGGCGCAGCAGAAATGGCCGGAGTGTTCGTGGCTCCGTGCGAGGAAGACTTTGCCAAGGTCACTCCACGGCAGCTCGAAGAAATCCTGCAGGAGGTGAGCGTCAGCGCCGACGACGAACGCATGATTGATTCGCGTCTGACCCGTACCCAGCCGCAGCTGGAAGTGGGAATCGTAAGCGCCCCTCGCATAGAATTCGAAATCATTTCCGATGGCGCCGGGCCGCAGAGCGTGAGTGTCGAGGGCGGGCGCATCAATTACAACGGGGCCTTGTACGACGAACTGTACTTCGATTCCGTTACCCCATCGACCCTGTTTGCCGAACCCTCGTTCATCATAAAAGACGTGCCCATCGGAATCGATTTCCATTGGCAGCGCCGCCAGGACCAGCGTTTCGCCGGTTCCCTAAAGTTCATAGCCGAAGGGGACAAGGTGACTGCAATAAACCGCATCGGGCTGGAGGATTATCTGCTGAGCGTGATTTCGTCCGAAATGCGCTCCGATGCTCCTCTGGAGTTCCTCAAGGCACATGCCGTGATTTCCCGCAGCTGGGTGCTTGCCCGAATGCGCGATCGCGCATGTCCCTCGCAGGCGGAGTCGGCGATTCCGCACGAACGCTACGACGTATGCGCCGACGACCATTGCCAGCGCTACCAGGGTCTTGCCACCGCGGTTGGTGAGAATGTACGAAGGGCCATCGACCAGACCTGGGGGCGTGTGCTCATGTGGGACGGGCGCATTTGCGATACCCGCTTCTCGAAGTGCTGCGGCGGGCGGACCGAAATCTTCAGCACCTGCTGGGAAGACAGGGACTACCCGTATCTGCAGAGTGTCGAAGACCCGTGGTGTGACTGTCACGACCCGGTTCTCCTTGGCAGGGTCCTCACCGATTACGACCAGGAAACATCCGACTTCCACGACTGGCAGGTGCGCTACGGACGGCAGGAGCTTTCGGAGCTCGTCCGCGGGCGGACCGGCATCGACTTTGGTCTCATCGAGTCTATGGAGGCGATTGAAAGGGGACCGTCGGGCAGAATCAAATATCTCAGGATCAACGGTTCCAAGGCCTCCAAGGTAATCGGAAAGGAACTCGCGATACGGCGGGCCCTCAGTACATCCCACCTCAAGAGCTCCTGTTTCTCGATAAAGGAAGACGGCGACTGCTTTGTCCTCACCGGAAAAGGCTGGGGACACGGAGTGGGCCTCTGTCAGATAGGCGCTGCTGCAATGGCGGACGCCGGCAAGGATTATACTGAAATACTGAAACACTATTACCGAGGTGCAAGCATCAGGCAGCAGTAAAAGCCCATGGCTATGGGTGCCGACCCTTTATTTCGTTGAGGGTCTGCCTTATTTTATAGTCAATACCATATCCCTGGTCATGTTAAAGGATATGGGCATGGACAACGGTACGCTGGCCCTTCTGACCAGCCTTATCAGCTTGCCTTGGGTGGTAAAGCCCATCTGGAGCCCGTTCGTCGATCTGGTCCGCAGCAAACGCTGGTGGATTTTGAGCATGCAGTTTATTATGCTCGCCGCCGTCGGACTCATAGCCGCGAGCGTACAGATGACGACATTCACCATCACCCTTATACTGTTCATCATAGCGGCTTTCGCCTCGGCTACCCACGACATTGCCGCCGACGGCTTCTACATGCTGGCTCTGGACGGCAAGCGCCAGTCTGCCTTTGTGGGCATAAGGAGTACATTCTACCGCATCGCCTCCGTGTTCGGCCAAGGTGTGCTGGTGGTCATGGCGGGATTGCTCGAAAAACGTCTCGGAAACATCCCCGCCGCCTGGTCGGTGACCATGGTGGCAAGCGCCGCCATCCTGGCGGTTTTTGCTATATATCACCTGTTTATCCTGCCCAGGCCTGCGGAAGACAGGAGCGCTGCAACAGATACCACGGCTGCAGGAATCATCCGCGGGTTCGGAGAAGCCTTCGCTTCGTTCTTCTGCAAGAAAGGCGTATGGCTGGCCATCGCTTTCATGCTGCTGTACCGTCTTCCCGAGGCCTTCTCCGTGAAGATGCTTTTTCCTTTCTTCCGCGATCCGGTCGAGGCCGGCGGACTGGGTTTTACGACCGACATGTACGGAATCGTTTTCGGAACGTTCGGAGTCGTCGCCCTGCTCGTGGGCGGAATCCTCGGAGGACTTGCCGCCTCTCGGCTTGGCCTTCGCAAGTGCCTGTGGCCCATGGCACTTTCGCTTGCCCTGCCCTGCGCCGTTTACCTGTATATGAGCATCGCCCAGCCCGAGAGCATCTGGGTCGTGGGTGCATGCGTGGTGTTCGACCAGCTGGGCTACGGATTTGGCTTTTCGGCCTACATGCTGTATATGATGCACTTTTCGCAGGGTCCGCTCAAGACATCCCATTATGCCATCTGTACTGCATTTATGGCCCTTTCCATGATGCTTCCCGGCCTTGTGGCAGGATATCTGCAGCAGGCGCTCGGATATGTCGGATTCTTTATCCTTGTAATGCTATGCTGTTTCGCAACCTTCGTCGTTACCTTCTTTGTGCGTCGGCGCTTATAGCCTCGTATGCGGCTTATGCCCAGGTCAAACCCGGAATCGAGGTCCTTCGGGACGGCGGATTCGAGGGGCTGCAGGGCAAGCGCGTTGGACTGCTCACCAATCCCAGCGGAGTTGACCGTCAGCTTCGCTCGACCATCGACATACTGGCGGAAAACGTCAACCTGGTGGCGCTGTATGCTCCCGAGCACGGCGTACGCGGAGACATCTGGGCCGGTGGCAAGGTGGAGTCGGGGAAAGATGCGGCCACAGGCCTGCCGGTGCATTCGCTTTATGGAGCCACCCGCCAGGCGACACCACAGATGCTCGAAGGCATCGACATACTCGTTTACGACATACAGGACGTCGGGACGCGCTCCTACACTTTCATAAGCTGCCTGGGACTCACCATGCGCACCTGCGCGCAGATGGGCATTCCCGTGATGGTGCTCGACCGCCCCAATCCACTGAGCGGCCTCAAGGTAGAGGGCCCCGTCGTACGCAAAGGCTTCTTTTCATACGTCAGCCAGTACAGGATACCTTATGTGTACGGGCTTACGGTAGGGGAGCTTGCACTGCTCATCAATGAGGAAGGCCTGAACTGCGGTCAGAAAGGCGACCAGGAGCCTGTCAGATGCAAACTGACGGTGGTTCCCATGGAAGGATGGGAACGCAGCATGACCTACGAACAGACGGGCCTTCCCTGGGTCATGCCTTCTCCCAACATACCTTATCCCCGCAGCGCGATCTGCTATCCCAGCGCCGGTCTGGTCGGAGAATTCAACAACTATCTCAATATTGGCATAGGCTATACCATACCCTTCGACGCTTTTGCGGCAGAATGGATAGATGCCGACGCCCTCAAGGCCAAACTCGATTCTTACGCTATACCCGGAGTGGCCTGGCGCGCGGTACACTATACTCCTTTCTACGGCAGCAGTGCAAAGAAACTCATTCACGGCGTACAGTATTATTTTACCGATTATCAGGCCGCACCTATTACCCTGGTGCAGTTCTACGTCATGCAGGCGGTTTACGAGCTTTATAAAAAAAATCCATTTGAACTGTCTGAAGGGCGTATTTCGATGTTCAATAAGGTTTGTGGAACGGATTTTGTCAGTACTGCTTTCAGCAAGCGCTTCCGGGTGTCCGACATACGCTCCTACTGGGACGGCGACGTGCAGGCTTTCCGGACCTTGTCGCAGAAATATTATTTATATTAAATACCACTTGCCTTATGAAACACTTGAACAGAATCGCAGCCTTGATGACGGCAGCCGCCATCTTCGCTTTCCTTCCCGGTGCCCAGGTTTGTGGCCAGTCCTCCCGCCGCGGTGGCGGCGTCAGCAGCGGACATTCGTCTTCCATGGGGTCTTCGCATTCCGGAGGCTCTTCATACAATCATTCGTCTTCGCATAGCGGCGCCTCTACGTACTCACGCGGTTCGTCGCACTCGGGCGGTATCAGCCAGAGCCGGCAGAGTATCGGCTCCGTTTCCGGCAGGGATCATCAGAGCCGTCCGAGTGGCAGCAGCATTTCCGGCAGGGAGCGCCAGAGCCGTCCGAGCGCCGGCAGCATCTCCGGCAGGGAGCGTCAGAGCCGTCCGAGTGCCGGTAGCATCTCCGGCAGGGAGCGTCCCTCGTCGTCTGCTTCCGGGCGCTCAGGTTCGGTAAGCCGTACAAGGCCCGAACGTCGCGGCGGTTACAGCGACGGCGCTTATTCTTCAGGACGCCGCAGCACAGGTAGCGACATCAGGGACCATGCAGCTGCAGTTCCGCAGGGCCGTTCCGAGGCAAGACCTTCAGATCATTCCCGCACCGACGGAGCCCGCAGGGCAGGCGGCGTCCATACCGACGGAGCCCGCCGGGGCAGTACCGACCGTGCCGTCACTCGCGGACATAACCGTCCCGCACCCGGCTCCCGCCCTTATGCCGACGGAGCTTATGGCAGGGGCCGCACCCACGCATTGCCTTCCAGGGTACATGTAAGCGGCCGCCCCGGTGCTCCTGCACGCCGGCATCATGAGCCCGCGAGACTGCATGAGCGTCCTCACGGCTTCCATCATCACGGACATCATTATTACGGACACTATCTTCCCGCTCCTCCCCACGGATACGTGGTAAGGCATTACTGGGGACGCGACTATTATTTCTACAACGACATCTGGTACCGTTATCATTCCGGACGTTACTGGGTCTGCCGTCCGCCATGGGGATATGTGTTCACTCCTCTGGCCGATGCGATTTATACTGCATGCGCCTTCTCATACTACTACGACCGCATACGCTATTACGATACCGTCAACGAAAACGCACGTACCATAGTATCCCAGAATGAAACCATCGCCGCCAACAATGCGATAATCGCATCGCAGAACGAGACCATCGCACGCAATGCCGCAATCGCCCAGGCGGCGGGCGACCTGGCGAACTCCCTCGGCCTCGTGCAGAGTTTTGCAGATGCCAAGGTTGAGTACTACTACAACGACGGCGTATTCTACATCAAGGGCGCCGACGGTCAGTACACCGTAATAGTCCCTCCCGCAGGGGCGTTGGTGGAAACCCTTCCCGACGATTACGAGATCGTAGAACTGGGCGGCGAGACTTATTACAAGGTGGACGACACCATCTACCGCACCACGATAGTGGACGGCAAAGCCCTCTTCGAGGTGCTTGGCCAGATGACAGATTAGGCATGGCTACTGTAGGGGTTTTTGATTCAGGCTCCGGCGGCCTTTCCGTTCTGAGGGAGATTCGAAAGATTCTCCCTCTCGAGCGTTTTATCTATTACTCCGACAACGCCAACTGCCCCTATGGCGAGAAGTCGCCGGAATTTATCATAAACCGCAGCCGGGCCATCACCGACGAACTTATGGAGCGCGGTGCCGATGCCGTCGTGGTCGCTTGCAATACGGCTACCGCGGCGGCGATTTCTACGCTTCGCGCCGAGTACTCAATCCCGTTCGTTGGAATGGAGCCTGCGGTCAAACCTGCGGCGCTGGGAACCCGGAGCGGCGTAATCGGAGTGCTTGCTACGGCGGGCACTCTCAAAGGCTCCAAGTATCTCAATACGCGCGGACGTTATGAGGATTCCGTCAAAATAGTCGAGCATGTAGGCAAGGGGTTCGTAGAACTGGTCGAGTCTCTGGAACTCGAAGGTCCGCATGCCGAAGCGGTTGTGGCCGGGAGCCTTCTGCCGCTCCTTGAAGAGGGTGCCGACACCATCGTCCTGGGATGCACCCACTATCCTTTCCTTCTGCCCGTCATGCAGAAGATAGCTCCCGCTTCCGTGCGTTTCATCGACCCTGCGCCCGCCGTGGCGCGTCGCCTTCAGGATATACTGTCGCAGGCGGGAATTCCATCGGGAGGCGGACCGGCAGTGGAACTGCTGTCTTCCGGCCCGGCATCGACACTGGAGAAACTATTCAAGTCAATATGAAATTCATACGAATGACAATGATTGCCTCAATGGCTCTTATCGCATCGGGTTGCGGGCAGCGCAGCTCTTCTTTCCGTTACACCGTCGACCAGTTTGCCGACGTCAAGGTCATACGCTATCAGGTGCCCGGCTGGGAGGACCTCAGCCTGCAGCAGAAGGAATACGCCTACCATCTTGCGGAGGCTGCAAAGTGGGGCAGGGACATACTGTGGGACCAGAACTGCCGCTACAACCTCCAGCTGCGGCATGCCGTGGAGGATATACTGAACAATTATCAGGGCGACCGCAGATGCAGTGAGTTCCAGGCGTTTACTGAGTATGCCAAGAGGATTTTCTTCTCCAACGGCATACATCATCATTATGCAGAGGACAAGTTCTATCCCACCTGTGAACCTGCATATTTCGAGAAACTGCTCGACGCCGTGGGACGTTCCGACGAAGCCGGATTCCTCCTTTCCTTCGCTTACGACCCCGACGTCTGCCCCCAGAGGCGCAGTACTTCCAACGACGGCGACATAGTGGAGCTCTCGTCCGTGAACTTCTACGACGGAGTGACCCGCGACGAGGTTGAGGCCTATTACGCTTCCATCGAAAAGCCCGGCGACCGTCATCCCATAGCTTACGGTCTCAATACCAAGGTGGTAAAGGATTCACTGGGTAATGTCTGCGAGCTTCCCTGGAAGGTCGGCGGCATTTACGGCCCCGCACTGGAGAAGATCTGCGGCGAGCTGGAACTTGCCCGCAAGGTCGCAGAGAACGACATCCAGAAGCGCGCCCTCGCCCTGCTCATAGACTATTACCGCACCGGCGACCTTCGCAAATGGGACGAATTCAACGTCGAATGGGTCAAGGATACGCTGGGTATGGTTGACTTCGTAAACGGATTCGTTGAGGACTACAACGATCCCCTGGGGCGCAAGGGGTCCTGGGAAGGACACGTCAACATAAAGGATGTCAAGGCTTCGGAACGCTCGCTGGTGCTAAGCGCCAACGCCCAGTGGTTCGAAGACAATTCCCCGGTCGATCCCCGCTTCCGCAAGCCTCACGTAAAGGGCATCAGCGCCAAGGTTATCAATGCCGTTTGCCTTGCCGGCGACGCCTATCCTTCGACTCCAATTGGTATCAACCTGCCCAACGCCGACTGGATCCGCCGCGACCACGGTTCCAAGAGCGTGACGATTGCAAACATCACCCACGCATACACTTACTCTGCAGAAGAGATGCCCTCCAGCGTGCTTTCGGAGTTCGCATGGGACGAGGCCGAAGTGGCCAGGGCCAAGAAGTACGGTTCCTATGCCGACGAAATCCACACCGACCTGCACGAATGTCTCGGCCACGGTTCCGGCCAGCTGCTTAAAGGCGTGTCCACCACAGCAATGGGCGAATATGCATCTGCGCTCGAAGAAGCGAGGGCTGACCTTTTCGGCCTGTGGTATTGCGCCGACCCCAAAATGGTCGAACTTGGCATAATGCCCGATGCCGAAGCTTATAAGGCAGAGTACGACAGCTACATACGCAACGGCCTCATGGTCCAGTTCAACCGCGTCGAACTCGGCCGTCCCAATACCGAAGCCCACATGCAGGACCGCAAGCTCATAAGCGAATGGTGCCTGCACAACGGTGACGGGGTCATTCAGAAAAAGGTCCGCGGCGGCAAGACTTATTTCGTGATTACCGACTACGAAGCTCTGCGCGGCCTGTTCGGAAAATTGCTCGCCGAGATCCAGCGCATCAAGTCCGAAGGCGATTATGCTGCCGGAAAGAATCTTATAGAGACTTATGCCGTAAACATCGATCCTGCACTCCACAAGGAGGTCAAAGACCGCTACGACGCACTTAACCTCAAGCCTTACGGCGGATTCATCAATCCCGATATAGTCCCCGTAGAAAAGGGTGGAGTCATTACCGACTACGTGCTGGAGTATCCCGACGATTTCCTGGGACAGATGCTGTCTTACGGCAAGAACTACGGTATCCTTTAGTCGAGAGACCTCAGCAGGACCAGTTTCTTTTTGCGCGCTTCGAGAGTATAGGAAGAAGACTGGAAACTCTTTCCGCTGAGGGTTACGGTGCCTGGCTCCTGCGTACGGTAGCGCTCCAGCAGGGCACAAAGCTTTCCGAAGGTCTCTGCGTTGAAGCTGCAGTCTTCGAGAAGCCTCCACAGGACATATCTCCAGTGCCTGAGGGCCAGAAGCCCCGGAACGCTGATTGTGAATACCGCACCCGGCAAAGGTGCGGTTATCTTTTCTGCCGCCTGCCGGAAGTAATCGTCGGCTATGTCGTCGGTCTGACGTATGCGCTCTATGTCCTCGCCCAGCGTCTTTACGAAAGAAGGATTGATCTCTGCGAAAACCGGAAATACGCGGTTGCGTATCTTGTTCCTGCGGGCTTCGTTTTCAGAATTGGTGCTGTCTTCCCTCCATCGGAAACCGTTGTCGTTCATCCATTTGCGTATATCGTCCCGGCTGGTTCCAAGCAGAGGCCTTAGAATGGCCGGAATATCCTTCAGGCTCCCTCCGGAGGGGATTCCCCGCAGCCCTTTGGTGCCGGAACCTCTGAGCAGGTTGAGAATCAGGGTCTCCGCATTGTCGTTTGCGTTATGGGCCGTGGCCAGGGCTTCGAATCCGTGTTCGCGGCACAGCCGGGCGAACCATTCGTAGCGCAGTTCCCGGGCCGCCATTTCGATGGATATTCCATGCTCCGTGGCGTAGGAACGCGTATCGAAACGGACGGTAAAACACTCGATGCCAAGACTCCGGCACTCATCCCGCACAAAGGCCTCGTCGCCGTCGGATTCTGCTCCGCGGAGCGAAAAATTGCAATGCGCCGCAGCAAACGAAGCCCCCGGGAACAACTCGGGGGCTCTGTGCAGCATATACATCGAATCTATGCCGCCGCTTACTGCGAGCAGGATCTTCATTATTTGAGGTCCTTGTTGCCGAAGGCGAAGGTGAAGTTGAACAGCAGGAAGTCCTTGAACTGGATCTTGCTCTTGACGCCGTCGATCTCGATGATAGGATCGTACAGCAGCCAGGTGTTGAGGCCGATCTTGAAGAACTTGGTAATCTGCCAGTCAATCTTGTTGTCCCAGTTGACCCTGACCTGCGTGAACGGATGGTCGAGGTAATCGGTAAAGAGTACCAGCTGGGTCTCGTACTTGAACTTGTCGTTGATGGAGAACTTGGCGTTCGCCTTGATGGAGGCACCGAGCTGGAAGAGGGCGACGCTGTACACGGGATCGACTTCCACGGTACCGGAGCTCAGAGGCATACCGTACTGCTGGCGCAGCTTGGGCTCGGTAACGATGATGACGCTTCCGGTGAGAGGGGAGATGTTGACGTCGAACCAGGGGACGGGCTTCCATTCGGCACCGAGCGCCAGGTTGTTGTAGGCGGGGGAGAGGAAGGTGGATTTGATGCTGGAGGTCCTCCAGTTCTCAAACTCCTCCTGCCATTGGGCTTTTGCATGAGCGATTTCCTCCTGCATGTGGGGATCGAGCGGCTGAGAGCCGCCCTTCTGATCAAACCACCTTTCGGGGTAGTCGTAGTTGGAGTACGAATCGGTAAACTGCGAACGGAAGTCGTAGCTGGCGGTCCAGTTCCACTTCTCACTGGGAGTCTTGTAGGAGAACTTGCTTTCGAGGTAGATGCGGTCGTTGCTCTTTTGGAGGATGTACGATTTGTCCTGCGACCAGATGAAGCCGTACTGCATCTGGAGGCGGTTCTTCCAGGTGACGCGCTCTCTGACGTAGTGGGCCTTGGCGTCGAGGCCGGTGCTGAGCGATATGTTGTCAAAACCGCCGGCCGCCCAGTTGTAGAGGGAGGTCTGGTTGACGCCGATGTCGAAAGTGAATGAGTGGTCCCAATATTTAGGCTTTGCCGCAGGAACCTCTTCGGCGGGTGCGGAAGTAAACGCCGCTACTGCATCGGCGGCGGCCTTCTGGGCGTCGTCCTGAGCGTACGAGACGCTGCAGAGGGCGGCAAAAGCGCCCAGGGTAAGGAATATCTTTTTCATGTCAATAGGAAATTGCGAATACGACTCTTCTGTGCGAAGGCTTGCCGGAGAAAATGTCCTTGCCTTCTTCCTCGCAGACGTAGCTGTCAACGGGGATGCAGCGTATGGTGGCCTTGGTGGCCTCCTTGATGGCCTGCTCGGTCTCGATGGTGCCGTCCCAGTGGCAGAGGAGGAACTTGCCCTGCTGGATGCGGACCTTGAAATCCTCCCAGTTGTCGCACTTCTCGACGTTGGCCTCGCGGAATGCCAGGGCCTTGTTGTAGATGTTCTGCTGAATGTCGTCGAGCAGGTTCTTGATATGGGCCTCTATGCCCTCCAGCTGCATGGTCTCCTTGCTGAGGGTGTCGCGGCGGGCGACTTCCACGGTGCCGGCGGCCAGGTCGCGTGCGCCCATCGCGAGGCGTACGGGAACGCCCTTGAGCTCCCATTCGGCGAACTTGAAACCGGGACGCAGGGTGTCACGCTTGTCTATCTTTACGCTGACTCCGAGAGCCTCGAGGCCTGCTTTGATCTTGTCGAATTCCGCAAGCACCGCGGCAAGTTCGTCCTCGGTGCGGTAGATGGGAACCATGACGACCTGGATAGGTGCGAGAGCGGGAGGCAGTACCAGTCCGTTGTCGTCGCCGTGAGCCATGATGAGAGCGCCCATCAGACGTGTGCTGACGCCCCATGAGGTGGCCCATACGTATTCCTGCTTGCCCTCCTTGTTGGTGAACTGCACGTCGAAGCTCTTTGCAAAGTTCTGTCCGAGGAAGTGGGATGTACCGGCCTGCAGGGCCTTGCCGTCCTGCATCATGGCCTCTATGGTGAGGGTGTCGAGTGCGCCTGCAAAACGCTCGCCCGGGCTCTTGTGACCGATGATTACGGGGAGAGCCATTATATTGCGTGCGAAGTCGGCATATACGTGCACCATTTCTTCGGCCTTGGCCTGAGCCTCTTCTGCGGTGGCGTGAGCGGTGTGGCCCTCCTGCCAGAGGAACTCCGCGGTGCGAAGGAACAGGCGGGTGCGCATCTCCCAGCGGACCACGTTGCACCACTGGTTGCAAAGCAGTGGCAGGTCGCGCCAGGAATG
>DGVM01000047.1:12627-31412 GCA_002395925.1 Bacteroidales bacterium UBA4284
AGTTCTTGTAAGTGTTCCAGATGATGGTCTCGGAGGTAGGGCGCACGATGAGTTCCTCCTCCAGGCGGGCGTCGGGATCTACTACCACGCCGCTGCCGTCGGGGGCGTTCATGAGGCGGTGATGGGTGACTACGGCACACTCCTTGGCGAAGCCTGCGACATGTTCGGCCTCGCGGCTGAAGAAGGATTTGGGGATGAAGAGAGGGAAGTAGGCGTTCTGTACGCCGGTCTTCTTGAACATGCCGTCAAGGATGCTCTGCATCTTCTCCCAAATTGCATAGCCATAAGGCTTTATGACCATGCATCCGCGGACCGCCGACTGCTCGGCGAGGTCTGCCTTGAGTGCAAGGTCGTTGTACCATTGTGAATAATTGTCTGCGCGATTTGTTACCTCTTTTGCCATATTGCGATTTTTTGCTAATTTTACGTGCTGATTGCAAACTATGCGCTCGCGTTTGCGCGGCACAGTTGTTGCGGTCGCAAATATACAAACTTTTATTGAAGGAGGTACCATAATGAGAAGAAGCCTTATATTTTTATTGCCCGCAGTATTCATGCTGGCAGCATGCGGTACTGCCTCTGAATATGCTTCTACGCAGCGTTTCCCGGACAGGATCTACGTACGTCCCCAGCCCGAGATCACTCTGCTGACATCCGAGGATTTCGCTTCCCGGGCAGCAGAAAGGATTGCGTCTGATTCGCTTCGCAATGCACGCAAGCTCAAGCTTCGCGGCAACTCCGGCGATACGGACAGCTATTACGATTACTATCCCTATTCCATCTATGGCCTTTATGCACCGTATGGCCTTTACAGCCTCTACAGCCCGTTCAGGCCTTACTGGTACAGCCATTGGGGCTATAACAGATGGGCATGGGATCCTTTCTACGACCCCTTCTGGGACCCTTACTGGGATCCTTTCTGGTATCCGTCCTACTTTGGTCACTTCCATTACTACCCTCACGGCGGTTATTATCCCGGGAATGGCTATTACTACGTGAATCCCCCGGCAGGTCATGGTTCGGCCCCTTCTTACATAGCCGGCGGCAGCGGAAATCACCGTCGTGCCGGTTCTGTAACCTCCGGTACCGTTTCCGGATCGGCGCCGCGCCGAGTCGGCAGCGCTCCTGCCGCAACTTCTTCCGGCAGGTCGTCCTCTTCCCGTTCGCTTAACGGCTACAGGCGTTCCGGCGGCTTCAGCGTTTCGTCCGGCAGCTCTTCGGCTGGCAGTTCGTCCGGCAGCTACCGTCCTTCCCGCAGCTCATCGTATGATAACTATTCCGGAGGCTCGCGTTCCGGCGGCAGTTATTCCGGTGGCGGATACTCCGGTGGCGGTTACTCCGGCGGCGGCTCGTCAGGCGGTGGCTACAGCGGCGGCAGCAGTCATTCCGGAGGCTCTTCCGGCGGTGGCGGCGGACGTAGGTAAATGTTTGATTTTAAAAAGCTTATAATAAGATGAAAAGATTCATAATATTGCTTGGCACCCTTTGTGTCGCGGGCTTTACAGCAGCAGCTCAGGATTCGTATTATGCCGAGATGCTCAGCCGCAACAACTACTACGGAACCGCCCGTTCCATAGCCCTTGGCGGCGCCATGACGGCCCTTGGCGGCGACCTTGGCTCGGTGACTTTCAACCCTGCCGGTTCCGCTGTCAACGACTATTGCCAGTTCACCATTTCTCCCGGGCTGCTGTTCTCTACGACCGGAGCGTCTTATGATCCCACAGGCAAGGAGTCGTTCGGCGATCCCCTTAAGACCAGCCATACCAAGTTCAATCTCCCCAATATCGGGCTCAACCTGGTGTTCTTCCCTTCGGAAGAGAGTTGGATAACCTCCACCTCGCTGGGCATCATAGCCAATACCACGAATACTTTCCTCAATTATTCCATGGGGCGTGGCGTCAATTCCAGTACTTCCTTCACCGCTGGTCTGGCAAGGGCCGCCGGCGGTCTGGGCTACGATGACTTCGGCCGCGACCTTGCAGCGGCCTACGACGGCAATCAGTTCGGCGAGTACGGCCCTGTAGGTTCGTACAAATATGTCGGCTCTGCGGAGCGCCTGCGTCCCGACGAAGCCTGGAGCTATGTTCCCGGTGCACTCGATCAGACATCCATCTACAATACCTACGGCACCAAGACGGACCTCGTCTTCAATCTCGGATTCAACGTGCAGGACCGTTTCTTCTTCGGAATGAATATCGGAATACCCAACGTCCGTTACCGCAGGGAAGAGGTGTTCTTCGAGAGCGCACAGAATCCCGAACTGCACCCCGTAATCTTCTACGACAAGAACGACAATCTGGTGACAACCAACTTCCTCAGCTCTACCAACAGCTATCAGCTCAATACCGACGCTACCGGAATCAACGCCCGCTTCGGTTTCATTGCCCTGATAGGGGAGAGCCTCAGGCTGGGTGGCGCGATACAGACCCCTTCCCGTCTTGCCATTACGGAGTCATGGCTCTACAAGGCCTCGTCGTCGTATGAGGATTCCAATTTCGACAGCACCGGGAAATCCACCGTGGGCGAATACAGCTACAATCTGCGTACTCCCTACGTTGTAGATGCCGGTCTTGCCTATACGCTTCCCGGACTGGGACTGCTGAGCATCGATTACGAACTCACCGACTACTCCGTCATGAAGTACTCCGACCGTCAGGACGGCCGTAACAACATCTTCTACGAAGACGCATGGAGCACGCAGAACTATATCAACAAGACCTTCTGCGGACTTTCCCATTCGGTTCGTGCCGGTGTTGAATTCAAGCCCGTCGATTTCCTGTCGCTGCGTGCCGGTTACAGTTTCGTCTCCGACCCCGAAAAGTACTGGCTCGACGAGGGCGGCAACCGCGTGACTGCCGAGAACTGGAAGGGTTACAACCAGATACTCACGAGCAGCCATTATTTCGACAGCGTCACTCACGCCGTGTCCTTCGGCCTTGGATATTCGTCGGGCGGGTCCTTCTTCGCCGACGTGGCACTGCGCCTGACGTCCTATCCCCGTGCCTACTATTCCCCTTACTATTACGGTTCCTACGAAGCCCTGGACAAGGACGGCAAGCCGCTCGACGTCCTCGCGCCGGTCGAAGTGCTGACCCATAGCGTTTTCGATGCCGTAGCAACTTTGGGATGGAGGTTCTGAGAAGCTCTTTGTGATGCAACTTACCGCAAAAGAAATAGCCTCCCTTCTGGGGGGGACCGTGGACGGCGACCCTATGGCCGCCGTCTCATCGTTTGCCAGGATAGAGAATGGCAAGCCGGGGCAGCTGTGCTTTTTCGCCAACCCCAAGTATGAGCACTACGTATATGCCAGCAAGGCCTCCATACTGCTTGTAAATGCAGATTTCCAGCCGTCTGCCGCTGTGGCCCCGACGCTTGTGCGCGTCCCCGATGCGTATTCGGCGCTTGCCAGGCTCATGAATTACGTGGCGGCGCAGCGAAGGAGCGGCAAAGCTCACCGCGGGCGCTGCCGCATCGCCTGGAGCGCACGCCTGGGCAAGAAGGTCTGGGTGGGGGATTATGTAACAATCGGTGCCAGATGCCGTATAGGCGACGGTACCCGGATTCTGGGCAACGTCACCATAGGCGAGGGGACCGTGATAGGCCGCGACTGCATCATCTATCCCGGAGTTCATATCTTCCCCGGTATGATAATAGGCGACAGGGTGATACTCCACGCCGGCTGCATCATAGGTGATGACGGTTTCGGCAATGCCCGTCAGGAAGACGGCAGCTGGCAGAAAATCGAGCACCTCGGCAACGTAATCATCGGCAACGACGTAGAGATAGGTTCCAATACCACGGTCGATCGTGCACCTATGGAATCCACCATAATAGAAGACGGTGTGCGTATCGACAACCTCTGCCAGATAGCGCACGGGGTGGTTGTAGGACGCAACACTGCCATGGCCGCCCAGTGCGGAATCGCCGGCTCCGCCAAGGTTGGCGAAGGCGTGATCCTGGGCGGGCAGGTCGGTGTCAACGGACATATTTCCATCGCCGACGGCACAACGGTCTGCGCCAAGTCGGCGGTGATAGGCAACGTACGCAAGCGCGGGACCGTGCTCTACGGCAATCCGGCCATCGACCACCGTACTTTTCTTAAGGCGTACGCCCTTTTCAAGAAAGCCGCTGACGACGCTCAGTAGGCAGACTGTACCGCCCGGCTTGCATATGACAAAAATGTTTCGCAAATTTGCGGAACATTTTTGTTACCAAACCATCCGATGGATACTCCTTTCGTGTACAACCGGCCTGTGTCCGGCCGCAACTTCATAGGCCGCAAGACGGAAATCCCCGTCCTGGCAAACCTGCTTCGTGAGGGCGAAAACGTAGTGATGTACGAACCGCCCAAGACCGGCAAGGATTCGCTGCTCCAACAGGCTTTCTACGACATGAAGCTTTCTGGGATACAGTTCAACATAGCCAGTGTATCTCTGCTTAATGTCCGTTGCATCAGTGATTTCTGTCTTCTCCTCGGCTCCTCCATGCTCAAGCTTTTCGGCGCTTCCAAACAGGAATATTCGGTGCTTGTGGCGGAGCTTCTGGGCAAGACCCATTTCGTCTTCGACGAGCAGGTTTACGAGAATTCCGGGAGCCTGCTTGCCCTGGGCTGGGACATTGACGACGACGATATCCGCACCCTGCTTTCGCTGCCGTACAGGCTTGCGCGCCGCAGCGGCCGCAAGTTCTACGTGTGCATCGATGATTTCCAGAACGTGATGCTGACCGAAGACGGTGAACGGATATGCGGTCTTATGCAGGAGGTCTTCAAGGCCCGTACGCCAGATGACCGCGCCCGTGCGTCGTATATCCTGTACGGCTCTTCCGTCAATGCAATGAAGGAAATCTTCTCCCGCCGCAAGCTTTTCTTCCGGCAGGTCGAGAGGGTGGAGCTCACGCCTATCGAGACGAAAGACATTGTGGATTCGGTGAACCGCGGCTTCCTTGCGAGCGGCAAGGTCATCGACAAGGAACTGCTCACCGGCGCCTGCAAGCTGCTTCGGGACAATATATACTACATCAACTTTTTTGCCTCGATCTGTGACTCCCTCTCCAAGGGCTACATCATGGAGCCGGTGCTGCTGGAGGCGCTTTCCGACCTTGTGGCTATTCACGAGCCGTCGTTCAAGGCCATCATGGCCGACCTTACCACCTTCCAGGTCTGCCTGCTCCGCGCGATTGTGGACGGGCATACCAAGTTCAGCAGCGCAGAGGTCATCCACCGGTACAACCTCAATTCTTCCGCCAACGTGCGCCGGCTCAAGGACGCTCTTTGCAAAAAAGAAATCGTCACCTTCGATTCCGAGGACGTTCCGCACATCATCGACCCTCTGTTTGAATACTGGGTTACCAAATATTATTTCCACATATCGACTGAGTAGGCAGCCGCGGCCAGGGTGTTCCGTTTCGAAGCCGTATGCACCCGCGCATGTAGCGGGAGGGGCCCATCGCCAGCGATGGGAGGGGCCGAGCGAAGCGAGAGCGGAGAAACGGAACACCCTGGCCGCCGCCTGCTCAGTCGAGCAAGCATTTGGAAATGAGAGTGAAAAAAATTTTGCCGGAAAGGAATTAATAACTATATTTGCAGGCTTTTATGACCGATGAGCAGGTAAAGAGCTGCCGGAGAGCAGACGCTTACGGTCCAAACATTTAAATTGTTTGATTGATGTACGCAATCGTAGACATTGCAGGCCAGCAGTTTAAAGTAGAGGCTGGCAACGAAATCTTTGTGCAGAGGCTCGCCGATGCCAAAGGTGCTGGTGTAGAGTTCTCCAAGGTTCTCCTCGTAGCAGACGGAGACGCCGTAAAGGTAGGAACTCCCTATGTGCAGGGCGCAGTGGTCAAGGCCACCGTCCTCGATGACGAAGCAAAGGCCGACAAGGTTCTTGTATTCAAGAAGATCCGTCGCAAGGGCTTCCAGAAGCTCAACGGCCACCGTCAGAAACTTACCAAGATCAAAATCAACGAAATCGCTTAAGAATTATGGCACACAAGAAAGGTCAATCCAGTTCAAAGAACGGTCGTGAGTCGCAAAGCAAACGCCTTGGTCTCAAGAAATTCGGCGGCGAGGTCGTAAAGGCCGGCAACATCATAGTCCGCCAGAGAGGAACAGTCCACAACCCTTCCACAAACGTCGGCATGGGCAAGGACCACACTCTTTACGCACTTATCGACGGCACCGTCAAGTTCACTCGCAAGAGAGACGACAAGTCCTATGTTTCCGTAGTTCCTTTCGAGAGCTAGGAATCAGGAATTATGAAAATCGAATGACTTGCTCTTCGGCCCTCGGAGTAGCAGGTCATTTTTTGTTAAAAACAGAGCTATGCTAACACTCAAGTCACTTCGGGATGACCCCAAGGCGGTCATAGAAAAACTCAAGATAAAGAATTTCGACGCCCAGCCCATAGTGGACAAGGTCCTGGAACTGGATGCCCGCCGCCGTTCCCTCCAGACGGAGGCCGATGCACTCCTTGCCCAGCAGAAGCAGAAGGCTGCCGAGATAGGCGCCCTCATGAAGCAGGGCCTGCGCGACGAGGCCGAAAAGGCCAAGGCCGCCGTAGCCGAGCTCAAGAACAAGTCGGGCCAGCTGCTCGCCGAAATGGACGAAGCTGCCCGCCAGATGGAATCCAACCTCGTTCTAATGCCCAATATGCCCTGCAGCCTGGTAAAACCCGGCAAGGGCGCCGAGGACAACGAGATCGTCAAGATGGGCGGCCCCGAGGTGAAGCTCCCTCAGGACGCACTTCCTCACTGGGAGCTTGCCAAGAAGTACGACATCATAGACTTCGACCTCGGAGTCAAGATAACCGGTGCCGGTTTCCCCGTTTACAAGGGCAAGGGAGCCAAGCTTCAGAGGGCGCTGATTAACTTCTTCCTCGATTGCAACACTGCGGCCGGCTACAAGGAAGTCGAGCCTCCCGTGGTCGTAAACCGCGACTCCGGATTCGGTACCGGCCAGCTTCCCGACAAGGAAGGCCAGATGTATCACTGCGAGGTTGATGACTTCTATCTCGTGCCTACCGCAGAGGTCCCCGTGACGAATATCTTCCGCGACGTAATCCTCCCTGCGGACCAGATTCCTCAGCGTCTTACGGCTTACACTCCCTGCTTCCGTCGCGAGGCCGGCAGCTATGGCAAGGATGTACGCGGTCTCAACCGCCTGCATCAGTTCGACAAGGTCGAAATCGTCCGCGTCGAAAAGCCTCAGGACAGCTACAAGGCACTCGACGAGATGGTAGCCCATGTGGAGGGCATAGTGAATAAGCTAGGCCTCAAATACCGCATCCTGCGCCTTTGCGGCGGCGATATGTCCTTTACTTCCGCCATTACCTACGACTTTGAGCTTTGGAGCGCAGCCCAGGAACGCTGGCTCGAGATCAGCTCCGTCAGCAACTTCGAGACCTTCCAGGCCAACCGTCTTCACCTTCGCTACCGCGACGAGGACGGCAAGACCCAGCTGGCCCATACGCTCAACGGATCTTCTCTCGCGCTTCCCCGCGTAGTCGCGGCCCTGCTCGAGGACAACCAGACCCCGGACGGAATCGTCATTCCCGAAATACTCCGTCCCTATACAGGATTCGACAAGATTGACTAAGTCCCGCACTATACTCGGAATCGATCCCGGAACCAACCTTCTTGGTTTCGGGATTGTCCGTGTGGATGCGGCAGGCCATCCGTCATACGTTGATATGGGCGTGCTTGACCTGCGCCGTGTCGAAGACATCTATGAGAAACTGCGGATAATACACGAAAAAGTCTGCGCCCTGTGCGAACTGCACAATCCCGACGACCTTGCGATAGAATCTCCGTTCTACGGACGCAACGCACAGGTTATCTTCAAGCTGGGACGTGCCCAGGGAGCCGCCATGACGGCCGCTCTCCTGCATGGAGCAGGCGTTTACGAATATGCTCCGCGCAAGGCCAAGCAGGCTATATGCGGCAACGGAGCGGCATCCAAGGAACAGGTGGCTCTGATGGTTGAGCGTACGCTCGGCATAGACATCGACCCCAGTCACCTTGACGCAACCGATGCACTGGCAATCGCGATGTGCCATTACTACCAGCTCAAAAGCCCTCTTGCCTCCAAGGGAGGCGGCGGGTCCTGGGAAAAGTTCATCGCTGCCAACCCCGACAGAATTAAATAGTAGTAGTGTTTAAACCTCAATCGCGCACACGCGTCAAAAGAAGGTTATGAGTAGTTTCAAAAGATATCTCCTGGCTGTGGCGGCACTGTTGCTGCTCGGCACCGGCGCTTTTGCCCAAAACACCCTCAAGGCCGTCCTTAAGGATTCTTCCAGCGGTGAGCCTGTCGGCTTTGCCACCGTTTCCCTTACCAGGGAAAAAGCAGGCAAGCCCGACAAGTATGTACTCAGCGATGCGGACGGCAAGGTCGAGATAAGCGGCGTCCGGTCAGGAACCTATATCCTGAAGGCTGAACTCCTCGGCTACAAGGCCTTTGAGAAAAAGATAAAGATGCCCGACGACAGGGAGATGGGCGAGGTCAAGATGGATCCCGACCGAGAGCAGCTCGAGGCTGCTTCCGTATCTGCCGTCGGCAATCCCATCCTGGTCAAGAAAGATACCATCGAGTACAACGCCAACTCTTTCAAGACCACTGACAACGACGTTCTTGAGGACCTTCTCAAAAAGCTCCCCGGCTTCGACGTCTCCGAAGACGGCTCCATAACGATCAACGGTAAAACCGTCAATAAGATAACCATAGGCGGCAAGACATTCTTCCTCGACGATCCTCAGCTTGCCTCCAAGAATATCCCTGCAAAGGTAATCAGCAAGCTCAAGGTCATCGACAAGAAGTCTGAGCAGGCCGAGTTTACCGGCATCGACGACGGCGAAGAAGAGACCGTAATCGACCTGAGCGTACGCCCCGGCATGATGAACGGCGCATTCGGCAATGTTTCCGCAGGCGGCGGCCACGACATCAAGCCCGCATCCCAGTATCCCGAGGGCAAGGACTGGAAGAACGACGGCTGGCGCTATCAGGGCGCTGCTTTTACTGGCAAATTCACAGAGAAGACACAGATTTCCATCATAGCCAACGCCAACAATACCAACAACCGCGGATTCAACGACCTGTCGGGCAACATGATGGGCAATATGCGCGGTGGCGGCGGCGGATTCGGCGGCGGTAACGGCGGCTGGGGCGGAAACAACGGCATTACCACCTCCTGGATGGGAGGCGCCAATGTTGCTAGCAACCTGTTCGACAACAAGATGGATATCAGCGGCAACTACCTGTACAACAATACCCAGAAGTATATTGAGGAGCAGAGTTCCCGCACTACCTACCTGTCGGACTACAATCAGATTTACAATTCCGACGGCTTCAACGACACCCGCAGCTGGGGACACCGTTTCGGCATGCGCCTGGACCACAAGTTCTCCGAGAACACTTCCGTCCTCTTCCAGCCGCAGGTTAACTTCGGCGGCGGTTCGTTCCTCCAGCAGAGTGACTACTCCACCGACTACGACCGCAGCGGCGTACTGGAGAAGATAAACAAAGGCGATTCCGACAACAGCGGCGAAAACCGCAACGTCAACGTCAGCGGCTTCGGCCTCCTTCGCCAGAGACTCGGAAAGCCGGGCCGTACCCTTACTGTAATGGGCCGGTACAGTTTCTCCAACAACAAGCTCAACTCCTTGAACAGGTCCAATGTGTTCTCCGATTACGGTGCGGACGCTTCATGGCAGGACCATCAGGTGACCGACCAGACGATAGACCAGAAGAGCAATTCCCAGTCGGTGTTCGGGCGTGTCACATACACTGAGCCCCTGGGCGAAGGATTCTTCGTGGAGGCCAATTATGGCTACCGCTGGTCCCGTTCCACCTCGGAAAAGAAGACATACGACAACACCAACGGCGGAGAATACGACCCTTACTACTCCAACAGCGTCATAAATGACAGCAGGCGTCACGACATCGGCGGCAACTTCCTTTACCAGACCGACAAGTTCCGCGCCCAGCTGGGCTTCTCGGCCATCCCTACCACCACCCACAACGAGACATACCGCGCCGGGCAGCAGCTCGACCCTTACGATGATACCCGCTGGCGCTTTGCTCCTACGGGAATGCTCTGGTGGGAGATGGGAGAAAATGCCAACATGCGCATGTTCTACCGCGGCTCCTCCAACCAGCCGAGCGTCTCTCAGCTCATACCGGTGCCCGACAATACCAACCCGCTCCGGATTTCGTTCGGTAATCCCTATCTGGCACCCTACTTCAGCCACAATCTGTTCGGCGACTACCGCTTCAACAACAAGAAGACATTTACTTCCGTCAACGTGCGTTTCAACGGCAGTTACGTGCAGGACGCCATAACCAGCGCAACCTGGTACGGCACCAACGGCGCTGCCTACTCCATGCCTTTCAACGGACACGACTCCTTCAGCTTCGGCGCCAATCTGTTCGCCAACATCCCCCTGGGACAGTCCGGTTTCAGCATCAGCGAGATGGCAAGGGCCAACTACAGCACCAATGCTTCCTTTATCGGAGGCGACGACGTGACCGCCCTCATCGACAACTATTACGATGCGCAGACCGGCGACATGCAGTACAAGGAGTTCATGGAGGCATACGAGCGCGGAGATTTCAAATTCCAGGAGAACGTCATCAGGACCGTCAGCGCGACTGAACGCCTGAGGGTGACGTACCGCAAAGACAACATCGAGCTCGCCCTCAGCGGACGCACGAGGGTCAATAAGTCCTGGTACACCATCAGTGAAAAGGAAGTCAACCCTACCTTCAACAACCAGGTCAGGGCTTCCGTCAACTGGACCTGGGACTCTCCGGGACTCACCTTCAAGAGCGAATACAACTACAACTGGTACAACGGTTACGAGAGCTCCCTGAACTATCGGCCCGAGCATATCCTTAACGCCGAAATCCAGAAACTCCTCTTCAAGAAGAAGGTGACTCTTGCGCTCAAGGGCTACGACATTCTCGGACAGGCCAAGAACGTAAGCGTATCCGACAGTTCCAACTACCATTCCGAGGTTTACAACAACACCCTTGGGCGCTATATAATCCTTTCGTTGACCTATCGCTTCGGCAACTTTGACCGTTCCAAGATGCGTGGCCCCGGAGGCCATGGCGGTCCCGGCGGTCCCGGCCGCAGATAGGACGGCACCAAATCATAATCAGACACAGTGAAACCCAGAATCTCCACCAGCGCAGCCCTTTGGCTGCTGAGCCTTTCTTCCGGAGTGCTGCTGAGCATCCCGTGGCTCATTCCGGGATGCGGTTTAGTGGCCCTCGTCGGATTCGTCCCTCTGCTTGTCGCAGAGTATATAGCCCATGGCGCCGGCATCAAACGCTTCTGGATCTGGCACTACAGCTGCTTTGTGCTGTGGAATGCCCTGACTACGTTCTGGGTCTGCAATGCGACGGTAGGCGGAGGGATATTCGCAGTGCTTGCCAACGCGCTGCAGATGTCGCTGGTGTTCGGACTTTTCCGCCTTGCCCGAAAGCGTCTTGGCGGCGTGCTGCCCTACATACTTCTTGCTGCTGCATGGATAGCGTGGGAGAGATGGTATCTGACCTCGGCCCAGATTTCCTGGCCCTGGCTCGTCCTGGGTAACGCTTTCGCTACCAGCATCAATGATATCCAGTGGTACAGCATAACGGGAACCCTTGGCGGCTCTCTTTGGGTATGGTGCGGCAATCTCGGGCTCTTCTCGCTGCTGACGGCGGTTTCCGGCGGCAGGTGGAAGGAATGGACCGGGGTGGCGCGTGCGGCCGTAATTTCGGCGCTCCTGCTGCTTTTCGCCGGCGTCCCCGTGCTTTCCGGTATTATGTACGCAACGTACCAGGAACGCTCGGAAAAGCAGGTCTCCGTAGTCATAGGCCAGCCCAATCTCGACCCCTACAAGAAGTTCGGCTCCATGAGCCAGAGCGCCCAGAACGACCTGCTGCTCAGTCTCGTGGGGCCCGAGCTCGAAGAGAGCCCGGCAGACTTGCTTATCGCACCGGAAACGTTTACTTCCGACGTTATACTCAACGATATACATTCGTCCGCCTCGTGGCAGCGCTTTCACAGCTTCCTTGCCGGTCATCCCGGAACCGACTTTCTCTTCGGCGCGGTTACAAACGAAATCTTCAACACCCGCAGCGCTCCGAGCCTTAACAGTTTCCCGTTTGGAAGCGGCTGGAGGATGCCTCACAACAGCGCCATAGTTCTCTCTGCTGACGGCAGGACCGAGATTTTCCACAAGAGCAAGCTTGTGGTCGGCGTGGAAATGACGCCTTATCCCAAGATATTCGTGCCCATCGACAACTGGCTTGCCCCCAAGTTCGGGGCGACTGCGCTCATGGGACGCGATTCGGGGCAGGAGGAGATTTCGCTGCTGCACCTTGCCGACGGGACACCCCTCGGATGCGCCGTGTGCTATGAATCAGTATATGGAGAGTATTGCACAGGGTATGCCTCCCGCGGCGCAGGATTCCTCACCGTCATTACCAATGATGCGTGGTGGGGCGATACGCCAGGTTACAGGCAGCATTGCAGTTACAGCTGTCTGCGGGCCATAGAGACCCGGCGCGACATCGCCCGCTGCGGCAACACCGGCATCAGCTGTTTCATCAATCAGCGGGGCGATATAGTTTCGCGCACCCCCTGGTGGGAGGAAGCGGTGCTGCGCGGCAGCGTCAATGTCAACACCCGCCAGACATTCTTTACCCGCCACGGCGATGTCGTGGGGCGTGTCTGTACGCTGGTTTTCCTGCTGCTTGCAGCTTTACTGGCCGTCAGCCTCTTCCGCAAGCGCGAAAACTGAGCAGGCGTTCATCAAATATCGTATATACGATAAAAAGTATTATCTTTGTGTGATATGGCAAAGAAAGACAGTTCATTCAAAGGTGCCTGGATAGTCCGCAACCTGCTGCTCGGAGTGGTGTTCGTGCTGCTTATCGTAGCTATAGCAAGCATATATCTTTCAATCCGTACGCGTCACGGCAAGGAAGTGACGGTTCCCGACCTGACGAACCTCAGCGTCGCCGATGCCCGTCATGCGGCGTCTTCGGCCGGCCTGCGCGTCCAGGTAATTGATTCCGTGTTTATGCGCAGGGTTCATCGCGGTGCGGTCGTAAGCCAGCTTCCCAAACCCGGTTCCAGCGTAAAGCCCGGCAGGAAGATTTCCCTGACCATCAACTCCGTAGTTCCCAAGAAGGTATCCATGCCCAACCTGATACACGTCTCGCTGCGTCAGGCAAAGGCTGAACTGGTCTCCAGGGGCCTTACCCTCGGCAGGCTCAACTACGTCAGCGACATAGCCACGAACAATGTGCTCCGCCAGCAGATGCACGGACGCGACATTGCTCCCGGTCAGGAGATTTACAGCGGCTCCGTCATCGACCTCACTCTCGGACTCAACGGTTCCGACGCCATGACATACGTACCCAAGCTTCACGGCTACAGGTATCTCAACGCGGTCAGCGCCCTGCACGACAACTCATTGAACGTCAGTGCCCTGATCTTCGACAAGTCGGTCCGGACCTACAGCGATTCGCTTGCCGCCGTAGTATATTCCCAGCGCCCTGCGGCTACCGGTTATCCGACCGTAATGGGCACCGGAGTCACACTTTACCTCAAGCTTGATGCTGACGAGCCCGCAGACTGATCCCGAGATTCTCTCCGAAGAGCAGGAACTGTTCGAGCATTTCCGCCTGGAGGTCGATCCCGGCCAGGCGCCTCTGCGCATCGACAAGTTCATGTCCACCCACATGGAGCATACTTCGCGCAACCGCGTGCAGTGCGCCATCCGCGAAGGCTTCGTGCAGGTAGGGGACAAGACGGTAAAAGCCAACTACATAGTACGCCCTGGCGACGTCATCCGTTTCGTTATGCCGTACAGGCGCCGCGGAGTCGAGATAATTCCCCAGGACATCCCTCTCAACATAGTGTATGAAGACGACGACGTGCTCATCGTCGATAAGCCGGCTGGTATGGTGGTGCATCCCGGACACGGTAACTATGAGGGTACGCTGGTAAATGCCCTGGCATTCCATCTGGGCATCAGTCAGACGGCGGACGATGAAGGCGACGACCGCATGGGGGTGCTGGTGCATCGTATCGACAAAGACACCAGCGGACTCCTTGTGGTGGCCAAGAATGACAAAAGCCAGATGCGCCTCGCCCGTCAGTTCTTCGAACATTCGATAGAACGTCGCTATGTTGCGATAGTCTGGGGCGACATGCCGGGCGACGAGGGCACCGTGGACGCCAACCTCATGCGCGACCCTTCCGACCGTCTTCGTTTCTGTACCACTACCGACCCCGAAAAGGGCAAGAGGGCCGTCACGCACTGGAAAGTGCTGGAGCGGCTCGGCTTTGTGTCGCTGGTGGAATGTAAACTCGAAACCGGGCGCACGCACCAGATACGCGTGCATCTTTCCAGCATAGGGCATCCCATTTTCGGCGACGAGAAATACGGCGGCACTGAAATCCGTCAGGGAACCATTTATGCCAAATACAAGCAATTCATCTCCAATTGCTTCAAGATATGCCCCCGTCAGGCGCTGCATGCCCGCACCCTGGGCTTCGTACATCCTGCGACGCGCAAATTCATCTGCTTCGAGAGCCCGATGCCGCGCGATATGTCGGAGCTGCTGGAAAAATGGCGTGCATACGCAAAAACCGGAGCAGGGGAGTAAGCGTCCCTCTGCTCCGGCTCTGATATAAGCTGCAGGGCCTATTCGAAGATGTAGCTGATTACGTCGTCGATAGTCTCTACGTAGTGGAAGGTGAGCCCGCGGACATAGATTTCCTTGATGTCCTCCACATCCTTGCGGTTCTCTTCGGATATTACGATGGTGTGGACTCCGGCCCGCTTTGCGGCCAGTATCTTTTCCTTGATGCCTCCCACTGGCAGTACGCGTCCTCGGAGTGTCATTTCTCCTGTCATGGCTATGCCTTTCCTGACGCACTCTCCGCGCAGGGCCGAGACCATGGAGCTGACCATGGTGATACCCGCCGACGGGCCGTCCTTGGGAGTTGCACCCTCGGGTACGTGGACATGGATGTCTTTCTCGGAGAAGGTCTTGGAATCCATCTTCGCCATCTGGGGATGGGCTTTGATGTACTGGTAGGCGATGGTGGCCGATTCTTTCATCACGTCGCCCAGGTTGCCGGTCATGGTCATGACGCCCTTCCCGTTGCTCACCGAGCTCTCTACGAAGAGGATTTCGCCTCCCATCTGAGTCCAGGCGAGGCCGGTCACGACACCGGGGGCTTCGTTGCCCTTCTGCATGTCGTGGAAATTCGTAGGCAGGCCGAGATACTCCTTGAGGTGCTCCGGTTTGATGGTTCCGGGATACTCCTGACCCAGGGCTATCTTTTTGGCAGTGACACGTGCGAGCTTTGCAATCTGCTTCTCCAGACCGCGCACGCCGCTTTCGTGGGTGTACTGGTCGATGATGGCCTTGATTCCAGCAGCGCTGACCTTGAGAGTCTTGGAGTCGAGTCCGTGCTCGCGGAGCTGCTTGGGAAGGAGGAAGTTCTTGGCGATTTCCGCCTTCTCCTCTGCGAGGTAGCCGGAAACGTTGATGAGTTCCATACGGTCGAGCAGCGCAGGCTGGACCGGCGAGATGCTGTTGGCGGTCGTAATGAACATTACCTTGCTCAGGTCGTAGTCCAGGTCGAGGTAATTGTCGTGGAAGGTGGAGTTCTGCTCGGGATCGAGAGCCTCCAGCAGCGCCGATGACGGATCGCCCTTGAAGTCGGCTCCGAGTTTGTCGATTTCGTCGAGCACGATCACCGGGTTGGAGGTGCCGGCACGCGCGATTCCGTTGAGGATACGTCCGGGGAGGGCACCGACGTATGTTTTGCGGTGGCCGCGGATTTCGGCCTCGTCGTGCATGCCGCCGAGGGAAATCCTGACATACTTGCGTCCGAGAGCCTTGGCGATGCTCTTGCCAAGCGATGTCTTGCCCACTCCCGGAGGCCCGTAGAGGCAGAGGATGGGCGATTTCATGTTGCCCTTGAGCTTGAGCACGGCAAGGTACTCGATGATACGCTCCTTAACGGTATCGAGCCCGTAGTGGTCTTCGTCAAGGATCTGCTGGGCGTGCGAAAGGTCAAGATTGTCCTCGCTGACCTCGTCCCAGGGGAGCTGCAGCATGAAGTCGAGATAATTGTACTGGATGCTGTAGTCGGGGGAGTTGGGATTGTGCTTCTGCAGGCGGGAGAGCTCTTTTTCGAAGGCCTGCGCTATGGCCTCGGGCCACTTTTTGGCAGCGGCCCTTTCGCGGAGCTTGTCCACGTCTTCGGCATCATCCATGCCGAGCTCTTCCTGGATGGTACGGAGCTGGCTGTTGAGGTAATATTCCCTCTGCTGCTGATCGATTTCGCTTTTGACCTTCTGGTTGATGTCTTGCTTGAGCTTCATCAGCTGAACCTGCATGTCGAGTATGGCGAGCAGTTTCATGGCACGCACGCTGATGTCGTCGTACTGCAGCAGTTCCATCTTCTCGCGGAAGTTCTCGACATCGATCGTGGTGGCTACGAAATTCACCAGGAACTCGAAGTTGTCGATGGCCTTGAGTGCGCCTATGGATTCGCGGGAGCCGAGATTGGACGAACGGAGCACCTGCATGGCCTTGTCCTTGATGGCCTCGGACATGGCTTTTACGTCGGCAGATGCCGCATTGTACGCCAGCTCGCGCAGGTACAGCACACGTGCGGTTATATAAGGGTCCATGCCTACGATGGCATCGACACGGATGCGTTTGAAGGCCTGCAGAATGGCGGTCAGCGTGCCGTCAGGCATCTCCAGGGTCTTGAGGATGCGGCAGACGGTGCCGAACTCGTAGAGGTCTTCCGCCGAGGGCTCCTCGACGGTTACGTCTTTCTGCGGCACGGCGCCGATAAAGAAATCGTGCTGCTCCGCGTCCTGGATGAGACGGATGGATTTTTCCCGCCCTATGGTGATAGGGAATACCGTTCCCGGAAACACTGCGGCGTTTCGGAGCGCCAGGATCGGGAGTACGTCGGGAAGCTGGGACTCGTCGAGCTTCGAGGATACTTCTCCTTGCACGACAGGAATAATGTTTATATCTTGCTTCATATTGTCAGTGTCAAATTGTCAGTAAAAGGGTAAAATCTGTCCGAATCCCTATCTGGTCAATCTCTGTGCCAAAGAAAGACTTAAAAATATTTTGATTGTTAAAAATAAAGTTATAATTTTGCGTTCTCAATCAGAAACACGGTTAATTAACCAACTAACATATACTTAAAGATATGACAAAAGCAGAAATCGTCAGTGAAGTTGCAAAGGCAACCGGCATTGAAAAGGTAACAGTCCAGACTGTTTTCGAGGCTTCCATGGAAGCTATCAAGGGATCCGTAGTAAAGAAAGAGCCCGTGTATCTTCGTGGTTTTGGCAGCTTTATCATCAAGCATCGCGCAACAAAGGCCGCCAGGAACATCACCAAGAAGACCACCATTACCATTCCTGAGCACGACATCCCTGCCTTCAAGCCGTCCAAGGCCTTCGTTGCCGAGCTTCAGAAATAATTTAACATTTTTCTTATATGCCCAACGGAAAGAAGCATAAGAGGCATAAGATGGCGACGCACAAACGCAAGAAGCGTCTCCGCCTCAACAGACACAAAAAGAAATAAAAAGTCGCTTTAGGCCCGGCGGGGGATCCGGCGGGCCTTTTGTTTTACCCTAACCGTCCCAAATGGAGTCCGAAAACCAAGTCAAAGACCTTGTGGTCGACGTTGGCTCGTCCGAGGTGCGGCTGGCTCTCATGGAGAACCACCGCCTCATCGAGTACAGCAGAGAATCGAGTCAGGGTCGCAGTTTTTCGGTGGGGGATGTATATCTTGGAAAAGTCAAGAAAATACTTCCCGCGCTGAATGCTGCTTTTGTGGACATCGGCGACAGCAAGGAAGCGTTTATCCATTATCTGGACCTGGGCCTGCATTTCGACGCATTCGACACTTTCGTGCGCGACAGCAATCCCAACCGCAATCTGCAGGAGTTTTTCTCTGGTATCAAAATAGGCACCCCGCTTGCCAAAGAGGGGCGCATCGAGGATTACCTCAAACCCGGGCAGATGATAATAGGCCAGATAGTTAAAGAACCGATATCCACAAAGGGATCCAGACTGACAGCCGAGATTTCATTGGCAGGACGCAACATCGTGCTGCTCCCCTTCGCACAGAAGGTGAGCGTCTCCCAAAAGATTTCCTCGAAAGAGGAAAAACGCAGGCTCGAAACCCTCGTAGGCAACATCCTTCCCCGTAACTACGGTGCCATCATACGCACTGCGGCCGAGGGCAGTTCCGCTGCCGTGCTGGTAGCCGAACTCAAATCCCTCATAGAGAAGTGGGAGAGTTCCTGGAAGAAGATTTCGAGAAACAAAAGCATAGGACTGCTGTTTACGGAGTATTCCAAAACCACCACCGTCCTCCGCGACCTCCTCAACGACAGTTTCTCCAACGTTTACGTAAACGACGAGAAAATCTATGAGGAAACTCGCCGATACATCTCCCTCATCTCACCGGAGCAGGAAAAAATAGTCAAGCTCTACGAGGGGAAGGAACCGATTTTCGACCACTTCGAGGTCACAAGGCAGATAAAGAGTTCCTTCGGAAAGATAGTCCCTATGAAGGGTGGGGCGTACCTTGTAATCGAGACAACCGAGGCCCTCGGTGTCATCGACGTCAACAGCGGCATCCGTGCAAAGACCAACGACCAGGAAGAGAATACTTTCGAGGTGAACCGTCTGGCCGCCGAAGAAATAGCCCGCCAGCTGAGGCTGCGCGA
>DGVM01000081.1:0-232 GCA_002395925.1 Bacteroidales bacterium UBA4284
GGGAAGGAGTCCCGTGCGGACGAATCATTAATTCCATCAAGTTAATCTAATCGAATAGCCGGTCAGGCGGGCTTGCCCGACTGACGGGCGGTGAAGGCGCGGCCCGAGGAGCAGTCTGGTGCCGGCCACGCTGGTGCCAGTCTGCTACCGGGTGAGACGGCTGCGGCGGCTCTGCCGACGTAGCGGTCTCAAGCGCCGCCAAGCGACGACGGAGTTCACGGCAGTGCAGCGG
>DGVM01000081.1:282-6005 GCA_002395925.1 Bacteroidales bacterium UBA4284
CACGGCAGTGCAGCGGGCGGGCGCTCCTGCGCCCAGTCCGATGTGCTGACGGGAACTCGGTCGGAGCGGGATAGGAAAAGTTCGTCAAAATTTAGGGAGACAAAACAGAGGTTCGTCAAAAATTAGGGGGCCGTACAGAGCACTGTATGGCCGTTTTTCACATCTGAGCACAGATGGTATCGTGATAGGCAATCCCGAATGGCCCCTTTTCAAGGAAAAATCGTCAAAACTTAGGGAGCGCTCGGAAGGTTCGTCAAAACTTAGGAGAAAGTTCGTCAAAATTTAGGACGAGGTGCGTCAAATCTTAGGACGGCGAGGCCAAAAGTTCGTCAAAACTTAGGGAAAGCGGCTGCAGGAAACGATGTATTTGCCTGATTTTCAGTTGCTAAATCAGGCATTTGGACGCTATACAATAGATTATCAATGGATAATACAAACTCTCTACAATCGCACGCGTTGAAAAAGAAAAAGGATTACTGACCTTCTTCCTGATCAATCCTCTCGTAGCGCTCCAGCCAGTCAGCAAACCAGATGTCCATTGATGAGGTCAGGTAACGATTGACATCTTTGATGTGACGGTTCTCACGGACATAGGAAACCAGATCCATCATTTTAGCCATGAAGGGCCGCAGGTCCTCGAATTCCACCTTTGCGAAGATAGCGCCGATGGTTCCTATGTTTGCGCCAACGGCGGTGAGAATATTGAAGCAGATATCGTAAGCCTTTCGCATCTCCGCCCGCCTTTGTTCATCGGTCATGGCAATCTTAACCTTGAATGCCAGCTGCCGGTCATTCCCGGACTCATATTGACGAATCTCAAACCAGATGGGAAAGCGGGCTCTCAATTCCCTCCGAGCGGGCTCGATAATCTTTGAGGAGACATTGTCAAAGCGTTCATACGCTTCTGACAGGCAGAGAATCCTTCTTAAATTGCTCAGCGAGATGACGAATCCGCCCTTGTTCCGCCATGATGATATTAGCCAGTAGATTCGGACTGTGTATTTGTTTGTCAGGGAAAGGGCCGATGACTGCGAATAGCTGGAATACCCCTCTTCCGTGAGAAGCAGTCGCCCGACCATCTCTTCCTGAAGGTAGATGTCGACATTCTTCGAATAGGCAGGGAAAGAGTATCCCACGATAAGCCCCGAGAACCGATTGACCAGATTGAATTGAGAAGAAGAACACTCGTGCGGGTCCGGAAAAACAATGCGGGTTTCCTGCAACTCGTCAAAATAGGTCCTGAGTCGTCCTCCGTTTCTGATTCCCAGATGGAATTCTTCCACGGGGATGGTCAGGATCCGCGTCTGTCCCCATTTTGTCACCTCTCCTTTCTGCGGTAGAAAGGCATCCGGGATTCTTATTCCGTTTTTGCGTCTGGACACTTTGAATTGGATGGCCGACTGTAGATGGCTGACGATAGCAATGAGAATGCGCAGATGGGCCAGTTTCAGGTTGCCCTCGATATACGCGACACCGTTTACGTGAAGAAGCTCATCACGCCGGCGTGATTCCTTTTCGTAACCATCCATTTGCCTATCGTCCCTGAATTTTTGCATTATGTAAACAAAAATTTGTCGCAAAATTATCTGAAATATTTGGAATATCCAAAAAATCTTCCTTACTTTGCGACAACAATTTGTTTACGCAAAGAAATTTTGAGTTTACGGAATATGAGTTTTAGGCTACTAAATACCATCCTTTTTCTTTCGCTCGCCCTTCTTTCTTTCCCGGCATCGGCGCAGCGGACAATGTCTGGCCAATCCTCCCTGTGCATATCCGCACTGTACAATGGCTCCTCTGTCTGCGCCGATGCTTTCTACGGGCAGTACACACTGGGCGGATTCTGGCAGGCGGGAGTGGATGGGAAACTCTACCATGTAAGAATAAGTACCGGCAATACACTCGACTATATACACACGGTTGCTTCTTCAGGATATATGTGCAGAGTGGCCGGTACTCGGAATCGTCTTCTTAATCTATATATGGGAGGAAAGATATTTCTGGGCGTTGAAATCACAGACCCCTGGAAAAAGCTTCCCGACTATCTGGATACAGGGCTGGCGGATGTAAAGTTCCTCTATGGCTTATCTCCGGCAGTCTCGATGGAAATCTTCGTCAGCCACCATTTCGCCTTTACAGTGGCAGCGGCTCTCCCGGTCAATTTCTCGTCCCCCATATCCAATGTCCATTACGAGGCGGGACTTGGATTTAAAGTTTTGATGTAGCGTATGGAAACCATCATTAGCTGGACAGGCAACAAAGAAAGGGAGGCGGACTTACTGCTCTCCCTATTCCCGCTGGACATAAGGAACTATTACGAACCCTTCGTCGGTTCCGGTGCTCTTTATCTCAAGGTCAAAGCATGCGAGTATTTCATCAATGACCGTTGCCGGGAACTGGCTGAATTCTATCGGGCTGTCAAAGGCGGACGTGGTCTTTTCTTTGCTTATCTCGAATCCTTTACGGATGCCTGGCTGAACATTGACCGGGAATACTATCTGCTGGCAGATCGATTCATCTCGGCATATAAAGCATTCAGGACGGAGCAAACCAATTATGGAGACATGCAGGCCGAGGTTTATCATTACCTGTCCAGGATTAAGTACCAAAACATCTTTAGCATAAGGCTGACCGACGACTACGCCTTTGAACTGGAGAAGCGCTTTCATGTAGTCCGGAGATTTATCAGGATGAGCAAGGAAGAAAAAACCGGGAAGAGTTATGATGTCGATATAATTGTCAGTAAGATCCGGACGGCGCTCAAGGCCTCTGTATTCTCCTATCTGCAGAATGTTTTTAATCACCACAAGGCCTTGGATGACCTTCGGGTTTCGCTCTTCTACATTCTTATAATCTATAATGCATCGTCGGCATATCTGATGGATAAGCACCACGAATTCAACGTCCCTTATATGGGCGCGAAAGGCAACGACAGAAGAGTGGAGAACAAGATTGGGCTCCTTCGAAGTCCGGAGCTGAGGGCTAAACTGAACGCCACATATATTGGCGGCTCAGAGTATAAAGTGTTTCTGAACCGGACGAAACCCCGTAGCGAAGACTTCATCTATTTGGATCCGCCTGAACTTGGCAACTATATCCGGAACGGAGGCTGGGATTACACGCTGCAGGATTATGCCGTACTCTTCCATTTCCTACAATACGAATGTGGCGGACGGTGGCTGATGACGCTCCGGAACGGGGAGAAGCTGCGAGAAATGATAGAGCCGCTTCCATTCCGCAAAGTAGCATACAGTAAATACGAACTGAAGCTGTATGAACCGGACGATGAGAATGCGACACATTTAATCCTTTGCAATTATTGATATGGAGATTTAGCCCTCCCTGGGCTGCCGGAGAGTAAGGATGAGGCTGTTGAATGGTGGTTCTTCGAGGGCTTTTCTCCTTTTTTGAATAATCTTTAAAACCATTGTATATGAAAAAGTTAGTTGTTGTAGTTTCTTTGTTCATTATGTTTGCGGCGACGGCGGCGGCCCAGACCTGGGCCGTGGCCGTGAACGCCGCGGATGCCATCGACCTCGGGACCATCGGAATCGAGGGTTCCGCAGCCGTAGGCCAGCACTGGAGCATCCATGCCGGTGCGCGTTTCAATCCCTGGACCTTCGGAAAGAAGGATACGTTCAACGGGCTCTTTTCCGAGCCCAATCCGGACCAGAAGCAGGACCGGAAGCAGGCCTATTCCATCGGCGCCCGCTGGTGGCCGTGGAATGTCTATTCCGGATGGTGGATTGCCGGGAAGGGCCAGTACCAGGAGTTCAACCAGGGAGGCATCTTTACCAAGACTGCGACCGAGGGCGATGCCTTCGGCGCGGCCTTCTCCGGAGGATATTCCCTCATGCTCAAGGAGCATTTCAACCTGGACTTCGGACTGGGACTCTGGGGCGGCTGGATGAAGTATACCACTTATACCTGCCCCAGCTGCGGAAAGGTGGAGGATGAGGGCCAGAAATGGTTTATCCTGCCCAATGAAGTAATCCTCTCATTGGTTTACATCTTCTAAAATCTAAAATCATATGAGACAGTTACTTATAGCTGCGGCGGGAGCCGCAGCGGCGCTAGCCCTGGCTTCGTGCGACCCAAGAGAGCTGGTCGTACAGGACAATAGCGCACTGGAAAGAATCACCATCGAGGTGAGTAACGACAGCCCCAAGTGGGACTACGGCGAGCAGCGTCTTTTCACCATCGTTCCCACTCCGAATACGGCCATCATCAGTGAATACGGACTTAGTTTCTCGGACCCTGACCTAGTGGAAATGGTCCCTGGCGACCTGCCGAACCAGTTCAAGGTGACGGCCATCGGAGAAGGAAAACTGACTATCACCGCAAGAGCCGTCGGTCACGGTGAGGTGCCCGGCCAGAGCGGAACGGACTGGAGGGTGGAAAAGACAGATCAGATTGGATTTACCTTGCAGGACAATCGCGTTAAGCCAACCCGTCCGGTAGTCACGCTCCAGGCGGCACCCACGACGGATATCAATGCCAAGAAGTTCTTTGCAGAGGATGCTCCGTCGGTCATCGACGACAGGCAGGACTTGCTGCTGACCGCAACCAGCGACTCCGAGAGGGCCACCTACTCCCTGAAAAGCACAGATTCCAAGGTGCTTACCGTGGAACGCACGGGAGCCCAGAGTTGGATGCTCAAGACGGCGATGCCCGGCAGGGCCATGCTTAGCCTGACCGTCACGGACGGGCTTGGCAATCCCTTCGAGTACAGCTACTGGGTCTATTCCTTCGGCCACGTAAACATGACGGCCGAGTACGACCCCTTGATGGCGGAGGCCGGCATCGCCATTAGCGAACATGGATACGCCAACCTTACCGGCCAGGTCTATATGGCTGGGACCATTTTTGGCTGGCCCTGGAATGACGTGAACAATATCGCCAGCCGGGACATCCCTGTGTTCAACGGCACACTCGATTTCAGCGAAAAGTTTGAACACAAGAGCCTTGTGGAGACCTACGACCTCCAGAACGAGATTTACAACATGACCGTCGGCGAAGGGCTGGACAAAGCCTGGTTCAGTATCCACGAGGTCAAGCTCAACTATATCGTCACCCTCAGCAATCCCTATATCATCATCGACGACCTGATTGATGACGATGACCGGGAGGAGCCCCTCTGGTGGAACTTCAAGATCATGGGCGCCCTGCAGCAGGAAGGCATAGCACCTGTCGAAATGCCTGCTCCCGCCGGATTCGCTGTGGGCGTGGAGGGCTGGAGTGACGGAAACGAATACACCATCCCTCTATGAGCAGCATCAGCGAATACATGAATGACCACGAGGTGAGCCGGGTGCAGCTGCTTTGCGAGAAACCGGAGCGCTATGCCATCCGCTATGAGGACGGCTCGGCCCTGCTCGTGGACGGAGACGGGAATACCATCAAGAGCCCGCTGAGCCGTTTCGATGTCATCACGGACGTGCAGTTTATCGGCCGGATGCACGGCGTGCCGCACTTTGCCTTCGAGGGACGTGACTGGGCCAACCGGCGTATGTCCGAGACCGGGATGTTTGATGCCGAGGGGCATCAGAAGCTGTTCAGGGACCCGCGAAGCGCAGGAATCGAGGGCGTGAACTATATCAAATGGGAGTTCGAGCGCTTTGAGAAGATGGCCAGTGACAAGACTAATCCCCGCCGGGAGGACCCTTTCCTGGTGGATATCGATTCTCCGAAACAATTTATACGCATGGGACGATGAAAAAACT
>DGVM01000202.1:0-2422 GCA_002395925.1 Bacteroidales bacterium UBA4284
GAGTATTTGTAGGGATAGCTGGCATAGCCCTTCCCTTCCAGGGCCTGAATAAAGGAGGGAAGCGTTCCGTTCAGATAGGCAGAACAAATCTCCACCCGTTTCAAGTTTGGGCAGCCGGAAACGGAAATGCTCTTCAAAGGACCGAGCCAAGTTCTATCTAAAACACTTGGGTCATTAAAAGCATGGAAGCTGCTGCCCACAGTGATTGATTCCATTTTGACGCTTTCCACCGGGATGGTTTTGCCGGGCTTGCCGCCGGAGTCATCCGGTCCGCCGATGTCCGGTTTCTGGCAGGCAAAGAGCAGGGCCGCGCCGAGCAGGACGGCGAGGCTGCGGAGGAGGGGCAGGAATCGTTTCATGGCAATTTAGTCTTTCAGATGGTAGCCGCGGCCCGGCTCGTCGGAGTAGTAGAAGCCGTAGCCACGGTCGCGGTAGTAGATATATTCGCCTGTATCGGAGTCGTGTTTTGCCAGATGCCAGATGATTGTGTTGCCAGAATCATCTACCGTGGTGAAGGAAGAGCCCTCATCGGTGCTGCCCCAGATGTATTCGTACCGGATATCGTAACTAAGCATCTTGCCTGCTTTTCTCATCTGGTCGAATACCGCAGGGACCGTCATCTTCAGTTTTTGGTGACCATTAATACCCAGGTTGCTGATGTTCGGGGTGCCGGAAATGCTGAAAGATTCCAGGGTTCCTTCGCCGGCGTAGGAGGAAGCGGACAGCTTTTCAAGTTTCGGACAATCTGAAACGGATAAGTGGGATACGCCTTTCTGGACGACTAATTCTTCCAGATTGCCGGCATTGGACGCACCAAGCGTTTGGACGTTGGATAACTGGGCGTAGCGCACGCCGTTCCCGATAGTCAGGGCGTCAAGCCCCTGGGCGAGGAAGAGCGTCAAGCTCATTTTACCGCTGGCAGAACTGATGATTTCCCCAATAGCCGTCGAAGAAATATCAATGTTCCCACTCAGCTTCAACAACTCGAGTGCAGGGCAATTCTTGGCAGAAAGCGATGCGACGGAATGGCCTTCTTCCGTTATCAGGCATAGTTGCTCAAGATACTGGCAATTGTCAAGAACAATCTCAGTGGCTTCGTGCCAGGATTCATCCCAGAACTGCCAATAGCCACTTCCGCTGAGGTCCAGTCTTTCCGATACTCTCGGATAGGTGCCGCTGAAATAGGGGGAATGGCAGATAAACGCCTTGGTGTCATCGGGGTTCTGATTATGATCGATTTCATCATATTGGAAACGATCCAGACATACGTCTTCCAGGGCGATCGTATCGAAATGCTGCTGTGGATTCCCCCGAATGTCCAGCCACCATCTAAAATTCTTCAGGTCGGCAGAATGATTCTTGACAATCAGGTTCTCGCCGAGTTGCCAGGCTCCCGCTATTCCGACATTAAGCATCACTACACCATCCGAAGGCGTGTATACGCTGACGTGTTTATAAGCCAGGACCGGGAGCGTCTCATCATCCCAGTTGCAACCTTCCCATTCGTTTGCGGCGCAAGCCTTGATGTCGGAAAGAATGCCTCGGATTGCCTGCAAGGTCTTGCTGTCCAGGAAGAAGAGCTTGCCTAATTGGAGGAGTGGCAGGAAACTGTCTCCCATTTTCAGACAGATCGAAGCATAATACTCCTTGCCGTTCTCCAACCCGGAGACTTCTGCCTGAATGGTCTGCGGATTATCCTTGTCGTCCCAAAGGGCCTGCGCCTTGTCTGCAGTCAGGTCAAAGTCGAATACCTTGGATGCCGAAGCTGCCCCGGACTCATAAATCCGCAAGACCAGTTCTCCGGTATCGGAACCCCTGCTGCCCGAGATCATCGATGGACCGGACACCTTCGCCTTGACAATGAACTTGCCAGCATCCTGGAGCATCTCCACATCTTTATAGTCGATGGGCGGGAAGAGCTTGTATGACTCTCCGTCGAGGGTAATGGAAGGGATATCGTAATCTTTCGATGCGCCCAGGGCGCGGAAGTGCAGGGAGGCGTCCAACAGCCAGGAAATGGAATACTCGGCATTGGTAAGGGCGGATGAGATGGCATCATCCATCTTATTATGGCTGGCATACAGGGCGAGGAGGTCGAACTTGGTGCTGAGGCCCTCCCGCTGCCGCAGATTGACGGTCAGGCCGGCCTGGATGACATCGGTATAAATGCCGATGGAGGGGCCTATGCCGAGTCCGTAGCTGATACCGCCGTCAAGCGTAACGCCTGCCGCATACCGGGTTTTGCCGAAATCCGGAGGGTCTGCCTTGAAATCGCCGCTTAGTCCGTTTTGCTCGTCATAATGCAACGCCGCCTCGCTATGCAGGACGTTTGTCGCCGAGGCGGTGAAGGTGACCGAGCCGTCCGCACCGATGATGGCATAGATGTCGATGGCGGGGGTGAGCACGACGGGTCCGAGCGGGA
>DGVM01000202.1:2578-4011 GCA_002395925.1 Bacteroidales bacterium UBA4284
TTGAGGTTGAGCGTGGAGATCTTGTAATCACCGACGATCATCTGCATCTTGAGGGCAATGTCAAGGGCCATCTGGGGTGTCAGGGTGAAGCCTGCCGGCAGGTCCCATCCCTTCATCGGTATGTTGATATGGAAGGATGTCTGGGCGGCGGCTTTCGTCTTCGTGAAAGGCACCTCATTGCCCTCGGCGTCTTCGATACGGGTCACATACCGGTCGAGGTCGATCTCGTCCGTATCCATGTCAAGATCTTTGAAGAGGGTCGTGAAATTGACCTTGGAGTACTTCACGACATAGCCGTCGGCCGTCTCATCCATCGAGTCGATAACACCGAGCAGGCCGCCCGGAAGGACACTCGTCGGGGTGTTGATAATCAGCGGGGCATTGGTGGCCGGAAGCAATTCCTTGGGCACGTCCTTGCCGATGGTGAAGGTGAGTGCTTCCGCATCGTGCGCTTTGATATAGGAAGCGAGGGCTTTGGGGGCGATTGTCGTCCCCTCCTTCAGGGTATAGCTAACCTTCATATTCTCGCCCCCGGCTGGCGCCTCTGCGGCTGCGTCCTGACTGACGGGAATGTCGATTTTCTTGCCTCCGGCGGAAATGGTGACCGTGCCGGTGCGGTCCGCATTGCCGGTGTTCTCCTGGACGGAGACCGTCACGGTGGATCCTTCCGTGGTAATGGTAATCCACCCCTTGGCCGCGTCGGAGACCGTGGCGGTCCAGGAAGTCTGGTTCGTTGTCACCGTGCCCTGTTGGCTGCCTCTGTAGGAAGAGAAGGCAAACTTCTCGGCGGAGAATTTGAGTTCGACATCCGGCTCTTTCTGCCCTCCGCCACCTTGATTGTTGGGCTCTTCAAGGGGCTTCTCGCAGGAGAACAACAGGGCCGCGCCGAGCAGGGCGGCGAGGCTGCGGAGGAGGGGCGGGAATCGTTTCATGGGATCGTCAGTTATGGTTCAGCCCGAAGATAGCCACTCCTTCAACACGCGGGGGCACGGAATAGATAAAGTAATGCGCCAAATTCGCAAGAAATTTGGCGCATGGAGATTAAGTCCTTGATGCTGATACGCTTCAGGGGCGCTCGTCTACCGGTGCAGGAAAGCGTCCAGGATGGGCTGCAGGTCGTCCAGGCTGCCGACGAGGACCTGGCGGGGCTTCGAGCCCTCCTGCGGGCCCACGATGCCGGCGGCTTCGAGCTGGTCCATCACGCGTCCGGCCTTGGCGTAGCCCATGCCGAGCTTGCGCTGCAGGTCGGAGGTGGAGCCGCGCTGGCTGATGACCACCATCTTGGCGGCCTCTTCAAAGCGCTCATCCACCTTGGACATATCGACCATGCCGCCGCCTTCTCCGCCCTCGGCGCCCGGCTCCTCGGGAGACGGGAGGTAATAGGGCGTGTTGTAGCAGCGGCCGTAACCCACCTGGTTGCCGATGAATTCCGT
>DGVM01000139.1 GCA_002395925.1 Bacteroidales bacterium UBA4284
ACAACAGGATGCGTAACCTCCTCAAGCAGAATAAATCCGCCCAGCTGCTGCGGGAACTCGATCTTTCCTCCCGCTCGGAAAAGAGCCTCAAAGAATACTACAGGACTTTCGATACCACTTTCCTCGGTCTTTACCCTGATTTCGTGGAGCAGTTCAATGCCTTGTTGAAAGAAGAGTCCCGATTCAATCTGAAGGAGGGGACGCTGAATACTGAACTCCGCATTTTCGCGCTTATCCGTCTCGGGATTGATGACTCCCGGGAAATCGCCTCGATTTTGCACTACTCCCTGAGCACTATCTACAACTACAAGGTTTCCGTCAAGAATGCCTGCCTGGGAGACCGCGACGACTTCGAAAATAGGGTCAAAAAGATAGGAAAGTAGTGCCTGCGGCGTTTTGATTCCACTACTAATTTCGCCCTTTCTCTTTTTCTCATATATTTGTATTTCAGTGGTTTAGCCTTCAAAATCCACTACATATTACCTATATTGCGCGCAACCGCGTATTAATGAGTATATATTTGCGTCAGACTTCGAGTCTCAAGAAACAAATTATTAACACAGTTCAATAACAACCCATCGCAAAAGCGTATGAAAAAAATTGCAACACTGATTCTCGGACTGGCCCTTGGCTTGACGGCGCTTGCCCAAAGTGCCAAGCTCAGCGGAACCATCCGTGATGCAGCCAACCAATCGGTTGCGGGCGCATTCATAGTGGAGCAGGGCACGACCAACGGCACAATGTCTGAGGCCGACGGCTCCTTCTCCATAGTCGCACCCGTCGGCGCCGTGCTGGAAGTATCCTGCATAGGCTATTTGACCCAAACAATTACAGTGGCTGACGGTGCTCCCTTGAACATCGTTCTCGAGGAAGACTTCCAGATGCTTGAAGAGACCGTGGTAGTCGGCTACGGCGTACAGAAGAAGTCCGTAGTCACCGCCGCCATCTCCAGTATCTCGGCCGACGACCTTAAAGCTACGCCGCAGACCCGCGTGGACAACGTCCTCCAGGGTCTCACCTCCGGCGTTGTCGTGACCCAGACTTCAGGTGCTCCTGATGCCGGTTCACAGGTCCGTATCCGCGGTGTCGGATCCATCAACGGCTCAGAACCTCTTTACATCATCGACGGAATGCCTTCCGGCGGCATCGATTACCTCAACCCTAACGACATTGAGCGTATCGAGGTCCTCAAGGATGCTGCATCCGGTGCCGTTTACGGCGCCCGTGCAGCGAACGGCGTCATCCTTATCACCACCAAGAAGGGCAAGAAGGGTGCGCCGAAAGTGAGTTACGACTTCTCCTACGGCCTCCAGAATCCTTGGCGTAAGCCTCAGGTGCTCAACGGAGTAGAGTATGCCGTCATAATGAATGAAGGCTACCTCAACGCAGGCCAGGCTCCCAGGTATGACGACCCGGCTTCCTTTGGCGCCGGCACGGACTGGGTGGATGCGGTATTCGACAAAAACGCCCCCGTGGTCAAGCACGACCTTAATATAATGGGCGGCTCCGACAGGGTCGATTACAACATTTCAGCCGGTTACCTCTCCCGCAAGGGTATTATAGGTGGAAGCCAGGGCCGTTCTTTCTATGACCGCTTTACCTATCGTCAGAACGTGGGCGTCAACATCTTTGACCGGAGCAGTTCCCGCAACTGGCTCAACAAGATGGACCTCCGCACCACTCTGTCCTACACCAACATCAATTCGGCCGGAATTTCCACAAATTCCGAGTTCGGTTCCCCTCTGGGATCGGCCATTGGGATGTCTCCGCTCGAGCCCGTTTATGCGACTCCGGAAATGGAGGAAAGCTACAAGACTATGTATCCCGCCGGATTCCCTTATATTCTGCGCGCAAAGGACGGCAGGGCGTACAGCATTGCCGACGGCGGCATCTACAACGAGCAGGTCAATCCGCTCGCTATGCTGAGCCAGCCCGGCACCACTTACACCACCAACAAGGCCATCGCCAACCTGGCTCTGGATATCCAGATATGGGACGGTCTTAAGTTCCGTTCCACTGCCAGCGGTGAGCTCACATACGTGACGAGCCACGGCTACAGCCTGCCTTACTTCCTGTCCAGCAAGAGCTTCCGCTACGATACCGTTACGGACAGCATTGTGTACGACAAGAACGGCAACGGCTCGACTGTCTCGAAGGTCAATTACGGCAGCAGCGCCTCCCAGGATATGTCCCAGTACATCACCTGGCAGGTCGAGAACTTGCTGACCTACGACAAGCAGTTCGGCCTGCACGGCATCAACGCCGTAATCGGCCAGACCCTTTTCCGCTCGTCCAGCGCCAACCTCGGCGCATCCGCCAACGGCCTTATGTATCCTTACGACGAGTGGAAGATATCTGTCAACAACACTCTCGGACAGCAGAAAGACGGTGACCGCAACGGATGGGGCAGCTGGAATTCAGTGCCTTACAGCCTGATGTCATATTTCGCCCGCGTGTCCTATAATTATGATGAGCGCTATATGGCTGAAGTTACAGTCAGGCGTGACGCTTCCAGCCGTTTCGGCCCTGACAACAAGTGGGGCACCTTCCCTTCGTTCTCCCTCGGATGGAACATCAAGAACGAGGAGTTTATGAAGGGCGTGCCTGCTGTTTCCACCCTCAAGCTTCGCGGCTCCTGGGGCGTCAACGGCAACGACAGCATCGGTGATTTCAGATATGCCGTATATGCCAGCACCGGCAACAACTACGTGTTCGGTTCCGGCGCCAACGGCACGGAATCCATCAACCACGGAACCAAGCCCTCCGGCCTCGTGAACGAAGGCATCAAGTGGGAGCAGTCCATCCAGACTGACCTCGGTCTCGATTTCGGTATGTGGGGCAACAAGCTCACGGCAACGGTCGATGTCTATAACAAGCTGACTTCCGGTATGCTTCATCCTATGCCCGTTCCGGGTTATGCAGGAGATTCCGCTCCTATGGGCAATCTCTGCTCTATGGTCAACGGCGGCGTCGAGTTCGACCTCGGCTATCGCGACCATATCGGCGACCTCCACTATCACGTCAATGCCAACCTGACCTGGAACAAGAACGTCCTTACCGACCTCGGCGTCACGAGCGCCAGCGGTGAAGAGGCCTCCCTGTACGGCTCCAGCCACAAGATAGGCCAGCTCACCCGCGGCGTCGTCGGCCTGCCTTTCCCTTATTTCTACGGCTATCAGACTGACGGCGTATTCCAGAATATGGAAGAAGTCAAGTCGTATGTCAACGCTGACGGCAATCTTCTCCAGCCCAAGGCTCAGCCCGGCGACCTTCGTTTCAAGGATATCGCTGGTGCGTACGACAATAACCACAATCCCATTCCCGACGGCAAGATTGACGATGCCGACCGCACGATGATCGGCAAGGGTATGCCCGACTGGACCTTCG
>DGVM01000218.1 GCA_002395925.1 Bacteroidales bacterium UBA4284
TGAAAATCTTGAGCTGGGCGTCGGGGAAGACTGCCGTGCCGATGTCGCGTCCGTCCATGACTATACGCCCACGGCGGCCGAATTCGTGAAGCTTCTCGTCCACCCAGGCGCGTACGTACGGTACCGCGGCGACAGGGCTGACCTGCGCGCTGACCTCCATTGTACGTATCTGCTGCTCGATGCATCGTGGCCCCATGCAGAGGCGCCCAGAGGCGTCGAAATGAAGGTCCAGGGTCTCGAGTGAGCGCTTAAGTTCGTCGCTTACCTTGCCCAGGCGCGAAATCAGGCGCTCCTCCTGGGCGAAAAGGGTGACGCCGCGGTACAGGGCGCCGGAATCGAGGTAAAGAAAGCCGAACTTGCTGGCTATTTTCTTTGCCAGCGAACTCTTTCCCGTAGAGGAGTAGCCGTCAACTGCTATGATGATATCGGGTATGTTCATTTGGCACAAATGTAGAAAAAAATCACGATATTTGCGGTATGAAGATTCTTATTATTGACGATGAGCGGAGCATCCGCAATTCGCTCGGTGAAATCCTTTCCGACGAAGGTTACACTGTAGATACCGCAGAGAGCGGCGCAGAAGGCCTCCGGCTTGCGGGCGCGACGCATTACGACATAATTTTTTGCGACATCAAGATGCCCGGCGGGCTCGACGGAATCGAAGTCCTGGGCAAACTCACCGAAGAAGGCACCGACAGCGCAATAGTCATGATCTCCGGCCACGGCGACATCGACACCGCTGTTGAATGTATCAAGAAAGGCGCCTTCGACTTCATCCAGAAGCCGCTGGACCTCAACCGCATCCTCATCACAGTCAAGAACGCCACCGAAAAGTCAAAGCTCGTCACCCAGACCCGCATCCTCAAGAAAAAAGCATACGGGGCCGACCGCATGGTGGGAGAATCGGCGGCGATTACCCGCGTACGCGAGATTATAGAAAAGGTGGCGCCAACTCCCGCCCGCGTGCTCATCACGGGCGGCAACGGTTCCGGCAAGGAACTGGTGGCAAGGAGCCTGCACGCACTGAGCGACCGCGCCGGCCAGCCGTATGTGGAGGTCAACTGCGCCGCCATACCGTCGGAACTCATAGAAAGCGAACTTTTCGGCCACGAGAAGGGCTCGTTCACATCTGCCATCAAGCAGCACAAAGGCAAGTTCGAGCAGGCGGACGGCGGAACCCTCTTCCTGGACGAGATAGGCGACATGTCCCTGGCAGCCCAGGCCAAGGTGCTCCGCGTACTGCAGGAGAACAAGCTCTCGCGCGTGGGCAGCGACACCGACATAAAAGTTGATGTGCGAGTGCTTGCCGCCACCAACAAAGACCTCCGTTCAGAGATAGAGAAGGGCAATTTCCGAGAAGACCTGTATCACCGGCTGAGCGTTATAGTCATCAAGGTGCCCAGTCTGGACGAGCGTAAGGAGGATATCCCCCTGCTGGTTGACTATTTCGTCGACAAGCTGTGTACGGAGACCGCAATGCCCCGCAAGACCTTCAGCCCTGAGGCTGTCCGGCTGCTGCAGGAACGCAGCTGGAAAGGCAACATACGCGAGCTGCACAACGTGGTTGAGCGCCTCCTCATCCTTGGAGACGCCGTCATTACTCCGGAAAACGTAAGGGATTACGTATTATAGACGTTCTATCTTGAGCTGCTGGATTTTATAGCTTCCGTTCTTGCAGCTCATAAAAAACGTAACGCTGAAAGCCTCCCCTCCTGCGACCAGCGTGCCGAGGGCGTATTTCATGTTCGCCCGCCCCGTGGTATGCGTGATGCTGAAGCTGCGGGGGGCATAGGTATCGAAGAATGCCTTCACTATCTGGCGGGCCTGGGCGCGGCTTGCGTCGCTCTCGCTGGCAAGCACTGCGATTTCGAGGTTGTCGGCGAACCAGGCGGACAGAGCCTCTGCATTGCCGGCTGCAAAATACTTGCATACCGGCACGAAAACATCGTCGGAGCCGTCGGGCTGTGGCGAGGAAATGAGATTCTTTACGAGGTCCTGTGCCAGGACCGCCGGCCCGGGCAGGAGGAGTGCAAGAGCGAGTAACGCTATTCTCAGATGCTTCATACCGAAAGCGTTTGCGTTGCAAATATCAAGCCAGTTTATTACATTTGCACATCATGAAGATCACGCTCCTCACAATGGGCAAGACCGATATCCCCTGGGTGGCCGACGGCTTGAAGATGTACAGCCGCCGCCTGGAGCACTATGCGCCTTTTTCTGTAAAGGAACTGCCTGAGCTGAAGGGCGTTTCGGCTCTGTCTGCCGAGCAGGTAAAGGCCCGGGAAGGAGCGCAGCTGCTCGGTGCCGTCAAGCCCTCGGATACCGTAATCCTGCTCGACGAGCATGGCTCCGAGTTCACATCCCTGCAGTTCGCTTCCCAGTTGCAGAAGTATCTCAACGCCGGGCGCGATTTGGTCTTCATCATAGGTGGAGCCTATGGCTTCAGTCCCGAGGTGTACGGCCGCTCCGACGCCAAATTGTCCCTTTCCCGCATGACATGTTCCCATCAGCTTGTGAGAACGGTTTTTGCAGAGCAACTTTACCGTGCCTTCACGATACTTCGCGGAGAGCCCTACCACAATGAGTAAGAAGACAATCAAAAACTATATCGTGCCGGTGCTGGTGGCGTTGAGCGCACTGCTGCTCGTAGTGGCGGTGCTGTCGCCCCGTGCCGTAGGAGATACCCGTTCCGTGGCGTCCAAGGTCCAGAGGAATCTGGAGCGGCGCATGGAAAAGCTTGACTGGTACGCCGCTCATTCCGACGCCCGGCTGCCCGACGACATGGTCATCTATACCTACACCGACGACACCCTGCGTATGTGGAGGGGACAGTTCCCCCTGCTAAACGACGCCATATCGTCGAGGGTGCTGGTGCAGCGTATCGTAAGCCCCAGGGCCAGCCTCGATTCGCCCCTGGCCTCGGTGGGGGAGTCTCCGTCGTACCTTAACATCGGCCCCAACTGGTACATAGTCAAGGCCTCCGACGACAGCGGCACCCATACGGTCAAGGGTCTGCTGGTCTGCGGCATCTCGGGAGAATTCAATCCCCGCCTGCACATCAATTCCGGATACTCGATACGGCCACTCACGTCCGGTGAGGGCTATCCGGTGTACCTTGACGACACTCCCGTGTTCAAGGTGCAGTACGATTCGCCCAAGGCTTCGCCGGTGGCCAATCCCCACCTCATGTGGGCGTCCCTGCTGGTGTTCCTTCTGGCAGCGGTGCAGTTCGTCTTCCTGCGCCGGACGCTCAGGCGGGCTCTTGTTGCCTGTGCATGCTCGCTCGTTGCGATAGGGGCCATGTTCATCTGGGGACACGGGGTGCAGCCGCAGGTGGAAATCTTCTCGCCTATGCTTTATGCAGGAGGCGGTTTCCTGTTCTCGCTCGGTGCCGTGCTGCTGGTAAACCTTGCCATCCTGACCTGCGGGGTGTGCATCTATCTTGCGCGCAAGGACCTTTGGGACCGGGTGGTGAGCCGTCCGCTCGCAGCTGTGATGACAGTTGCCGACCTGGCGGCGATAGCCATCATACTGCTGTTTACGCACATTACGTTCCGCAGCGTCATCCTCAATTCCAACATCACACTGGAACTCTATAAGTTCGGCATCCTGTCCTGGTACACCCTGCTGGTATATGCCTCCGTGCTGTCGATGCTTTCTGTGGTTCCCATGCTGCTGCAGATGCTCCAGCCGGTGTGCTCGCGCCTGACCGGTCGACATATCAACACGTTCTCCGCTCCCCTGCGTGCGGTTTTTGCCGCTCTGGTTGCGGTGTACGCTGTAACTGCCACGTCCGTTCTCGGCTTCAAAAAGGAAGAGAACCGGGTCGAGGTATGGGCCGGACGCTTTGCAGTGGACCGCGACATCAACCTCGAACTGCAGCTTCTGCGGGCCGAAGCGCGCATACTCTCCGACGATGTGATAGCCACACTGTCTGCCTTCGAGGGAACCGACGCCTTCATACGCAGCCGCATCGTGGACAATTATCTTCTGGCGGTCGCCCAGGACTGTTACATCAGCGTGCAGATACTTCACGGCAGCGGCCAGACCCAGTTGATGGATCGCCTGCATTCCATTATCCGGGAGGGCACTCCCATAGCGCCGGGCTCTTCTTTCGTGTGTACCCCCACTTCTGAAGGACCTTCCAGGTATTATGGAGTATTCCGTTATTATTCAGGGAATTCCATGTCGGTCATGCTGCTCTCTCTCGAGCAGAAGGGCACCGAGTCGAAAGGCTATGAGCAACTGCTGTCGCTGTCTTCTTCGTACCGAAGGAACATTTCTCCTATGTATTCGTACGCCCGTTACCAGGGCAGCGACCTGAAGACCTTCCGCGGCGCGTATCCCTATTCCACGCGAATGGACGACTGGATGAAAATGATGATTTACGTGGACGGCGTGCGGCACTACAACCGCAACGGCTTCGTGCATTTCGTGAATGTCATCACCGACGACGAAGCGGTCGTCATTTCGCGCCGGCAGACGAGGTTGTTCGGATATGTGACTTCCGGCCTCATGGTGGCCCTGATGATGTATTTCATGTTGTGGCTTGTGAAGCCGTGGAAGAAGCGGGAACGAGTAGCGGGCAGGACTTACTTCCGCTCCAGGATATCGCTTACCCTCATGGTTTCGCTTTTGCTGGCCATGGTGGTGATGGCAGTGGTGAGCGTGACCTTCGTGTACCGCCGCAACGAGGCCAACCGGCTCGCGCTCATGTCGGACCGCATCAATTCCATACAGCTGCTTACGCAGAACGGATACCGCAGCATCCAGGGCGCCGACCTGCTGCGTTCCTCCGAATTCGCTTCGCTCATCCAGTCCGTAAGCGACAACACCGGCTCCGACATTACCGTATATTCCGTTGACGGCCGCGTCATATTGACCACAAACCCCGAAATGCTCGATCACATGATACTGGGCTATCGCATCGAAGCCGAAGCCCTGGACGAGATTATGGTGGGCAACAAGCGGTACTGCATACTCAAGCAGGGCAAGGGTATGCGGCATTATTACAATATGTATATGCCTCTGATGGGCGCCGACGGCCGTCCTGCGGCGATACTCTGTGCGCCTTATGTGGAACTGGGATACGACTTTGAACGCGATGCCGTAATGCACCTCGTGTCCATCCTTACGGTGTTCATCCTGCTGTTCATCATTGCGAGGTTTACCGAATCCGCCGTGCTCGACATGGTGTTCCGGCCTCTCGACCTGGTAGGAAGCAGCATGCGCCGTGCCGGTCTGGGCTCGATGAAGCATATAAGGTATTCCCGCAAAGACGAGATATCCATGCTGGTCGATGCCTACAACCGCATGGTCGATGAACTTTCCGAGAACAGCATCCAGCTGGCACAGGCCGAGCGCGACAAGGCCTGGAGCGGCATGGCGCGTCAGGTGGCTCACGAGATCAAGAATCCGCTCACTCCCATGAAGCTCCAGATACAGAGGCTGATACGCCTTAAACAGAAGGGCGACCCTTCGTGGCAGGACAAGTTCGACGAAGTGAGCAAGGTGCTTCTTGACCATATAGACATCCTTACCGAGACGTCGAACGAATTCTCCACTTTTGCGCGTCTGTATTCCGAGGAGCACACCGAGTTCAACCTGGACGACCTGCTCAAGGAAGAGATTTCCATGTTCGACAACAGGGATGAGGTGAGATTTGAGTACATAGGCCTGAGCGGCGTGACCGTCAGAGGGCCTAAGCCTCAGCTTACCAGAGTGTTTGTCAATCTGCTCGGCAATGCAGTGCAGGCGGTGGAAGGACGTGAGGACGCCCGCGTGTTCGTGTCGCTGCGCAAGTCGGGACGCGACGGATACTACGACATCGTGGTGGAGGACAGCGGTCCCGGCGTTCCTGATGAATATCTCTCGAGGCTGTTCACGCCCAATTTCACCACAAAGAACGGCGGCTCAGGCCTCGGGCTTGCCATCAGCCGCAGCATACTCGAAAGTTGCGGGGCGACGATCGCCTACTCCCGCTCCTTCACTCTTGGCGGAGCTTGCTTCACGGTTACTTATCCCGCTTAGTTTAGATTGATCCAGTTTTGCCCGCCAATAGCCCTTACGGGATCACTTTGTGGTGATTTGATCCCGCGGGAGGGGAGAGCGAGGAGCGTTCGGCTATGCGTTCTGCCGCTGGCGGACGGCTTCGAAGAGGAGTATGGAAGCGGAGACGGAGACATTCAGAGAATCCAGACGGCCCAGCATGGGGATGCGTATGTGGGACGTCGCCGCCTCGCGCCAGGCGTTTGACAGGCCGGTGCTCTCCGTACCCATCACCAGGGCGGTGCCGCGGCGCATGTCGCAGTCGTAGTACAGGGCTGAGTCCTGAAGCTGGGCCGTGAGTATTTGAATGCCATTGCGTTTGAGCCAGGAGATGGCTTCCGCCGACGTGCATGCTACGGTGGGGACGGTAAAGACGGCTCCGATCGAAGCACGGATTACGTTCGGATTGAAGATGTCTGTAAGCGGGTCGCAGACCAGGAGGGCGTCGGCTCCGGCGGCATCGGCGCTGCGAAGCACCGCTCCCAGGTTACCAGGCTTTTCGACACTCTCAAGCACTGCGATCAGCGGATTGTCTGGAAGCCTTAGGCCCTCAAGGCTTAGGTGTGGGGTAAATACCTCTGCGATAATACCTTCCGTGCTTTCGCGATAGGCTGTCTTCTCGTAAATCTCCTTGCTTATCTGAAAGAACCGCACATTTGCAGGCCAGTCGATAGGGCCGTCAGTTTCATCGCTGAGCTGCGGGAGGCCGGATGGTGTCGGGCGACTTTGAAAATCCGAGCGCAGCGAAGAATTTTTGTAGCAGGAGCCAGGCGCCATCCGGCCGGGAGCAGCGTCCGGGATGCCATAAAGCTCGGGACAGAAGAAAACGGAATCTACGCTGTAACCCGCACGCAGACAGTGAGCGAGCTCCCTCCTCCCCTCGACGACGAAAACGCCGCTCTCGCGCCGCAGGGACGAATCCTTCTGCAGTGCGAGCAGGCGCTTTATCTTGGGATTCTGTGCGCTGGTCAGCAGTTCAGTTGGCATGAAGAAACTATTCCGCAGTAGTCTCGCTATCCTTTTTAATGGATTTCTCAGGTCTCATCTGAGGGAAGAACAGAACGTCCTGGATGGTCGTCTGCCCTGTCATGAACATGGTAAGACGGTCGATACCAATGCCGAGGCCCGAAGTGGGAGGCATGCCGTACTCCAGCGCGCGCACGAAGTCCATGTCGATGTACATGGCCTCGTCGTCGCCCTTGCTCTTGAGAGCGGCCTGCTCCTCGAAGCGCTCCAGCTGGTCCACGGGATCGTTGAGCTCGGAATAGGCGTTGGCCAGTTCCTTGCCGCAGACGAAGAGCTCGAAACGCTCGGTGAGGGTGGGATCTTTACGGTGACGCTTGGTGAGCGGGGACATTTCGACGGGGTAGTCTATGATGTAGGTGGGCTGCACCAGTTTCTCTTCGCAGAAGGCTCCGAAGATGGCGTCGATGAGCTTGCCCTTGCCCATGGAAGGCTCGATGTCGACGTTCAGCTTCTTGCAGGTGGCGCGGAGCTCGTCCTCGGACATTCCCTTTACGTCCACTCCGGCGTATTCCTTGATGGCGTCGAGTATGGGCAGACGGCGGTAGGGCCCTGCGAAATCGACCCTCTGTCCTGCGATTTCGACGGTGGTGCTGCCGTTTACCGCTACTGCTATCTTTTCCAGCATCTTCTCCACGAACGCCATCATCCAGTTGTAATCCTTGTAGGCGACGTAGATTTCCATGCAGGTGAATTCGGGGTTGTGGGTCTTGTCCATGCCCTCGTTGCGGAAGTTCTTGGCAAACTCATACACGCCGGCAAACCCGCCCACAATCAGGCGCTTCAAATACAGCTCATTTGCAATTCGCATGT
>DGVM01000198.1:0-676 GCA_002395925.1 Bacteroidales bacterium UBA4284
GGCGTCCGAGCTTCTTGGTGCTGTATGCAGTTTCGCTGCGATCCTTGGTCTTGGCGTTGCCGTGACGCTGGTTGGCGAGGAACTGTACTACGTCGAGATAAATGGCGTGGTCGTTGGGGGTGATGCCGAAGACCTTCTCGTCCAGGGTAACGTTCTTACCGGACTGGGTGCCGTCGATTTTCAATACTGCAAGTTCCATAATTATGCCTCCAATAATACGTAAGAACCACGGGCTCCGGGAACGGAACCTTTGACAACGATGATGTTGTTCTCGGGGAGAATCTTGACAACCCTGAGGTTGAACACCTTCACGCGGGCGTTGCCCATGTGACCGGCCATACGCATACCGGGAAGTACGCGGGAAGGCCATGAGGATGCTCCCATGGAACCGGGGTGACGCAGACGGTTGTGCTGACCGTGGGTCTTGCCGCCGACTCCTGCGAAGCCGTGGCGGTGCACAACGCCCTGGAAACCCTTACCTTTAGAGGTGCCGACCACGTCCACGAAGGGGACCTCTTCCTTGAGGATGTCGGCTACGGTGAGCACGTCACCGAGCTTGAGCTCCTTGGAGAAGTCTGCGGGGAACTCGACAAGCTTGCGCTTGGGAGTGGTGCCGGCCTTTTTGAAATGCCCCATCAGAGGCGCGCTGGCGTGCTTTTCTGTGGTTTCGTCATAG
>DGVM01000198.1:730-48457 GCA_002395925.1 Bacteroidales bacterium UBA4284
TTTCGTCATAGGCAAGCTGTACAGCCTCGTAACCATCGGTCTCGAGAGTACGGATTTGCGTGACTACGCACGGACCAGCCTCGATAACGGTGCACGGTATGTTTTTACCGTCGGCACCGAAAACGGAAGTCATTCCGATTTTTTTTCCAATTAATCCAGGCATTGGTTTGTTAATTAATTGATACTAAATGTTTTATCTATCCCGCCTATTTTTTGCGGGCTGCAAAGATACGATTAATTTTTTGATTTACAAAATTTTACTGAAGATTAGCCGAAGTGACCGATCTACGTCATCATCTTGCAGGACCGGATTATAATCGCTACCTTTGCCGTTGCATGAGCGACAGGGATATAGAACGGATTTTCAGGCAGAACTACAAGCCTCTCTGCATGTATGCCCTGCATTTCCTTGAAGACATAGCCGCTGCCGAGGACGCAGTTCAGGACGTATTCGTCAGGCTTTGGGAGGCCTGTCCGCCCGAGGGGATAGGGAAGCCTTATCTGTATGCGATGACCCGCAACCGGTGCATAGACATCCTGCGCCGGTCCGCCCGTACCGTATCCATGCCCGAAGACGTTTCCATTGCGTCCCCGGACGAGCAGATAGTCGAGCGGTCCGAGACGGAGGCGCGCCTGTGGGAAGCTGTGGGCAGGCTCCCGGGACGCCGCAGGCAGCTGTTGCTCATGAGCAAGCGCGACGGCCTCAAATATGAAGAAATCGCCGCACGGACCGGCCTTTCCGTAAGCACTGTCCGCAATCAGATATCCCGAGCGCTCAAAACCTTGCGTTCAGAGGGCGCCGACATCCTTCCGGTAATCATTTTCTTTGTCTGAGCCAGCGGGGCGCCATCATTGCTGCAGGGGCGCCGCTGGGACCTCGGTAACCCACTCGAAGCTCCGGTCCGAGGCGCTCTCTATGCACACTAAACCCAGTCCGCCTTCTACGTTTGAGGGATATACCACCGGCTCGAACAGTATCTGGAACTCGGAATTCCCTCCGAGAACAGAATTGGCCTCTGCATTCGTAAAGGCCCTGAGGAAAAGGAAATCGTCGCGGCTGAGGGTAAGCAGGCGGAAGCTCAGCCGGGAGTGTACCGTCTGGTCCCAGGCGCCTTGCCGGGGGATGAAGAAATTGTTCCTAAGGTAAACCGTCGCAGTATAATCCGAATCTTTGAATCCTTCGTCGGAGAAGATACAGAACATGTTGGTCGCCAGGGGGAAATCTATCGGTGTATTGTCCCGTATCGCTTCTCTCTCGCGCGAGGAGTGAAAATCCCCCCTGAGGTTCGGATCGTCATCAAAGAAAAGCTCTGGAGCTTCGGTAAACCATTGTCTCAGGGAATCGGTCTGCCCCTCTTCCGGGTGGTGGGACACGGAGTCGAAGTGATACTCCACAAGAAGGCGCATCCATGTGTCTTCCCCGGGAACATCCTTCATCCGGACCTTGCATTCCAGACCGTCGATGCGGTCGAAATAAGGCGTTTGCGGAACCTGAAGGGTATCGACGGAAGTGAGCTGGACGGCCTTTGGAACCCTGGCTGTGGCACTTGCGGACAGGTCTTCCCAAGCCGCCGTAATCTTCAGTTCGTCCCCTTCGTGCAGGTCTGCGTCGAAATAGTATCCGCTTTCGGGCAGAGGGCCGGGGATGTATTTTGCATCATAAGGCATGTCCGGATAACCCGGATAAGTGGCAGGCGAGGTATAGGAAGCTGCGCAGAGGTAGTCTCCGTTGAGGTAAACGTCCACCTTTGCATCTTTCAAATCCTTGGTGTCGCTTCTCAGTGAACTGAGAGAAACGCCGATGCGGTGAGAGCTTTCATCGGTGCGGATGATGGCGTTGAGCACGAGGAGCCTCTCTTTCTGCCCCGACTGGTAATCTATCTTTGACGTACACGATGCGGCCAGAATGGCAAGGGCCGCTGCCAGAAGTCTTGTTTTCATTGCTGCTCAGAATGTAAGCGTATAACTGAATGCGGGAATTATGGGAAGGATTGTCAGTTTCGTGAGCGTTACGCCGCCCTTTTCCTTTTTGTCTGCTGAGTTGTCCCAATAATACTCTTCAAAGGCGTGATAGACGAAATTGGGGTTCATTGCATTGTATGCATTGTACAGGCTCAGGTTCCATACCGATTCGCCGCCTCGCCTCGTCGGGCGCCTGAGGTTTACGCCGATGTTGAGCCTGTGAGTGGGTGGCAGATTGTAATTGTTCCTGCCTGACGACATTTCGACGGAATCCCAAGTGCCGTTCGGTCTCAGGATTCTGGACGAACGCATAGGCAGGCTCATCCATCCTCCGGAGTAGAAAACCCACGATGCGGCTATTTCTACGCGGTCAGAGAATTTATGGTTGACTACCACATCGACGCAGTGGCGTCTGTCGTATTTGTACGGGAAAGGCCGTCCAAGGTTTATCGAACCGTCCGGGAACACCCTGTCGCTCTGCGCGAGCGTATAGGAAATCCAGCCTGTAGTGGCGCCCGAAGTCTTACGGACGAAGAATTCCAGGCCCTTTGCCGTTCCCTGTCCCATCTCGACCTGGCTCTCCCAGCCGGAAGTGTTGGCAAGGAACATCACTCCTTCCTTGAATTCAAGAAGGTTCTTCATTATCTTCCAGTATCCTTCAACCGAGAACTCCCAACCGCGGAGCCCGTCGTAGTACAGGCCCAGCGTGAATTGGTCGGAGGTGACAGGCCTGATGTCCTTGGTTATAGGTACCCAGACATCCAGCGGGAGGGGAATGGAAGTGGATGACAGCAAGTGAACGTACTGGGACATCCTGGCGTAGCCGCCCTTGACGGAAAAGCCTGCTCCCGCGTCGAAGCGGAGCGCTGCCCGCGGCTCCAGCGACCAGTAATTCCTCCCCTGGGTGTTGAACAAGGTGAAACGAAGCCCCGGATTGAAGGTCAGGCGCTGCCCTATCTGCATGTTGTCGTCTGCATACAGGGACGCTTCGTGGCCGAAGTAAGAGAACTTGTCTCCGTCTTTCTGTTCGTAGTTTTCATCATGCATCGCCGCGAATGAGGCAACATAGGCCTCGGGGCGGAAATGATGGAACAGATATTCCGCTCCGAATTTCACCAGATGCGAACCAGATGGCGTCCAGTCGAAATCGGACTTGGCGCCGATATCCGTTATTCCGGATACGTAGTCGATGTTCCATGAATTGAAGCTTTCTCCCTTTTTGTCGGAAAACGATACTTTGTCGCCAGCCCCGGCATCCATGCGGAAGTTGTTGTAGAAGACAGAAGTGTTCGAAAACAGGCTCCCGCTGAAAACGTGGTTCCAGCGCAGGGACGCCACCGTGCTCCCCCAGCCGAGGGCGGCATTTATCTGCTCGGTGCGTTCCACGGGGGTCTCCGTCTTGTCTGACGGGTCGTAACGGTAGTTGGAATCGGTCGAGAGACTTCTGAATCCGGCGTTGTCGCGGCCGTTGTACAGGGCAAGATGGAAACGGTCGGAATCAGACAGCCTCCAGTTGAGCTTTCCGTTGAGGTCGTAATAGTAATAATTGATATACGTGTCTTTCAGGAAGAGCCTCAGGAACGGTTCGGCAACAATGCTGTGCAGTCCGCGAGCGCTCAGGCTGTAGCTCAGCTTGTCTTTCACTATCGGTCCTTCGAGGTGGAATTTGTCGTTCAGTACTCCGACCGTGAACGAGCCATGCGTTTCCTTGAAGTTTCCGTCGTTAGTCCGGATTTCGAGTATGCTGGAGACGCGTCCGCCGTACCTTGCGGGGAAAGCTCCCTTATAGAGTGTCACGTCTTTCACCGCCTCGGGCTGGAAGATGGAAAACAGTCCGAGCAGATGGTCCATGTTGTAAACCGGAACGCCGTCGAGCAGTACCAGGTTCTCGGCCGGGCCGCATCCTCTCACGTAAAGTCCGGAAAAGCCTTCGATGCCTCCCTGTACGCCCGGAAGCATCTGCAGGGACTTCACAAGGTCGGCTTCTCCGAGCAGGGAAGGCATGCTTTTGAGCTGAAGCGAAGGGATTTCCATGGAACCGGGCAGGGAGGACCCGATGCCGGCATCCCTCCGGGATACGATTCTTGCCGCATCCAGATTCGAATTGAAAACCAAGGAGATGTTGAGAGTGGTGTCGCGCCTGAGGGCCAGGTCGGTCTCGAAGTCATCGTAGCCGAGATGCGCCGCCGTGATATGGTAGTTGCCCGCTGGAAGCGTAAGCGTGTAGAAACCGTATTCATTGGTTACGGCGCCAGCGTTGGCGTTCAATTTCCCCGATGCCAGCACCCCTGCGCTGATGATGGTTTCCGAGGATGCCGCGTCGGTTATGTACCCGCTGACGGTTACGGCCCCGGCTTTCCTGAGGGGGCGCGGGAGAGGCTTGAGGATCACATTTCCTCCGCGAAGTTGCCACGAGACACCGGAGCCGTCGAACAGCTCCCCAAGCGCATCCTCGAGGGTCGCGGCGTTTACGGGCTTGTGTTTAAGGCCCTCCAGCCTGTGCTCTATGGAAGCGTCGTATATGAACCTGACGCCGAACTTTTCGCCGACGCCCTCCATGCCGTATCCTTGATAGTCCTGCGCAAAGGCAAGGGCGGCGCATAGCAGCGCCGCTACTGCAGAAATGATTTTTTTCATAGTATGCTGATCTTAACGTCGAGTGTTTCCTCAATGAGCGCGACGGCATCTTCGAGCGTTTCGGCCCTGAACGTGCCGCTGAGCCTGCGCCCGGTGGCGTCGCATCGCACCTCGCGTCCGAAGCAGGACTCAAGGTCTTTTATGACGCTCTCAAGCGGTGTGTCGCTGTATGTGAATGTATGGGTCGCCCATCCGGCTGGATTGACCATCTCCGAAGAGGTAAGCTCCGGCGCCGCAGCCCCTGCCGGCAATGTGGCGCTTGCTCCTTTTTCCAGCACTATTGCAGCTTGTGGCTGATTGCTCCGGCAGAAAGATACCTTTCCGCTCACAACGTCGACCGACGTGCCGCCGTCCGTCACCGATACCTGAAACTGCGTTCCGAGCACGGTCACAAGGGCGTCGGACGCCTCCACCTTAAAGGGGTGAGCTTCGTCCCTGGACACCTGGAAAAAGACCTTTCCCTGCATCCTGACCGTCCTGTCGCCATGTGCGAAACGCCGGCTGCGGAAAGACATCGAGGCTCCGGGGGCCAGAACCGCGGTGGAATTGTCGGGCAGGATGACTGTATGCGCCTGTGCCCTTGCTGGAACTTCCATGCGGTTCTCAGGCATCCGATAAACGAGAAGCACTGCTGCGGCGGCAGCAAGCGCGGCCGCAAACGCATAGTAGAAGGGGCGCCGGATCTGACGGTGGCCTGCGCTGACTTTTTTCCAGGCTTTTCTGATATCGAGTGCGCCTGGAGTGAAATGCCGGGCGACGAATTCGAGGATGTTTTCTTTCATAAAAGTGAACTGTTTGCATATAATACGCAGACAGTTCCAAAAAATACCATCCGGCTTGTTGAATTTTTTTGCGCAGCGCCGCTGCCGGCGCATCGTGCTTTATTCCGTGACCTTCTAAATCAGCGACGCGATTATGTCGTCGGCCGTGAACCAGCGGTCTTCCGGAATTCGAAGGTTTCCCGCAGCGGCAGATGGAACAAGGCTGTCATTTCGGGCTTGCCGGGAAATCTCACTGTCTGGCAGCAGGCAGGCTGGAATGCCGTCTGCGGTGCGCAGACCGAGCATGATGCGCTCTTCGCGTATCTCTGCGTCGGATAGCTGTTCCCCTTCTGCCGTCCATCCGCTCAGACTCTCCGAATTCCAGCTTCGGACATTCGCTGCGCCACTGCCATCGGAGCGGAGCGACAGAGGGGTTTCCAAGGGGATAGTCGTATTTGCTGCTCGGCAGAGCAGCGAATGCGCACCGGGTCCCAGTCCGACATAAGGCGCCCGCGTCCAATATGCGGAGTTGTGAACCGCCCGCCGTCCCGGAAGCGCCCAGTTGGAAATCTCATAGTGCTCGTATCCGGCTGCGGCCAAAGCGCTGCAGATATAGTAGTACTGCCGGCTGCAATCCTCGTCTCCGAGTTCGACATAACGGCCGTCACGCACCATGCGTCCCAGTGCGCTGCCCGGCTCGACGGAAAGCTGATAAGCCGAAATATGCTCCGGGCGCCATGAAACGATTTCGGCGAGGGTAGCTTCGAGTGCTGCCATCGACAAACCGTTGATTCCGAATATGATATCGACGCTGATATTGTCGAATCCCGCCTCGCGCAGCAGTCGGAATGCCTGCCTTGCTCCGTTTGAGGAGTGCCTGCGGTTCATCCATTTCAAGAGTCCGTCGTCGAGTGACTGAACCCCCATGCTGACGCGGTTGACTCCCAGCTCGCGCAAGCCGGCGGCGTACTGGGGGCTAATGTCGTCGGGATTGACCTCGACCGTCCATTCCCGCCACTTGCGTCCGCCGCAGGCATCTGCGATACGGGCTATATCGCAAAGAGGCAGCACCGACGGGGTGCCACCTCCAAAATAGAGCGTATCGATTGCGGCCGATGCCGCTATTTCGTCCTGCCTGCGAAGAGCTTCCGCACATATTTCATCCCCGAACTGACTGCCGGGGCAGGCTCTCTCGGAGTAAAAATCGCAATACGTACAGAACGACCTGCAAAACGGTATATGCACGTAGATCACCTACCTCAGCATCAGTTCTGCGCTTCCCAGGCGAGCCTGTTCCGTATAAGCCTCGCAGGTATAGATACCCTTCTCGAAAGCCGGGATGTTGTTGACATAGATGCTCAGCTCGACCTCCTGGCCCTCGTAATCGACCTCGCGGGATGCGGTGGCCTGCAGAGTCTCTCCGCCGTAGCTGAACGTACTTGCCTTGCCGTCGCTGAGCAGGTTGCCGGAAGGATCCTTGACCCGGATGTACACCCGCACGGGGCCCGGCTGGGCGAGGGCATTCTCCACAAGGCTGAGGGTGGCGAGAAGGCGTGCTACGTTGCGGCTGCGGTCCACGGTTTTGCCGGAGTTGTTGTAGGCTTCGAGACGAAGTCCGCGTGCCTTGATGATGCTTCCGGTTGTCACCTTGCCGGTGAGGTCCTCAACCTGGGCGGTAAGCTGCTCGTTGAGGCGGCGGTGCTCCGCGGCGTCGCGGCGGGCGGCTGCAGCGTCGAGGGTGAGCTTGTGATTGAGCTGGTTGAGGGAGTCAATCTGGACGATATAGCCCCTCATTATGGTACGCAGCGTGCCCAGTTCCTTTTCGTACTGGCGCATCTTGACGCGGTTCGTGGCCTCCGTCTTCTTGATGCGCTCCACCAGCTGCGCCACTTCCTCGCGGGAAGAATCGAGCTGCAGGTTGATGGAGTCGTAGTCGGACGACAGGTTCTCGTAGTCGGTCTGCAGGGCGACGATCTGTTCGGTGAGGGCTTCCTTGTCTTTCTGGAGCTCGCCGACCAGGGAGTTCTTCTGCCACAGTACATATGCAAGGGCGGCTGCCAGCAGCACCGCTACGACTATCATTGCAATCATTACGGTCTTGGGACCGCCGTTGGCTTTGCGTTCGCGCTCGCGGCGCTCGAGCCTTTCAAGTGGATCTTCTCTTTCCATATCGAATGCGTTTATCGTGCAAAATTAGCAATTTTCCGGCACTTCTGCTGCAACCATCGGGCCGTATCGTCATCGAGCAGCGGAGAAAGTGTGTCGAAGACCCGCTGATGATAGGCGTCGAGCCACTCCAGCTCGGTGGTGTCGAGCATGCCGGGGACCAGGATGGAAGTGTCGAAGGGGCATAGCGTAAGGGGCTCGAAGCTCAGCCAGCGGCCGAATTCGTTCTCGCCGGCCGTTACGCACAGAAGCAGGTTTTCGTGACGCACCCCATGCATGCCTTCGCGGTAGATGCCGGGTTCGTCGGAAATTATCATTCCGGGCTGCAGCGGCACCGGGTTGAGGTTCTGACGCACGTCCTGCGGTCCTTCGTGCACCCCCAGGAAGCAGCCTACGCCATGACCGGTGCCGTGACCGAAGTTCCGGCGCAGGCGCCACAGAGGCTCGCGTGCAAGCGCGTCGATGCGGCATCCGGGAGTGCCCTCTGGGAATACCGCCATGGCAAGGTCGATGTGCCCCTTGAGCACTGCGGTGTAATCTTCCCGTTCCAGCGGAGTACACTCTCCAAGCGGCACGGTGCGTGTGATGTCGGTGGTTCCGTCGAGGTACTGACCTCCCGAATCGCACAGATACAGGCCGGACTGTCCCAGCAGGGGAGCGTCGGAGGATGGAGTAACATAGTGAGGCAGAGCTGCCCCGGGCCCGTATGCAGAGATGGTCTCGAAGCTGTCGCCAACGTATTCGTCGGCAGCTGCGCGCAGCGAGCGGAGGTGCACCGCGGCATCCCATTCGCTTACTACGCGGTCGGCCTGTACCGAGCGCTCGAGCCAGTAGAGAAAGCGCACCATTGCGACGCCGTCGCGCACGTGAGCCTGCCGCATCCCCTCGATTTCGACCGGATTTTTGACGGCCTTGGCAAGGCGTACGGGGCTGCTGCAGCAGTCGAGCGTGGCCCCGCAACCGTCCAGGGTGCTGCGAAGCTGCCAGTTCAGGGTGGAAGGGTCGGTGCTTATGCGCATGCCGCAGCAGTCTGACAGGGCCTCGTCAATCTGGTCGTAAGCCTCGAGCGCAATGCCTTCTGCGGCAAGGGTTTCGAAAGTGCGCTCCGATACGGGATCCTCGATGCTGTCTTTGAGGACGAACCAGGAAGCGTCTGTCTGAGTAACGAGCAGGTAGCTGATTACCAGCGGATTGTATTCAATGTCGGATGCGCGTACGTTCAGCGTCCAGGCAATCTCGTCAAGGGCGGTGAGCAGGATGGCGTCGGAGCCGCGGCTGCGGATGAAGTCCCTCAGCATTGCGAGTTTCTCCTCTCTGGACATGCCGGGATCGACGGTAGATACGCTCGTCTGCGGTATGGGCGGACGGTCGGTCCACAGCAGGTTCATGAAGTCCGGAGAACTGATGATGGAAGGCGGTTCGGGAAAGGCGCCGGCGATTTCCTCGACAAAGCTGCAGCAGGCTGTCGCTCCGTCGATGGCAATAACGCAGTCCTTGTGTCCTTCGAACCAGCCGGAAAGCCATTGGGGAATCAGGACCTCCCCGGGCACGCGCGTCTTGTGAAGTTCCACACCCGTGCCTGCGAGCTGCGTGTTTGCTTGAATGAAGTAACGCGTGTCCGTCCACAGGCCCGCATGATCGGCTGTGACGACAAGGTCGGCGGCCTCACCGGTGAATCCGGTAAGCCACTGTATCTGCTTGTAGCGCTCGGCCGGATACTCGCTGCCGTGCGGGTCGGAGCCGGTCAGCACCACTGCATCCCATTCCCTTGCCCTCATCAGGGCGCGCAGGGACTCAATCCGGTCGGCGTACTTGTTCATAACTGTGGGATGAATGTGGGGATGTGCAGAATCTGCGTCTTGAAGAGGTTGCGGCGGTGCATGCCGTCGATTTTCTCTTTTGTAGCAGGGTCGTCGCAGATGCCGTCGCGGATGTAGCGGTCGAGCGTGGCATAGGAGAATCCGAATTTGACTTCGTCGGGACAGGAGCCGGGAAGACCGTCGTCGGGCGTCTTGTGCACCCAGTGGGCGGGCAGGCCGAGGTCGTCGCCGATGGCGAGCACTTCGCGCACCACAAGACCTCCGAGGGGTGCAAAAGAACCGGCTGCGTCGCCGTACAGGGTCGCATAGCCGATGTAGTCCTCGCTGTAGTTGCAGGTGTTGGCCACCATGCCGTTGCAGGACTGGGCCACCGCATACAGCATCGTCATGCGTATGCGGGGAGGTATGTTCTGGATGCTCTGAAGGGAGAATCTGCCTTCCGGCATGAGCGCCCCGAGGGCGTCACACGCGGCTTCTATCTTTCCTATGGGAAGACAGAAGAAACGTATGCCCAGATACTTGCAGATTTCGTCGGCCTCGTTCAAGCTCTGGCCTTCTGCAGGCATGGCAACGCCTACTACACGCTCAGGCCCGAGAGCCTTGGCACACAGGGCGGCAGCTACGGTGCTGTCTTTGCCGCCGCTCATTCCGAGCACCGCGGTGCATCGGGGGCCGTTCGCTTCGAACCAGCCCCGTATCCATTCTATACAGTCAGCAGTAAGTTTGTTCATGTTACAAATATAAGAAAAGTTACAAACAAGTGCTGCTGCTCTGCACTCTCTCAGCTAATGCGTGAAATGCAACTTACATTTCACGCTGCTTATTCTCCGGCCTTGCCGGCTGCGGGAGCGCCGTTTAAGACCTTGCTCCCATCTCTGTGCCCTCTGACCTGACCGCGGCGTCTGTCTGCATGTGCGGCTTTGCCGTCCTTGGGGCCGCGGCCGCCTCCGAGCTTGCCGAGCTGCCGGCGCAGGAACTTCTCCTCGCAAGTGTAGAACTTGGCCACCTTGTCGGCGGAAAGGATTTTCTTGTAATCCTTTGCATTCTTGACATGGAGATTGACGTTGGCTTCCTTGGCCTTGAGGTAGGAGTCCAGAGCGGCCTCGATGCCGCTGCCAGCCGCGATGGCGTCGGAGAGGGCCTTGTAGGCCTGGCGCTCAGCCCGAACGAGGGCGTGCTGCTCCTCTTCGATTTTGTTATAGACCGGCCAGAAGGATTCGGCTTCCTTTGCGTCGAGTCCGACCTCGGAGGTGATGAATGCGACCTTTTCCGCTTTGATTTTCTCGAAGTCGGGTTTTCCGTGCCCCCTGTGACCGCCCTGGGGCTGGGCGAAAGCTGCGACCGAAATGCCGGCGGCGAGCAATGCAACAAACAACTTTTTCATTTCAACCTTATTTTAATAACTAACCTTAATATGCATTTTCGACCTGTGCGAGCGTGGTGCCGGACTCGATGAGGTATTCTATTATAATTTCGTCGCTCACCGGGGCCGCAGACTGCGTGCGTCTGAGTATGAAGTTTCCGGCTACGAAGAGAATCAGGAAACTGGCGGCGAGGGCGAAGTAGGGAACAGGGCTGATGCGGTTCCTGCGGGCCGGAATCTGTCCGAGCCGTTCCTCGAGCTTGTCCATGTAACCCTCGGGCATCGAATATGGCATTTGCTTTTTCATTTCGCTTTCTTAGACGTTGGGCGGAGGCTTGGGTTTAATCCTCCGAAGTTAAAAATTGCTTTACTTTCTCGTATGCGATGTGGTAGGACGCCTTGAGCGCACCTACGCTGGTCCCGGTTATATCGCTTATCTGCTCGTAACTCAGTTCTTCCCAGTATCGCATGCCGAACACCAGCCGCTGCTTGTCCGGTAGGCGCATCAGGGCCTTGCGCAACTTCCTCATGACGGCGTCGCCGTCGAGCCGCGGGTCGGGGTCGCCGATGCGTTCCGCTTCTGCGTCGATAGTGGAAAAGCGCAGCGCCGCACGTACGCGGGCCTTGCGCAAATGGCTGATAGTCTCGTTGGTGGCGATTCGCCAGAGCCAGGTAAAAGGCTCGGCCTCGCCACGGAATCCGTCCAGGGAGTTCCAGACTTTTATGAAGATTTCCTGCAACAGGTCGTCGGCGTCCTCATGGCTTCCGACCATGGAACGCACGTGCCAGTACAGCCTTTCGCTGTACTGCCTCACCAGGGAGTTGAAAAACTGTTCCTTCTGCTGCATACGCTCCCTTTGACGCAAAAGGCGCGCCGGGGTTTAACTGTCCAGCTTGAGCACCGCCATGAATGCGCTCTGCGGCACCTGGACGGTACCTATCTGGCGCATGCGCTTCTTACCCTCCTTCTGCTTTTCGAGGAGCTTGCGCTTGCGGGTGACGTCGCCGCCGTAGCACTTGGCGGTAACGTCCTTGCGTACCTGCTTGACGGTTTCGCGGGCGATGATCTTGGCTCCGATGGCGGCCTGGATGGGTATGTCGAACTGCTGCCGGGGGATGAGTTCCTTGAGCTTTTCGCACATCTTGCGCCCGAAGGTGTAGGCGTTGTCTTCGTGAATCAGGGTGCTGAGTGCGTCTGCAGGTTCGCCGTTGAGCAGGATGTCGAGCTTGACGAGCCTGGCCGGACGGTACGACGTTATATGATAATCAAACGAAGCATATCCCTTGCTGATGGTCTTCAGCTTGTCGTAGAAGTCGAACACTATCTCGCTCAGCGGCATGTCGTAGTTGAGCTCTACGCGGTCGGCGGTTATGTAATGCTGGCTGACCAGCGTGCCGCGGCGGTCGAGGCACAGCTTCATGATGGGGCCGAAGAATTCGGTCTTGCTGATAATCTGCGCACGGATGAATGGTTCCTCGATGTGGTCGATGAGCGTGGGTGCCGGAAGTCCCGAGGGATTGTGCACGTCGAGCACGTCTCCCTGCATCGTATATACCTTGTACGATACGTTGGGGACGGTAGTGATTACGTCCATGTCGAATTCGCGGAACAGGCGCTCCTGCACGATTTCCAGATGCAGCAGGCCGAGGAATCCGCAACGGAAGCCGCTGCCGAGCGCCAGCGAACTCTCCGGCTCATATACGAACGACGCGTCATTGAGCTGGAACTTCTCGAGTACGCTGCGCAGTTCTTCGAACTTATCGGCCTGTACGGGGTACATTCCGGCGAAAACCATAGGCTTGACCTCCTCGAATCCGGCGATTGCCGTCTCGCAAGGACGGGCGACATGCGTGATGGTATCGCCGACCTTGACCTCCACCGCGCTCTTGATGCCGGTGATGATATATCCCACGTCGCCGCAGCCTACCTCGGTGCCGGGTATGAGTTTCATCTTGAGGGAACCCACTTCTTCCACTTCGTATTCCATTCCGGTGGCGACGAACTTGACCTTGTCACCCTTGCTTATGCTGCCGCCCTCTACCTTGAAGTAGGCGACGACGCCGCGGAACGGGTTGAATACGGAGTCGAAAATAAGGGCCTGGAGCGGGGCCTGCGGGTCTCCGTGGGGTGAGGGAATCTTTTCCACTATGGCGTCCAGTATGGGAGCGACGCCTTCGCCGGTGCGCGCGGAAACCTTGAATACGTCATCGGGCTCGCAGCCGAGCAGATCGCAGATTTCGTCGGTCACGACCTCAATCTGGGCGGATTCCATGTCTATCTTGTTGAGGACGGGGATGATTTCCAGGCCGTGGTCGATGGCCATGTAGAGATTGGAAATGGTCTGGGCCTGAACGCCTTGCGAAGCGTCCACCACCAGCAGGGCGCCTTCGCATGCGGCGATGCTGCGGGAAACTTCGTAGGAGAAGTCCACGTGGCCGGGAGTGTCGATGAGGTTGAGTCTGTAGCCCTTGTAGCTCATCTGGATGGCGTGGCTCTTGATGGTGATGCCCTTCTCCCTCTCGAGGTCCATGTCGTCGAGGACCTGGTTCTCCATGTCGCGCTCGCTCAGCGTGCTGGTGAGTTCCAGCAGGCGGTCGGCCAGGGTGCTTTTGCCATGGTCGATGTGGGCGATGATGCAAAAATTGCGTATTCTGTTCATTTCCATACCAGGTGCAAAGATACATTAAATTTGTTATCTTTGTGAATTGACAAATAAAACTACTTTCTATATGGCTACACCTCAAGAATTGGGCAGGATTGCGTCCCAGGTACGCAGGGACATCGTCCGTATGGTAACAAGCGCCAAGTCCGGCCATCCCGGCGGATCGCTCGGTATCACTGATGTCCTCGTGACCCTGTATTTCAGTGAAATGAAACATAATCCCGCTCTCTGGCGCCGGGACGCCAAGGGGCAGGATGCATTCATCCTCTCCGCCGGTCACCTGGCACCGGTATATTATTCCGTGCTTTCCAGAGCCGGTTATTTCCCCGTGAGCGAACTGGGAACGTTGCGCAAGTTCGGCTCCCGTCTGCAGGGCCATCCCTGCACTACCGACAATCTTCCCGGTGTCTTCCAGCCTTCGGGCTCGCTCGGACAGGGGCTTTCCTGCGCTGCCGGCATCGCACTCGGAAAGAAGCTGGACGGCGCTGCCGAACGGGTTTTCTGCCTGCTTGGCGACGGCGAGAGCGAAGAGGGACAGATATGGGAGGCAGGCATGTGGGCCGCCCATCACAAGCTCGACAATCTTGTGGCCTTCACCGACTGGAACGGTCAGCAGATCGACGGACCCGTCGAATCCGTTGGGGGAGTCGGTGACCTTCGCGACAAGTGGACCGCATTCGGCTGGGAAGTCATAGAGGCGGACGGCCACGACTACGAGTCCATACTCAAGGCTTTCGAGCTTGCCCGCGCAGCAAACGGCAAACCCAAGATGATACTTTTCCGCACCGAGATGGGTCATGGCGTGGACTTTATGGCCGGCACTCACAAATGGCACGGCAAGGCCCCCAGCGCCGAACAGTGCGCACAGGCCCTTGAGCAGTTGGAAGAAACATTAGGAGATTATTAGGATTATGAAAAAATATACAGACCAGGGTAAAATCGATACCCGCAGCGGCTTCGGGGCAGGGCTCGTCGAGGCCGGAAGAAAAGATTCCCGCGTAATCGCCATGACGGCCGACTTGAAGGGATCCCTCAAAATGGACGCATTTGCCGCCGAGTTCCCCGACCGCTTCATCCAGTGCGGCATCGCCGAGGCCAATATGGTCGGCGCCGCTGCAGGTCTTGCAATCACCGGCAAGGTGCCTTTCATCGGTTCCTTCGCAGAATTCGTAACAGGCCGTGTATATGACCAGCTCCGTCAGGAGGTCGCTTATGGCCACACCAACGTCAAGATAGCCTCGTCGCATGCCGGCATTACTCTCGGCGAGGACGGAGCGACGCACCAGACCATGGAAGACATGGCCATTATGCGCGCACTTCCCGGCATGGCTGTCGTGGTCCCCTGTGATTACAATCAGACCATGCAGGCTACGATAGCCGCCGCGCAGTGGGACGGACCGGTGTATCTGCGTTTCGGACGTCCTGCGGTCCCCAATTTCACCGATCCCCAGGAGCCTTTCGAAATCGGCAGGATTTACGTCATGAACGAGGGCTCCGACGTTACCCTTGCGGCATGCGGCCATCTTGTTTGGGAGGCCCTCGGGGCTGCCGAAATCCTTGAGGCAGAAGGGATAAGCGCGGAGGTTCTGAACGTTGCGACCGTCAAGCCGCTCGATACCGGGACCCTGCTTTCGTCGTTGCGCAAGACAGGCTGCGCGGTTGTCGCTGAGGAACACAATGCCGCCGGCGGTCTTGGTGAGGCGATTGCCGGCGCCGCCGCCGAAGCCCTTCCTGTTCCCATCTGTTTTGTCAACGGTGCCGACAAGTTCGGTTCGTCCGGTACGCCCGCTCAGCTGATGCAGGCGTGGGGATTCACCGCGGAAGGCATCGCAGCCGCAGCCCGCAAGGCCATAGCCCGCAAGAAATGAGATACGTCATACGTGCTGCCAAGTATTTCGTGCAGCTTCTGGTAATACTGTCGCTGATTATCGCCATCCTTATGGTGGCGAAGGTGGTAGATACGGATATCTCTCAGCTCTTCGTCAACGGCTACGATTCCCTGTGGCAGATCGCCCTGCTGATGGCGGCATTCGCGGCGATGTACCCGCGTCTGGGCTATACCCGCAGGGAGGCCCTTGTGCCCGGGGAGGACGGAGAAGTGTATCCCGTTCTCGACCGGATAATGACAGCCCATGGATACGTCAAAGAACAGCGCACCGACGGAGTCATTGCATATCGCAAATCCTCCGTCGGTGACCGCCTGACTCGTCTGTGGGAAGACCGCATAACGGTAAGCCGCGTAGCGGTCGGCTTTGAACTCGAAGGCCTGGGCCGCGATGTTGTGCGGCTGGTTAATGCCTTGAGGGACAGTTCTTTGGGTTAAACTGTCCCTAAGATGTAAACTCTACTTTCAGCGCTGTCTCAGCGGGATGTTCTCCCAGAGATATGACTGTCTTGCCTCCGCCTGAGCAGATGGCTCCGCTTTGAAGCGGCATCCCGTTGACCTTTACGGAGGATACGGCGTTGATGCCCTCCAGCACGATGCTGAGCTTGCGGGTGGCGGGTGCACCGTCGTAGCTTCCTTCGCGGGCGCCGATCGAAAGCGTGGTCTTGCGTCCGCTGACCTTTTTGCTGATTCTGGTGCTTGCGTATTCGGTTTCGTAGCTCTGGCTGATGCCGTCGTCTTCATAATGTACTATCTCGCACGCTGCCTTGCCGGGGACTACCAGCAGGCGCAGTTCGGAGCTGGTCTGCTGAAGATTCTGAATGCCTTCGGCCGACAGCGGGATGACGGCTCCGGCGCGTACGAACCAAGGATTCTGCCCAATTGTGTAGTCGAGCGAAACGACCCTGCCGCCCTTCAGGAGGGTGCCGTGGGCCATGTCGTACCAGTCGCTTCCCTTGGGCAGCCAGACTTTGCGGCTGACGATGCCGTCGTCTCCTGCGGGTTCGCTGATGACGGTAGCGAGGATGTCGGGGCCGAAGTAATACTCGTCCTTCCGTTCATAGGCTTCTTCCTGCTCCGGATGGTAATAATAAAGCGGCCTGCACAGCGAGACGCCGGTCATCGTGGCTTCGCGCGCAGCGTCGTAGATATATGGCGCCAGCGCGTATCGGAGCTCGATGGCATCCTTGAGGTACTCGTAGTACTCGGGATAAATCCAGATGCGGCAGTCCAGGTTGCCGCTGCGTGTCGAGTGGGTCTTGAAGATGGGCGTAAAGACGCCGAACTGCATCCAGCGGGTGTACATCTCGGGGTCGCGCGGACGCTGGTGGCCCTTCAGCTGCATGTGCCCGCCAATGTCGTGCCCCCAGTAGCCGTATCCGACGTTGGACGCGGTTGCGGTAAAGTACGGGAGGAACTCGAGCACGCTCCATTCGTCGTAGGTGTCGCCGGAGAAGCCCAGCTGATAGCGGTGGCTTCCCAGTCCTCCCCAGCGGTGGTATATCAGCGGCCGGTCGGCCTTGGGCCCGAGGGCGCGTGTGCGGCGGACCTTGTCGTTCCAGAAAGCGTAGTTGCACCAGAAGGTGTTGGAAAGGTTCTCGACGTACTTGCTCTCGCGCCACTGCTGCCAGTCGAGCCACCAGAAATCGACTCCCTGCCGTTCCAGGGGGTGTATCACCGAATTGAAGTAGGCGTCGGCCCATGCCTGCTGGTCGAGCCGGAACGGAACAGGTGCGCGGTATCCTTCGCGCCCCGTCGGCTTGTCGTTGCCTGTAAAGGTGTAGCCACCTTTCGGATAGACGTAATCCTTTGGACCGTCGTAGTCCTGCGTGCGCGACAGGTAGTCCTCCACAAAGGCGTCGTAGCAGTCTTCCTGCGGACGTATTCCCGATGCGGGATGCAGGTTGAGTGCTGTCTTGAATCCCTTTGAGTGCAGTTCGCGCAGCAGGCCCTCGGGGTCGGGAATCAGGTCGTGGTTCCAGCTGTATCCCGTCCAGCCGCGGCTCTGTCCGAATTCATCGTTCCCGAGCCTCTGCTGCATTTCGGGCCAGGTAAGGTGCCAGTCCATGTCGATGATGAAGACGTCTGCGGGAATGCCCCGCGAACGCATTTCGAGCGCCAGGGTCCGCAGCTCCTCGTCGGTGTAAGGCCAATAACGGCTCCACCAGTATCCGAATACGTAGCGCGGCGGCAGGGGAATGTTGCCGGATATCTTGGTAAAATCCTTAAGCGCAGCCAGATAGTCGTGTCCGTATGCGAAGATGTAGAGGTCCAGCCTGTCGCCGTCCTCGCGCTCGCGTACCCATTCGCCCCAGTCGGAGTCGTCGGCCTGCAGGATGTGTCGGGAGCTTTCGTCGATTATCGCCCAGCCGTCGCGGGAAAGGATGCCGTCTTCGAGCTGCGTTTCCGTCTTGCTCAGCTTTTCGTACCCCAGGCAGCCGTCGAGCGTGCGCGTTGTGCCCTTGAGGTTGCCTGTGGGCTGGTCGCCGGGATGCCAGGTAACGGTCTTGCCGCCAAGGGAGAAACTTACGCTCAGATTGTCGGGGGCGAAACGTCCGCCGCTGTAGCTCAGGGTAAGCTTGCCGGTTTTGATAGTGAGCGTGCCGTTCTTTTCTGTGGCCTTGTATGCAGGCACTGGCAGGTCGCGGTTGATTACCGCAAGGCTGGCCCTGTCTTCGAATACTCCGTCCTCGGCCCATTCCATACGGATCAGACGGTCGGTGAGGACAGTGAAGCGGGCGTTGCCGCTGATTACGGTTGCGCCGGGACTGGCGACGGGGTCGGGAGCCCCGTCGAGGCGGAGGGTGACGCCGACAAACAGCAGGATGGTAAGGACTCTTTTCATTATTTCAGGAGCACGCTTTTTCCTCGTTTCACGAACTGGATGGATATACCAAAGGGGTCTTTCATCATGGCACCTTCGAATCCGGGTACTTTCTCGTGCAGGACGAGGGTGGCGCCTGCCTTTGTGAGGCGCTCTATGTCTGCATCAACATCCTTTGAGCTGAAGCCTAAATGCATGGTAAGCGGGTCCATTGATGCATAGTCCGGCGCAGCGGGCTGAGTCTGGGCGCGGTAAACTTCAATAGCCATACGACCGCTTGCGTCCACAATGAATATGGTGTGGGCAGCATCGTCTTTGCGGGCTGTCACGGTGAATCCGAGATTCTTGCACCACCATTCCGCAACGGCGTCCGGATCGGCGACGTCTAGTGCGAAGTGTTCCAGAACGAAGCCGTCGGGATTGACGGGTTCGTTCGCTGTCTGATTGCATCCGATCATGGTTAGAAGAGGAACAAGTGTTAACAGAAACTTTTTCATGGGAATTGATTGTTACGTAATTGCAGTGGTCGATGATGGCTGTTAAGCAGCCTCTGATGCAAAGATAATCTATTTTTGTTATCTTTGTAGAATCGATATGTAAACTGTTTAGTATTCACAGTCCCATGAAATTCAGGCGTCTTCTGGTCCTTGCGGCGCTGCTCGCAGTTTCCTGCACAAAGACGGAGCAGTATGAGGGGCATCCCATGCTTGTGGATCTCATGTCCCGCCTGGACAGTACAGATATGTACATTGCCCGTTACGAGGCCAGTCTCGATGAATCGCGCAAGGCCTTGAAGTCCCTCCCGGCCGACAGCAGGGAACTGTACGACGCATATATTGCCATGGGGCGGCGGTACTCGAAGTTCATTGCCGACTCATCTATCTTTTTTTACGACAGGGCGGCGCATCTGGCAAAGCGGAACGGATTCCAGAGCGAGTACTACAAGGCCCAGACGTTCAAAGCGGCGATTCTCATCCACGTGGGCTTCTTTTTCGAAGGTTCTGAGATCCTTGATTCCATTCCCCTGGACGAACTGTCCGACGATGACAGGTTAAATTACTATAACGCCCGCCGTGGCCTCTACCACGACGTTTATCAGGGATTGAATTCCAAGCCCGACATGCGCCGCGAGTACGTTGCCAAGTATGAATCGTCCCGTGACACCCTTCTCAGCATGCTCCCGTCAGACTCGTCGAACGCCCTGCGGGAACGGGAGCGCATCTGTGCCCGCAACGGGGATTTCGACGAGGCCATTGCAATCAATAACCGCCGCTACGCCGAACTCGACCCGGACGATACCCAGACCAGGGCGCTTATCCTTTACGACCGCTACTTGATTTATTTTTACTATATGCGCCGTCCGGTGGACGACCACATAGAATGCATCCTTGAGTCTGCAATATTGGATATAGTTAACGGAAACCAGGACATCGGCTCCCTGCGTTACGTGGAGAATTACCTTACTGCGATAGGCAACCTGAACGCGGCAAAGAAGGTCTCCGACTATTACTATTCCACTATGGTCAAGTATGGCAGCCGCCTGAGGCTCATCTTCGGGGCGGAGCAGACCATCCATATCAACGAAGAGTACGCCGCCAGGATAGCGGTCCAGAAACGCCGCATCCAGACGAGCCTTGTTTTTATCGGCATCCTCTCCCTCCTCCTGCTGCTCATAACCATACGGGCAATACAGTCGCGTAACAAGATATTGTCGCTCAACCAGGAACTGGAGCGCTCCGGCAAGACGGCGAAAGGCTACGTCCTGGGCTTCTTCCAACTGTATTCCTCGTACATTTCCCGCCTGCTTGCCCTGCGTGCCAAGATCAACACCAATACGCGCAGGGGCAACACCAAGTACGTTCTCGACCTTACCGACCCGTCGAAGGACATCACCAACGAAGAACTCAAGGAGATGTACCACAACTTCGACAGCGCCTTCCTCGACATCTTCCCCGACTTCGTGGAAGACTTCAACGCGCTGCTGCGCCCCGAGTGCCGTATCGAGCTCAAGCCCGCCGAGCTTCTCAATACCGAACTCCGCATTTTCGCCATAATAAAGCTTGGAATTACCGACAGCGCCAAGATCTCGGAACTCCTCCACTGCTCTATCAAGACCGTCTATAACAAGCGTTCCGGCATCAACTCCAAGCTCCTTGTCCCCAAGGCCGATTTTGCCGAAGAATTGACAAAATTATAATTTTGGGAAACGTTTTTGCATTTCCCAAATCGTCAAAACCAAAACCGACAAAATGTCTTAGTATAAGTTATATAGCATTTCCCTAAACCGGAAATTATTTCCTTTGTGCTCGCGGGCCTTTGTTTTTTGCGAACAAAACACCTACTTTACGAAAAAACAACGCACGCGTAATATGCACAAGCTGATAACCATTTTCTTCTCAGTCCTCCTGTGGACCATGCCCGCCATCGCCGGTGAGCCGACGGGCTCCATGGACAAGAAACCCGCTCCCAAGAAGACGCTGCGCGTCCTCTACTGGAACATCCAGAACGGAATGTGGGCCGGTCAGCCCGACAATTATCAGAAATTCGTCGACTGGGTCATTTCCAAGGACCCCGACATCTGCGTCTTCTGCGAGGCGGCCCAGATTTACTACGACGGCACCAATGAGCATATGCCCAACGAGGAGCGCTATCTCCCCGATCACTGGGGCGAACTTTGTGCGCGCTGGGGGCATCAGTATTACGCCATCAATCCCAGGCGCCCTTCGACGTCCACGCCGTTCGGCCTCACGAATTACCCCTGCGGCATCACGTCACGTTTCCCCATCGACACCATAAAGATCGTCAAGGGACGTAAGCCCGACTCCGTGGTAGTAAACTACAGCGGCTGGTACCAGGTCCACGTGCCGGGAGTAGAAAAACCGCTCAACATCGTTACCGTCCACCTCAAGCACGGCAAGTACGGATACGGAGTCCCTTACGACCAGAGGAAGGCCAGTGAAGAGAGGTATGAGGGAGAGACGTTCCGGGCCAATGAGCTCAAGGTTATCCTGGACAATACCGTACGTACCACCAAGAACCCCGACAAGGAACTCTGGATCATGCCCGGGGACTACAACTCCTACAGCCGCAAGGACAACTGGCATTACAAGTGGAACAATGCCTCTCCGGGTTTTACCGCCCAGGACTACATGATATTCCAGTCCCCGTTCTTCGACCTGGTCAGCGAGTGCTATCCCGACGACTTCCTGCCCTCCTGCGGCACTCTCAGGATTGACTACATGTATGTTTCCAAGCCGATGCTCAACGCCTGTGAAGACGTTTACGCCAGGCCCGACGCCTACACCAAGCGTGAGCCCTCGGGAGTTGCTTCTTTCTACATCCCCTCGGACCACTATCCCATCATAGCGGATTTCAAACTGTCAAAAATGAAATAATCCCTATATGAACAGATCCTCTTTGATTTTCCTTTGTGCATCAGCGGCCGCCGTTCTATGCGCGTGCAACGAGAACAAGGTCGACTTGCGTCCTGTCCGGAGCGAGTTCATCAAGGTGTACGAGGTCTCGGAAAACAAGACCGTGGACAACATCCAGGTCCCGTTCGAAGGCGTAGTGGACGGAAAGATCCACGTCCTTTCGAATGTCGCCCTGGAATGGAAATATCTTGTTGACCAGACTGCAACGGGCACCGACTGGCTTCAGATCAAGTCGGTGGAGGAGGTCGAGCCCGGCCATACCGTAGTCACCTACGACGCCGCGTCGATCCTCCCTCTCAACTCTATCGACCGCCGTTCCGGAAGGCTCAGTTTTTCCTGCCCGTCCCAGTCGCTGGGCAAGTTCCTCCCCATCCGCCAGGGGTATGATTGCAAGTTCGTGGAGGATTACTCTTCCGAGCCTGGAGAGTGCATCACCATCACGGGCGACCAGACATACATCACCAAGGAGTATCCGTCGTTCAGTTCCGACTACTACGACTACATCTCCTTCAACGCCTGGGCGGAAACGACCAACGAATTCCTGAGCAAGAACATAACCCTGGACGTAACCGTTTCCGGCGGCAAGTTCTACGAAACCGGCCTTACGACTTTCAGGGTCAATGTGCCGCTCGGTACCGGCCCCGACGAGAACAATCTCAAATACCTGCTTCTCGTCGGACACGACCAGCACATGAGTCCGGAGACAAAATTTACGTTCAGCACCGCCAACGACGACGAGGTGTATGTCCATATCGACAACTTCTCGGCCTACAAGGTCACTGAAGCCGAAATGGGCTACCTGTTCGATGACGAAGCATTGGAAGGAGACGAGGAGGTCGACTGGATATGAGAAAGCTGATCCTTACCATCCTGGCGCTTGCCGTGCTCGTGCCGGCCTTCGCACAGACCCGCAAGGTCAGCGGAGTCGTGCGCGACGAAAACGGGGAAATCCTCCCCGGCGCCATCGTAGTCGTAAAGAGCGGAGGTGCCAAGGGCAACGTTTCTTCCTCCGCCACCACGGACGAAAAAGGCCGTTATACCGTAGAATGCAAAGACAACGACTACCTTTCCGTCCATTTCCTCGGTTTCGAGGAGTCGGTTTTCCCCGTCAAGGGCAAGACCACCATCGACGTGATGCTCTCTCCCGACGCCAGCCAGCGCCTCGACGACGTGGTCGTCATCGGCTACGGTGCAGTCAAGAAAGCAGACCTCACCGGCTCCGTCACCAACGTCAAGATGGCGGAGATACGCGACGAACCGGTCCTTTCCATCGACCAGGCCCTCCAGGGCCGTATAGCCGGTATGGAAGTCACCAGCACGGACGGTGAGCCCGGTTCCGACGCCGTCATCCGTATCCGCGGATCCCGTTCCATCACGGCATCCAACGACCCTCTGATCGTGGTTGACGGCGTTATGGACGCAGTTTCCTCCCTGAGCGACATCAACCCCTCGGACATCGAGGCCATCTCCGTTCTCAAGGATGCATCCGCCACCGCTATTTACGGAGCCCGCGGCGCCAACGGCGTCATCATCATCACCACCAAGGGCAGCGCCGACGCCTCGGATCCTGCCCAGAACATAGCCATCACGTTCAAAGGATCCGGCGGCGTCTCGATGCTTCCCCGCAATCTCGACCTCATGAATGCCGAGGAGTTCGGTATCTTCCGCAACGAGTACTACCAGCATATCGGCACGTCTGCCAATATGAACATGAACACCCCCCTGAGCGGACTTTCCGTCAAGACGCCGTTCACCAACGGCGAGGGCACGGACTGGATCGGCGATGTGACCAGGGTGGCGCCCTACCAGAACTACTCCATCTCGATGAACGGTTTCAACGGCAAGCAGAAATTCTATGCCGCACTCTCCTACAGCGACGAGCAGGGTATCGTAAAGGCAAGCGGAAAGAAGAACATCACCGGAACCCTGAACGTTTCCAACAAACTGTTCAAGTGGCTGACCGTCAATTCAAATCTGCGCTACCAGTACCGCCTCCAGGATAACTTCCTCACCGCCATCGGCGGCGGCGGAATCTATTTTGCCGCCCAGTACCTGTCGCCTATCATCAAAGCCACGGACGCATACAATCCCATGAGCCAGTCCTCGGTCAACGAGGCAAATGCTGTCGTCCGACTCAAGGAGAACATCGACAATACCGACCGCAGCATGCTCAGCATGTCCGTGGGCGCAACGGTCACGCCGGTCTCCTGGCTCAAGTACAAAACCAAGTTCAACTACTACCTGTTCGACCGCCAGCGCTACAAATACAATCCGTCCACCCTTCCTTCCAGGACCGACGCGATGGGCGGCTATGCATATCGTCAGAATTACGGCGAGCAGAGCCTTTATTACGAGCAGACGCTCGAAGCCTCGCGCGATGCAAACGGCCATCATATCGACGCAACCCTCGGCCAGACTTTCAAGCATTTCACCAGCCACACCCTAAGCCTCGACGGCGACGGCTTTGTGGTGGATGCCATGAAGTGGAACGATATGGGCGCCGTAATCAACAAGGAAAGCTATGGGGCCAGCACCGGGGAAACCATCAAGGATAAGATGGCCTTCTTCGCCCGTGCAAATTACAATTACAAGAAGCGCTATTACCTTACGCTTACCGGCCGTTTAGACGGCGCTTCCAACTTCGCCGCCAACCACAAATGGGGCTTCTTCCCTTCCGGAGCTTTCAAATGGGTCATAGCCAGGGAGCCCTGGCTCAAAGGTGTCGAATGGCTTGACGACCTTTCGCTCAAGGTCAGTCTTGGCCAGTCCGGCAATGACCTCAATCAGGCCTACAAGTCCCTCGCCAGGATGGACGGAGGCTCGGGCGGTTATCCCTTCGGCGGAAGCTACAGCCAGTATTACCGCCAGGCCCGCATCGCCTCCCCCGACCTTACCTGGGAAACCACCACCGAGGGCAACATCGCTCTCGACGTCGCCGTCCTCAACAACCGTCTGGAAATGTCGTTCGAGGCTTACAGGGCCGTCACCACGGACCTCCTGCTTACCGTCAAGGTGCCCCAGCACACCGGTTACGACGACAAATACCAGAACATAGGCCGCACTACCAGCCAGGGCCTCGAGTTCAGCTTGAGCTCCCGCAACATAGTAACCCGCAACTTCAACTGGTCCACCTCATTCACCGTTTCGCACAACTCTTCGCTGGTGAACGATATAGGTGCGGAATCCGAGGTCTCCACCAAGATTTCACCCAACCAGGTCGGCTATATGACGATCGGCTACAGGGTGGGATATCCCGTCAATTCGTTCTGGGGCTTCCAGTATGCCGGCGTATGGCACAACAAGGAAGAGATCGAGCGTAACAAGATAACCCACGCGTTCGCAAACGACCAGTCCTCAACCAAGCTCGGCTATCCTATCTTCATCGACCAGAACCACGACGGCACTCTCGACCACTCCGACATCGTGTTTCTCGGCTCCCCTGACCCCATAATCTCAGGAGGTCTGCAGAACACGTTCCGCTGGAAGAATCTCTCGCTCGGCGTATTCTTCTCTTATACACTGGGCGGAAAGGTTCTCAACTATTCCGAGTATTACATGGCCGGGTCCCGCCGTACCAACCAGTATGCCTACATGGTCAACGCCTGGCATCCCACCAAGAATCCCACATCAAACCTTCCCAGGGCCGGTATTTTCGACAGTGCCGCACTTCCCAGTTCTTTCATGATCCACGATGCCTCTTACCTTCGCCTGAAGACCGTGAGCCTCAGCTACAGGTTCAACCTCAAGAGCCGCATCATCCGCGAACTCGAAGCGACCTGCTCCGGCGAGAATCTCTATCTGTGGAGCACTTACAACGGTTTCGACCCCGACGTTTCTTCCGGCGGCATTAACGGATACGACAATTCGTACTATCCCAAGCCCATGCGAGTGGTATTCTCCATCTTAATGAAATATTGATGCGCCTTATGAAAAAGATAATCATAGCCATTTCGATATTTGCGGGCCTGCTGGTCACGTCGTCCTGCGACCTCAAGGAAGATTCGTCCAAGGTTGTCAACCCTTACGACTTCTTCAACACCACCGTACAGATCCGTGCTGCGGTCAATGCCTGCTACGATCCGCTGAACAACATCCACAACTTCAAGTATCTCATCGCGCTTGAGGGTTCCACGGACCTCGCTTCCACGAACGGCTCCGCCCAGCAGGACGCCCGTTTCGAGATCAGCCCGTCCAGCCCCGGCGCCGCCACGATCCTGTGGCAGCACAGCTGGAGAGGCATACGCTATTGCCTGAGCACCCTGGCCGGCATTGGCCGTTCCAAGCTGTCGGACGCCGAGAAGCATCCGTATATGGTAGAAGCCCGCATTCTCCTGTCCTATTACTATTACGTCCTCACCAGTTTCTTCGGCGACGTGCCTTTCTATGAGGATTATGTGGAGAACGAGGACGACATGCAGAGAATCGCCCAGCTCGGGCGCATGAGCGCTTTCGAAACCCGCAAGACGCTCATCGAAGAACTCAAGCTCTATGTTCCCACCATTCCCCAGGTACGCACCTGCGACCAGGAGCACAACTATTGCGGCGCCGCGATGGGCTGGATGCTCATTGCAAAGATGGCCGCCTGGAACAAAGATTGGGATGACGTCATCTACGCCTGCGAGCACCTTGAGGCCATTTACGGCGACCTCTCCAAGTACCCGTATTCGGACGTCTGCTTCCGCAACAAGAACACGCCGGAATCAATCTTCGAAATCAATCATGAGTGGGTTGAGGGCGGTATCGAGTACACCACGGCGTCCGCACTGGCGATTTCCGCTCTCGTGTTGCCCAAAAAGGGCGCCGGGGAGACCGGAACCGATCTGTTCGACGGCGTAAGTATCCCTGAGGTCGGCGACAACGCATATTCCTATGCGCCTCTGCGTCCTTCCACCTATATGAAATCATACGTCGCTCCTTCCGGCACCGGTGACATACGTCGCGAATACAACATTGCCACGACCTGGCACGGTGCAAAATTCAAGACCACCGAATGGATGGGCCAGAAGTTCTGGTGCTTCAACGTATATCACAACTTTGACAGCAACAACTACAAGGTTTTCCGCTATGCCGACGCCCTGCTCCTGCTGTCCGAGGCCTGGTGCGAGAAAGGCAACTACAACAGGTCCATCGAGTATCTCAACAGGGTACGCGCCCGCGCAGAACTTACCCCCTACAACTTCGTAAGCATAGTCAAGCTCCGCGGCGAAATACGTGACGAGCGTGCACGCGAGCTCTTCGGCGAATTCGGCCGCAAGTACGATCTCGTACGCTGGGGAATCTGGTACGACCAGGTGCTTGCGTACAACACTTACTCGCTCGCGGTAGAGAATATCCGCCCCTGCCACGAGTATTACCCTATTCCGGATGTTCAGTGCGTACGCTCGGGCGGCGTTCTCTCGAATCCCGAGTACGACAAATACAATCTTACAAATTAACGGGGTATGAAGAAAATTGCACTCTTTATTCTGATATTGCTCGCTGCGGTTTCCTGCAGGGAGAAATTCGAGTATGACCAGACGCTCGGACTGCTTTCCGAATACAATATCCTCTCCAGCGGCGGCGGCTCCACCCAGGTGGCCGTGTTCTCCAATACCGAATGGTCGGTAGAATTCGACCACCCCGTTTCCTGGGCATCCATCGACCGCTTCAACGGTATCAAGAGCGGTTATCTCGTATTCGACTATGACGTCAACTATGGCCGCGCCCGCCGGGTCATTTTGGTGTTCAAGGCCGGAGACCAGACCCGCACACTGAATATGTATCAGCAGGCTTTCCTTTCAGACGCCAACTGCAAAATGGACCTGGACGCCACGTCCCTGGAAATTCCCGCCGCAGGGGCCGCGCTGGACATTCCCTTCAGCACCAACCTCGTTTACAACCTGGACGAGATGTACCTCACGCTGACTTATCCCGAAGGCCAGGAGCCCGCAGCTCCCTGGATTACGCTCAAGAGCGTGGAAAAGGACAAGGTCAGCATCGAAATCGCTCCCAACAACACCGGCGCTGAACGTACGGCCAACATCAAGCTTTCCCACACGGATGCCGGCTCCTACGATTCCACGGAGGGAGATACCGTTAATTCCAACGCCGTCACCGTCGTCCAGCAAAAGTAGCCCGATATGAAAAAAGCATTTATACTTGTGACCGCCGTTCTGGCCATTTCGCTGTTCCAGTCCTGCATTCAGAAGGGCTTCGAGGTGTTCCCTCCCGACGAGCTCGGCATGGCCGAACACGACTTCTACGTAGATAAGGAAGGCGGAGACGTGGACATTCCCTTCATCACCAACAAGCAGGGCGCCATATCCTTTGTCAACGAGGCCGACGAATCCTGGATGCAGCTCGGTTTCACAACCTTCGATTCCGACAGCACCCTCCGCGTGCACGTCCAGCCCAACACCGGCTTCCAGCGCCGTGCAGACCTTCTCTTCAGCACCGACACCCGAAAGGATACGGTATGCGTGTTCCAGCGCGGCGGCGTTGAAGAAAAATTCAAGTTTACAGACAGCTTCGTGCTCGTATATAACGGAGCCGGCGGCAGCAATACCGTAGCCGGCGACATCAACGTCCCCCTGGACCGCATCAAGACCGAGGTCCGCTTCTCCGGAGGCGAAGAATGGATCAAGGACTGCCAGCTTACAAGCACTGCGCTTACGTTCAAGACCACAGACAACCCGGACAGGAACTATATGCGCCGCGCCCTCATCGTCATTTCCTACGAGGACGGATGGAAGGATATCCAGACGGCAGAAATAACCGTCCTCCAGGCGCGTTCGGACAACGTCATCGGAACATTCTTCACTCCCGAGGAACTACACAGCCTCGCGACGGTAAGCGGATTCCCACTCCCGGACGACGCCCTTCTGGAAGGCTACATCGTAAGCACCACTGAAGGCGGCAACGCCGGCGACGCCATCGTGGACGACTACAAGCAGGGTACCGGCGTCATAGACTACTCCCTTACAAACCGTACCGCCTACCTTGAGAGTCTCGACGGCCAGTATGGCTTCCGGCTCATAACAAATACGGAACTGGACAACAGCTTCCAGCGTTACAGCCGCGTGTGCCTGCGCCTCGGCGGGGCAGTCATCAGGAAATCCGAGACCCAGCCCTTCAGCTACACCATCGAGGGCGTCAGTTCCAACAACCTGCTCACCAGTTCCGACGGCACCGCCACGATGCCCTGGAAGGAAAAGAGCATCACGGAGCTCACGGACAACGACATCAACACCCTCGTAACGATCAAGGATTGCGAGATCGCGATGCGCAAGGGCCCCTTCACTCCTGTCAACGAAGGTTACACCTCCGCCTGCGGATACAACCGCCTGGCCAAGTATCCTATCCTCATCCGTGACATCAAGGGCGGCAGCATGTACATGTTCACCAACATGACCTGCACCTACCGCCGCAACGGAGAGACGCTTCCTTACGGCAGCGGCAACATCACCGGCATCGTGGTTCACGAGGACTACAAGAGCTTCGAGCGCGACGGCAACATAGGCCGCTACCAGCTCCGCCACCTCGTGCGCGAGGAAATCGACCTCAAGCCGGACTTCAAGGACAATTTCTCCGGCATCATCACCGAGTTCCGCTACGCAAAGTTCCCAGGAGAATTCGACAAGACGGTTCTTTCCAACGCAATCCTGGCCACCAAGGGCAACGGAGAGATGTGCCACACCTATGGCGCGGTTGGCAATTTCTCGCCCTCATACTTCTACATCGGCAAATGCGGCAGCAGCAGGAAGGGCAAGTATGCCGAGGGCGCAGGCATCGAGCTTGACGGGGGCGGCATCTACCAGCCATGGGTGGATAACGGCACCGAAAGCGCCCAGAACACCGACGGCAAAGGCTGGTTCAAGGACAACATCAAGCTCAGCTGGTCCAACAAGTACTGGTGGGATTCCGACAGTTCCCGCGGATACTGCTGGCTCGTGAACTTCAGCACAGTCGGAATCACGTCAGACAGGGTTTCGATGCAGTTCGCCATGTACAACAACTCGCAGAGCGCCCGTTCGCCCCGCTACTGGAAGGCCCAGTATGCGATAGGCACCACCGACACGTCAAAGGGTAACGACGGCGCATGGAAGGACATTGCCGAATTCACCGTGCCCGACGTTGCCATCTGGGCCAGCCAGAACGACTGGCAGACCCTCGGCACCCGCGTGTACGATTTTCCTCTCCCCACCGAGATCCTCGGGCAGGAAAGCGTGAGCATACGCCTCATGCCCCGCAACAACAAGGCGGCCGCAAAGGATGCGGGTTCATACGACTCCAGCACCATAGCCAACGACAGCGGCTACAACACAATGGATTATTTTGCAGTACGCTACAACAAGTAGGATATGAAAAGATTCATCGCAATATCATTGTTTCTCCTTCCGGCGCTCTTTGCCTGCGTAGAGAATACCGACGATGTGACGGGCGGCGCGACAAGCGTGGTGCTTAACCAGGACAAAGTCGACCTCATGGTCGGCGAATCCTTCACCCTCACCGCAAGGGTGCTGCCGGAATCCATCAAAATGGATGTGGTCTGGAGCGTGCTCGACCCTGAGTATGCCGAGGTCAAGGACGGCACCGTCACCGGCAAGTCCGTGGGTGTTACGTATGTCGTCGCCACCTCTGCGGACGGCTTTCAGAAGGCGGCCTGCATGGTAAGCGTCAACCCGCCCATCAAATACAACGTATCCCTTCTGGATGGCCTTGGTCAACCCGTCGAGGCCATCTATGGCTATCCCGGGATGGCCGTCCAGCTTTCCGCCGTCACCTCTGACGGAGAAAGCGGCCACACCTTTACCTGGAGCGTTGACGACACTTCCGCCGCCACCGTCGATTCCGACGGCTTCCTTACCTTCGGCACAAAAGCGGCCAGCGACCCGGCGTATGTATATTACGCACAGACATACGTCAAGGTGGTTTCCGAGGACGGACTCGGCTGCAGGGTTCCAGTCGTCAGCAGTATGCTCAAGGGCGTCAGTATCGACGGTGTCTATCAGCCCGCAGGCTCTCCTGCTATCGTCCAGGCGAACGGACGCTATACGCTGTCCGTCCTTTGCCAGGGCGCGGAGCAGCCGAATGTGATTCCCGCCGACGCCGTGGAACTCGAGCTGAGCAACAACACCGATTTCTCCATCATGAAGGTCGGAGACACTTTCACGATGTTTACCGGAATGGCTTCGCTGGTCACGTCCAAACTCAGCGCATGCGCACGCGGGGCCCAGCAGAAAGTGGAGATAGCGGAGCTGAAGATAGACAAATACTATCCCGTCAAGGCCATGCTCGTGGCCGCTTCTTCTTCCACTCTGGTATTCACCTGGACGGAAGGCATAAGCGAGGCCGATGACATAAGCAAGCCTTACACCATCACCCTGTACAGCGACGAAGGCTGTACCGAAGAAGTCCTGAGTTACAACATCTCCGCCGGCAATGAATGCTGGAGGGGCGTCCAGCCGCGCTTCGTGTTCACCGGCCTCAAGCCTGCAACCAACTATTGGTTCAAGGTCAGGGATACCGGAGGATCAGAAGATCTGGAAAGCGCAGTAATCAACGGTACCACCGCTCCGTTTGTCATCGTCGAGCCCGATAACTCTCCGGCCGAGGTGGGAGACATCCTCCTCGCCGAAGACTTCAGCGAACTGTACTGGATGGCCGACGAGGTCAACCAGGCCGCAGGATACGACGTCGGATCCAACAACATGTCCAGTTTCCAGGACCGTACGGTTGACTCTTTCGTCGGATTTACCGGCTCGTTCTGCTCTCCCGAGCGTATCATTACGGCTCAGTCCAGCGCCAAGAAAGCTTCCGGCCTGCGTCTGGGCAAGTGGGCCCAGGGTTACACCGCCCGCCTGTATGTAGGCCCGGGTTACGTATTCCTCGGCACCACCAAATACGTGACGCATCTCATTACCCCTCCTCTGAACAACATTCTGGAAGGGGCGAGCGCCAAACTTACGGTCACCGTGCACGCTGCGGGTTACAAGGGCGGTAACGAGGCCATACTTGCAGTTCAGAGCTCAGGCACAAGCTTCAATGCCATAGGCTCCAATACCCAGACCAACAAGAACAAACTGGACCTTACCACCAACTTCCAGACCTTTACCTACACGGGCGGCATCACCACCCTCGGTGAGTTTACCGTCACCCTGGACGGCGTAAAGAAGGGAGACCGCATCGCCTTCGGCCCCACCAAGGAAGACAATGAGGTTTCCAACACCGCACATATGATGCTTATCAGCGATATGACAATCCAACTTACGGAGATCAACCAATAACAACTAATTATAAAATCTATGGGACAAAAACAATTCATTCCTTACGAGACGCCGTCGGTGGTCATAAGGACCATCGTACCTCCCAGGGTACTCTGTACTTCCAATGAGGATTACACTCCAAAGTCGGGCTCATTCGACCCTGATTCCGATTAACTTCAAGACATCCTTGCAAATGAAGACAAGTGTAATCAAATGGATGCTGCCCCTGGCCATAGTGGCCGGAGCGACAGCCTGTCAGGAGGTTCCCCAGCCGGAGCCCCAGCCTTCAGGCAACGATGTATTCGTGCTTGAGGCCCAGCTTCCCGGGGACACCCAGACCAAGACAACTCTCAGTAAAAACGGCAGTGTTTATGAAGTCCTTTGGAAAGAGGGCGACAAGATTTCGGTCAACGGAACTCTTTCCGAGCCGGTTTCCAGTACCGACGACGGCAAGAAGAACGTTGATTTCACCGTTAACGGTTCTCTTAGCGCTCCTTACAACGTACTCAACCCGGGTACCACTTCGGCCAATGTAATCTCTCTTCCTGCTACGCAGAACTATGTGGCCGACAGCTTTGACCCCGTAGCGGCCGCTTCGTACGGCGTTGCCACCAAGGTTGGTGACAAGTATTCCGCAAAGCTCAAAAACTTCTGCGGCATCCTGCGCTTCGCCCTCAAGGGCAGCGCCACGCTCTCCAAGATCGTGGTCAACAGCCTCGGCAGCGAGAAACTTACCGGTGATTTCACCATCTCCAATTTCGAGACTGGCGCATTCACCGGCGGCACTTCCGGTTCGCTGACCTACAGCTTCGGCTCCGGACTGGCACTTTCCGGCACCGACACCCCTGTTTACATTGCTATTCCCGCACAGGCGTACGCCTCCGGCCTCGAGGCCCTGGTTTATCAGAGCGACGGCGCCTTCATGCGCCTCAAGTTCTGGGGCAGCGGCGAGACCCTTGCCGGCACCGACATCATCGAGTTCGAAAGCAAGACCTTCGCAGCCGGACGCACCGAGAATCTGCTGGCAATCAACGCACTTACGGCAGAAGACGGCGGCGAGCCTACGGCAGAAGCTCCCGGTATTACCGTGGCTACTTTCAATGTGATGAGGTTGGACGTTGATAACCGTCCGGCCGCAGCAACTAGCGGGGATAGTAGCGGAAAGATCGCCCGTCCCGCAAATGCAATTGTTCCTGATTGCGCTGAGATGAAGGCCGCTCTTGGCCTGGCAATCTACAATACGGCTGCCGACCTGATCGGTTTCAACGAAATCGGCGACGATATGTATGCTTCAGGCCAGACCTATTCCCTTGAGGATATCGCCGCGGCCCAGGGCGCATCCTATACCTGGAAGCTCAATTTCCCCGGTTCGGAATCTGGCAACTATCACTATTGCAACGGTTTTGCGTATAAGTCCTCAGTACTTACCTGCAACGAATCCGGCAAGGTATGGCTGCGTTACAACAACGAGTCTTACTCTACCTCGAGCGCATCCAATTCCGGTGATCCCAATCGTTTTGTAGTTTGGGCGAAGTTCACCCACAAGGTCTCCGGCAAGGTGTTCTATTTCTTCGTAACCCAGCTTCCTACCTACGGCCAGGACGGTGGTAGCGGCACCAGCAACACCAACATGTCCGGCGGTGTCAATGCCTTTGCCACAGCCAAGGCAGGTTCATACCCCCAGATTCTTGTCGGCGATATGAACTCCGCCCCCGGTCATAACAACGAGGCCGGCTATAATAAGCTTAAGGTTTATTGGACTGACGCCTATGAGGCCGTAAGTGCTGCCGGCAATCTGGCGCCATTCTATACCACTTATTCCGGCACGCAGTCCGGCACTGGCGATACCTATCTGTATTCTATTCTCCAGTTTACGAAGAATCACCCGGAGCGCCGCATCGACCATATCATGACTCACGGAGCATGTACGGCACAGTCCTACAGGACGGTGCGCAACGTCTATGAGTTCGGTTCCGGTGAAGACGCTGTAACCTGCTCTCCTTCCGATCACCTTCCCGTCGTTTCCTATATAACCCTCGATTAATAGAACGGCCTTATGAAAAAGATTTACACTTATTTAACAATAATCGCACTGGCCGCTCTTGCAGCAGGCTGTGCAAAAGAAATCGCCGGTACCGATGAGGCTCTTGTCCCCGATCAGGAACTTATCGGACAGGACGAGATTACCATCGTGCTGAACGTTCCGGCGTCCCCCGAGACCAAGACTACGCTTGGCGCCAAGGACGGTTCTTCGTACCCCGTCCTCTGGAGTGCGGGCGACGTCATTACCCTCAACGGCACTGCGGCAACCGAATTCACTCCTGCCAGCGGCAATGAATCGGCAACCGCCAAATTCAAGGTGACCGGTCTTGCGGCTCCCTACAATTTCCTGTACAATGGGGTCGCGGGCCAGGGCAACCAGGTAACTTTCCCTGCCAACCAGGCTTATGTTGCCGGAGGATTCGACCCTGCAGCTTTGCCTATGTACGCTTCTGTAAGCAGCCTGGGCTCCACAATCACTTTCTCCCATGCTGCATCCCTGCTGAAGTTCTCCCTCACCGGTTCGAAGAAAATTGACTCCGTCACCCTTACCGCGACCGACGGTACCAAGTCCCTTTCCGGTACGTTCACCATCGGTGCAGGCTCAAACGGCCTCCTAGACGGCAGCCTTACCCCTGCAAGCGCCGGCGGAGCAATCAATTACAACTTCGGCGGCCACATCCAGCTCAGCGACACACCGTTCGTATTCTATGTGGCTGTCCCTGCTGGCACCTATGCAGGTGGTATTGCTCTGGAGATTGTTGACAACGATTCCGGTCACATGAGCATGACGGTGCTTGACGGCAGTTCCAATACCCTCGCCGCCGGCAAGGTCATGGAGTTCGACAATGTCGTGTACATCCCTGCCAAGGAGAACAACCTCAAGCAGATTTGGAATGCCGCGACCTTCCAGGAGTTCGTAAGCGCCGTTGCAGGTGGCAACAAGACGCTCAATGCACGTCTTACCCAGTCCGCTGCCAATCTCGACCTGTCCTCAATCGCAAGTAGCTTTGAATCCATCGAGGACTACAAAGGTATCTTCGACGGCAACGGCAAGTCCATCAGCGGCCTTACAAAGCCCCTGTTCGGCAACCTGCAGGGCGTTGTGAAGAACCTTACACTGAATTCTACAATCAGCACTACCGAAACCGGTCAGCACTGGGGGATTTTCGCAAAGCAGATTACTCCTTCCCTGGAGGTGGACGACGTTCCCGGCCTTCAGAACTGTATTGCAAGTGGGTCCATTACCTGGACTCCTGCTTCTGCCATCGATAGCTACATGACCCTTGGCGGCCTGGTCGGCAACAATCGCGGTGGTACCATTACCGGCTGCACCAACAACGCATCCGTAACTTTTGCCAGCAGTGGAGTCACTCACACCAATCAGCCTTCCGTGGGCGGTGTCGTAGGTCGTACCCAGAAGGGCGGTGACCTCAAGACCCAGGGCGAAATCTCCAATTGCATCAACAATGGTACGGTCACTGTCGCTGCACAATTCAGCCAGGGTGCATACATCGGTGGTGTCCTTGGTTATCAGGTCGAAAAAGCTGAAACCATGAGCGGCTGCACAAACCACGGCCTTGTCAAGGTTACTTCCACATTCTCCACCAGCGGTGCCCTCCATCTTGCCGGTGTAGCTGGTATGGCAAAAGGTGCCGTCGAGAACTGCACCAACGCCAGCGACGGTGTCGTTACCTCAGAGGCCTGCTCGGTAGGTACCTATCTCTGCCAGGGCGGTGTCGTCGGGCGTCTTAATGGTAGTGCAACTTACGAGACCCTCACTAACGCCGGCACCCTGAATGTAGCAGCTTTGGGAGGCCCTACGGCCCGACTCATCGGCGGTGTCGTCGGCCGTTGCAATGAAGGCGCTACGCTTAATGGCGTGACCAACAGCGGTAACATCAATTATACGGCTGAAGCTACAAACGATACCTATATCGGCGGTGTAGTTGCCCACAACGATAAGGCTGATATCATCCTTCAGAACTGCAGCTCCACCGGCGGCACGCTGACTGTTTCCAACGCAAGCCACTCCGGCGGCTTGTACGTAGGCGGCGTGGTCGGATATTCCACGAAGGATGTGACATCCTGCTCCAGTGCCATGACTATCACCACAACAGGCAGTATGTCTATGGGGTCTAACTCGTACATCGCTTTCGGTGGTGTTATCGGGTATCTGACAGGTGCTGTTACTGCTACGAATTGCACCAACAGCGGTGCCATCAATTATGGCCAGACCGTTACCGACGAGGGCCAGACCTATGTCGGCGGCGTGGCTGGCGCTGTGACAGGTGCGGAGATTTCCGGAGGCGGCAATTCCGGCACCATCACGTTCTCCGGACAGAACACCAAGCGTTCGCCGTCTGTGGGCGGTATTGTGGGCCGTGTGTTCTCCAACACAACCGAAAGCGGATACTCATTGAATAACAATGTGACCAACAGCGGTTCCATCATTTTCAATTCTTCCGTGAGCAGCTCCCAGTATATGTATGCGGGCGGTCTTGTGGGCCAGCATCTTGGCGGCAACATCTATGGCACTAACGATGCGCCTATCACCGTAACTGAGCTTCACGAGAGTATGATGGCGCTTGGCGGCATTGTCGGTTATCTTGCCGGCGGTACTGTATCCAACGCTACCAATACCGCAAACGGCGACATCGCACTTAATGGCTTTATCTCCGCATACCACTCCTATACTGGCGGTATCGTCGGTATGGCATCCGGCGGCAGTTCTATTGCAGCGGGCGGCGGCACCATTACCGGTGCATCCAATGCCGGTGACATCACCGTCGGCTCCGGTTGCGCTATCCCCAGGAACAGCTATGTCGGCGGCGTTATCGCATACGCCGGCAACACTGTCAGCGGGGCTTCCAATACAGGTAATATCGTAAACAATTACAGCCAGACTTCATCTTCTAACGCCACTTCTTACCACTATGCAATCGGTGGCGTGGCAGGATACAGTGTCGCTGCACTTTCATCCTGCTACAATACAGGTGATGTCACGAACAACGGATCCACGTATACGAGTGAAATCAATGTTGCCGGTGTGGTAGGTATCAGTGAGGGTGACATCACCTCTTGCTCAAATGGAACACCATCCCTCCCCGGCGGTACGATTACCAATACTGCCACTTCCGGAACTAACGCCATTCAGGATGCCCAGATCGGTGGAGTAGTTGGCAACACCAAAGATCCGGGATACACCCTTACTTCCTGCTTCAACAAGGGCAATGTTGTAAATTCCGGCGCGGCCAATTCTATTTCTGTTGGCGGCATTGCAGCCTGGTCTACCAAGGGCACTTTTGTCACATGCTACAATGAGGGCAAAGTGGAGAATAGCGGAATCGGCTCCAACACAGACGCCACCGCTCCCGGTGCACGTGTCGCCGGCCTCATTGCATCCGCTTCCGGAGCCAATACCATCTCAGGAGATGCCGACAATTACAATTACAACAACGGCGAGGTTTACGAGCATTCAGCCTCGGCAAGGGCTGCCGTGGGCGGAGTATGCGCTTGGGCCAACAACGCTTCCACTTCTTTGGATTACGCGCGGAATCTCTCCGGCGGAGTAATCTGGGTTGAAGATGGCGAATATACCAATGTTTATGTTGGCGGTGTTCTTGGTGTTGAAACAGCAGCTGCCAGTTTCAACTATACCAAGAACGCAGGCAAAATTGGCATCCGCAATATCACAATATCCAAAGCTGCGTATATCGGTGGAGTCCATGGCGGTTTCACGGCAAACGGCGCGCAAACCATTACTGGCTGTGAAAATACCGGTGAGATCGACTGCCCGGACTCCGGGGGAAAGTCTGAGAATATGAAATCAACCAGTTCTGCGAACGTGGTTACTTATGTCGGTGGTATCTCCAGCGGAGCCGGTAACGATGCGGCCAGAACGTTAAAGACTTTCAACGACTGCATCAACCGTGGAGCCATCACGATGTATAACCAATGCTACACGCGTCTTGGTGGTGTTATCGGCTATGCCAACCAGAATCCTTCCGGATGCGAAAATCACGGGAAGATTGTGTATTACAGGAAGGCCGGTGGATATAACTCCAGCAACGGTGCAGTCGGCGGCGTTGTAGGCTATATCAATATCGCTACAGTATCCAACCTAACCAATACCGGCGGCGTGCAGTCCACGGGCACTTCCCCGAACTGCTACACCGGCGGTATTGTCGGTCAGGAAGGCGGCAATATGAACACTATGGAAAACTGCAACGTCGGGAAATCCGGCATCAATATAGTTGGTGCAGGAACCGGCAGTTTTGGCAGTACCGGTGCCGGTCTGTTCGTAGCATCCGGTTCAGCCAAGGCGTGGACCTTCACCAATTGCAAGGTTATTACCGGCACCAAGTGTCAGGGTACGGTGGTTACCGACTCCAATATGGCCGATGCTGTCGTTGGTCGTAACCACGCTACTTCAACAAATGGTCTCCCTACTCTGGTTTCCAGTTTCTAGTTAGCTCTTTTTACCCCAGGCGCCCTGACCGGCGCCCGGGGTCCCAAACAGATCTCTCGACTGCGCTCGAGATGACAGAAGAAAGCGTTCTTTGACATACTGCTTACCGCAAAAGATTTTTTAAATCCCCTGCATTCCGAAAAAAATGCACACACAATTCTTTCAGTCCTCACCCGAATCTTAAAGAATCGTATAAGTCTGCAACAGAAGAATTTGGTTTTGGTTTTTGAGTCGTTATTATAGCTAAGTTTGCACTTGGAATAAACTTGATTTACTTGTGTTTCTTACGATTATTAAGTATCTTTGCTATGATAAATGTCGTCATGAATCAGTTGGACAAACAGCTCAGTTTCTTCGAAGAGCATAAGGATGAACTTCTTGCCAGATATGGCGATTCATTCATCGTGGTCTCGTCTGATTTGAAAGTCTATTCATTCTCCAGCGAATACGAAGCCTATTGCTTTGGGGCAAGAAAATATGGCCTCGGTAACTTCTTGCTTAAGGATTGTACCTCAAGCGGTTTTACCCATGTCTATATTGTTCCTCCTACGATAGAGTTGGCATAATGGCGACTTCTTTTACCCGCTTATTTGATAGTGTGGTTCGGCAGATAGTGGTGGAATGCTCTGTCAGTCTGCCTGAATGTCAGGATGCATATGTGGATTGCCGTAAGGCATTATGGGATACTGGAGCCAACATCACTTGTATTTCCAACAGACTTGCAGCTATATTGCATCTTAATGCTTTGGATGAAGTTCTTATTTCTTTTGCCAATAATGATGTCTTTAGGGCAAGTACTTATTACGTGCAATTGAAAATGGGGAGTTTCGTCCTTCCGTTCATAAAGGTACTTGGCCTGCCGATGGATGAGTCGAAAGATATAATTATTGGTATGGATGTTATTTCCAAGGGTGATTTGGCAGTAACGAACTACGAGGGTAAAACGGTTCTTTCGTTTCGCGAACCATCAGCAGGACGTATAATCTTTGCTGATTGATAGGTGCTGTCTTATTAATAATCCCTGGCAGCGAATTCATATCGATTTCCTTATAATACATTTTTTGCGGTAAGCAGTACGGAAAAGCGTGCTGCTTTATTTTTAATACTATTTGGGTATGAAAAAGTATTTGATTACCGCACTGGCGCTTGTACTTGCGCTGTTGTCCTGCACAAAGGCGGAGGAAACCAATGAGTCCGTTATGGTGCTCAGCGCATCCATATCTGAGCCGGAGACCAAAACCACACTTGGTGCTCCGAATGAAGGAGGTGTGTACCAGGTCCTCTGGCAGGCCGGAGACCGGATTTCCGTCAACGGCACTCTCAGTGAAGCCCTGGGCTCCGCCGACAACGGCAAGAAGAACGTTGACTTTACTGTCAGCGGCTCAGTTTCGGCCCCCTACAAGGTGCTTTACCCCGGCACGTCGTCCTCCAACGTCATCACCCTTCCTGCCACCCAGAGCTACGTGGATGGAAGCTTCGACAGCGGGGCGGTGGCGTCGTACGGCAACGCCGTCAAAGCCGGTGACAAATACTCCGTCCGGCTGACAAACTTCTGCGGTATCATCCGGCTTGCCCTCAACGGCAGCGCGACGCTCGACCGCATCGAGCTCAATACCCTCGGCGGCGAGAAACTCTACGGCAGCTTCACCCTCGCCACGGACGCCAACGGCTTCACTGGCGCCTTCAGCGGCGGCACGGCGGGCACGCTGACCTACGACTGCAACGACCTCATGCTCTCCGGCACCGACAAGTATCTCTATATCGCCATCCCCGCCCAGACCTACTCTGCAGGCATCGAGGCCCTCGTCTATCAGGCCGACGGCGCCTTCATGCGCCTTAAGTTCTGGGGCGGCGGGTACACCCTTGAGAGCCAAGACCTCATCGAGTTCGAGTCCAAAACCTACGCCGCAGGGCGCACCGAGAACCTCCTTGCAATCAATGCTCTCACGGCCGAAAACGGCGGCGAGCCCACCGCAACGCCCCCGGGAATCACGGTTGCCGTTTATAATCTTAAGCAGCAGGATAACAGACTTGGCGGCACTTTTTCAGACTATATCTCAATGGAGCGTACTGATGTCAAGGAGTGCCTGGGTTCTACGATTGCCGCCCTGGGTGCCGATGTCATCGGTTTCAATGAATATGATTCTGAATACCTGTCCGGAGGTAAGTATGATATCAAGGCCCTGGCAGAAGCAAGGGGTATGTCCACCAACTACGAGTGGCATCTGGATTATCCAAATGATGTTGAGAGAAGCGGAACCATTTTAAACTATTCTTATTCGGCATCTTTGAATTATGCCAACGGTTTTGCTTTCAACAAGTCCACTCTTACTCTGAATGACAACGGGTACGTTTGGATAAGCAATACCGCAGACGATTATTGGTCTACCCCAAAGAACGCCTATACTAACAGCGCCGGCCGCCACACAGTGGTCTGGGCTCTATTTACACATAAGTTATCCGGCAAACAGTTCTACTTCTTCGTCACGCATTTCGCCACCTATATAGATAAAGATGCAGAAGACCAGCAAAAAAATACTTACAATACGAAGAGCCTGAATACTTATGCACAGGCTAAGGTTAACGGTGCTCTGCCAATCATTGCCGTCGGCGATTTGAACTTTGGTCCGCAGGAAAAGGCTTCCCCTCATGCTACGGTAGCCAACTACACTACGCTCACATCCTATTGGACGGATGTCTGGGCCAAGTTGAATGCAGACGGGAACCTGCCGTCCTTCTACCAGACCTACGATGCAACCTTGAACGGAAGCAGTCACAGTTATTACTATCCCTGGACTTCATTCATCAAGAATAAACCCTGGCACCGCATTGACTATATCCTCACCAGGAACGGAAATTCGCAGGGCATCACTCCAGCCGGTTACAAGACAGTCCGCCTTAGTTATACTGCAGAAGATGACAACTCTCGATGCGCCTCCGATCATATGCCGGTCGTCTCTTACATAACCTTCGACTAGCCATAGGGCAACTTAAAAATACTGCTCATGCTCGCGCGCGCCCGCATAATTCCCTTCGCTTTCCTGATGCTCTCCTGCACCGGGGAGCCGGCCGCGCCCGAAGTGCCCGCAGTACCCGCTGCGCCTGTCACCATCACAGCCGAACTGCCCGGTACCCGCACAGCCATCGGCCCCAAGGAAGGCGACGCCTGGCCCAACCGCTGGAGCGAGGGCGACGCCATCAGCATAAACGGCGTCGCTTCCGACCAACTCGGACCGGAGCAGGACGGCGCCTCCAAGGCATATTTCACCGTCAGCGGCATCCTGGCGCCGTACAAGGCAGGTTACCCGTCGGCGGCGTTCAGCAATTACTCCGACGGCAGCGCCACGGTCCGTATCGCCCCCGAGCAGACCTACGTCTTCGGCAGTTACGACCCCGCAGCATTCGTCATGACCGCCACCGCCACCGGCGACAATATCGTTTTCACCCCCGCCGTAGCGCTGTTCCGTCTGACCGTCGATTGCGATCCGTCCGTCAGAATCAGGTCCGTCAGGCTTGGCAGCACCAACTCCAACGTGGCCGTATCCGGCACCTTCACCACCGACTTCAGAACTCTCAAGCCCACCGGAGGCTATCGCAACTACGTAACGGTCAGCTCCCAGGAAGGCATACCGGGCGGCGCCCCCATCACCTTCGCCATCGCTCCCTGCGACTTCTCCATTTCCGGGCTCCAGCTCGAAATAATCTTCTCCGACGGCACCAGGATGGCCCGCAGCGCCACCCCTTCAAAGTCATACAAGGCCGGAATGATGTACACGACATCCGTCAAACCCGTTGAGCCCGCCCGGATCAAAGTCGCCTACTACAATATCCTGAGGCCGGAAAAACGCTCGCAGGACGCTTTGCTGCTGACCAATGAGGTGACGTACAATGCGCTCGGAAGGTCCATACTCGCCACCGGCGCAGACCTTATCGGCTTCGGGGAACTCGACCCCGGCGCTCTCCCGGGCGGTTTCGCCGACCTGAGTGCCGTCGCCTCGCAGGCCGGTTACACATGGAAACTCGACTGGCCCAACGACATCTCCCGTTCGTACCACTGGGGCTGGAACTACAGCGCCACCTGCGCTTATTCCAACGGTTTCGCTTACAATCCTTCCGTACTCCGGCTGGAAGACAGCGGCTACGTGTGGCTGCAGAAGAATGGCACCGATACATATTCCAGCGCCAGAAGCGCCTATGAGAAGGCCGGCAGCCCCGAACGTACGGTGGTCTGGGCGCGGTTCACGCATATTTTGAGCGGCGCCGGATTCTGGTTCTTCGTCACCCATCTTCCCACTGCAAGCCAGGGGGGAGGGGAGAATATGGCAGGCGGCGTGAATGCTTTCACTGCAGAAAAGGCGGGCGACGCCCCCAGCATCCTCGCCGGCGACCTCAACAGTGCCGACAGCGACGTCGACGGCTCCAACAGCGCCCCCATCAGGATACTCATGCAGCAGTGGACCGACACCTACGACTCCGCTGCCAAGGCCGGCGGCCTGGGGGACTGCGACACATACAACGGCACCCTGAGCGGATCCTCGGAGTCCTACTATTACACCTGGAAGACATTTACCAAGAATCGTCCCGACCGGAGGCTCGACCATATCATGACCCGCGGAGAGCTCGAGGCCATCTCCTACACGACGGTGCGCACTACTTTTTCCTACGGCGGAAAGGTCTGGTGCCCCTCGGACCACCTGCCGGTAGTTGCGACAATTGTAATCAACTAACACTAAATACTTTTCATTTTATGAAGAAAAAACCATTCAGCGCCACCGCCCTCCGGGAATACAGGGTCCCGGAGATGGAACTGGCTGTAATGTTCGCAGGGGGGACCCTCTGCGAGGCTTCCGGGAACCTTCCGGAAGTGCAAGAAGAAGATCCTGGATTTAGCGAGTGGGGGTTCTAACCATGAGAAAGTTATTCGTACTTGCGGCCGCAGCCGCCCTCGCGCTCGTTTCCTGCAACGTCGAACAGGAAGTTGACGCCCCCGTCGTTCCCGCCGGCAAGACCGTAGTCTTCTCCGCGGAACTTACCCATACCCGTACCGCCCTCGGCGACAAGAACGGCTCCGCTTATCCTGTCTTGTGGAGCGCCGGAGACATCGTTTCCGTAAACGGAATCACTTCCTCGCCCATCGACAATTCATTCGCCGGCACTGCCAACGCCGAATTCACCGTCGAAGGTGTATCCGCTCCTTATTATGCCGCAGTTCCGTCTTCTGCCTTCTTTGATTACAGTTCCGGCTTTGCGACGGTCAACCTTCCCGCAGAGCAGACCTGGGCGGAAGGCAGCTACGATCCGGCCGCTTACCTGCTTATCGGCAAGTCGAGCACGGAGAGCATTGCTTTCAATCCGTCGGTAGCGCTCTTCAGCCTTACTCCCGTTGAGAACAACGGCCTCAAGTTCAAATCCGTCAAGCTTCAGGCTCTCGATTCCAATATCCAGCTCGCCGGTGAGTTCGTTACCGACTTTGAGACCATGAGTCCGGGAATGAGCGGCACCGACTATGTTACCGTAAGTTCCGTCGACGGCGTGCCCGCAGGCAAACCTTTCATCCTTGCCTTCATGCCTGCGGACTTCTCCACAGAGGGATTTCGCATCATCATTACCGATGAGAACGGCGGCACCATGACCCGCACCGCCAAGCCCAACAAGGCTTACGAGGCAGGCAAGATATACAGCGCCTCCATCAATTATGTTGCAGACGCTGCCGCCAGTATGACAATCACTGCCGAGGGCATCACAAGCTCCACCGCCGTCATCTGCTGGAACGAATCTCCGGACGACGCATACACCGTCAGCGTGTATTCGGATGCCGATTGCAGCAGCCTGCTCGACAGCTATGCCGTCAGTGCAGGAAACACCTGCTGGGGCGGAGCGGCACCGAGGTTCTGCATCAGCGGACTCACCTCCGGCACGACCTATTACGTGAAGGTTGTCGATCCCGACAACGCCAAGGAGAGCAATGTGCTTCCCGTCACCACCGCGGACTTCAACATCGTTGAGGTATCTTCAACGGAAGCGGCAGTGGGCGACGTGATCCTTGCCGAAGACTTCGGCGAACTCCGCTGGGACAGTGAACTGATCAACGGCGGCGTCGGCTATTTCCCTACTTCGCAGGATTTATTCTCCAACTCTGAGGCCGGTCAGTTCCTGCCGGTTGATACAAATATCGAGAAGGTGCTTGGCGGACAGTCCGCAGCGCTCGCCTCAAGCCGTCTTGCCCACTGGGCCCAGGGTGCAAACAACAATCTGTATATCCACCCCGGCTATGTCAAGATCGTTGGCAGCAAGAAGGTTACGCATATCGTGACGCCTGCCCTCAACAACATACCCGACGGCAAAGTTGCAACCCTTGAGATTGAAGTGACCGCGAGTGCATATTTCAGCGGCTCCAGCGCTTCCTTCTGCACTACCGACGCCGTCGTGGCCGTCCAGACCGGTGCGCTGAATGAACTGGTGGATGAGACCAAGACCAACACCCTCGATTTCACGAACAAATCCGCCATCACCCTGGATGAGGCAACAGCCTGGAAGACCTACAAGGCGACCCTCACAGGTGTAGTCAAGGGCAACCGCATTGCATTCGGTGCCGATGATGACGTCACCGGAAACGATGCCCGTATGAACATCAGCGACATCAAGATCAAGATTACGGCCCTCGACGACCCTGCACCTGCAACTGTTACGGCAAGCCTCAAGGCTGTTTCTTCCAGCACTGCCGCATTCACCTGGACTTACGGTGGCGACGCCGCAGACGATATCGCCAAGCCTTACAAGGCCTCCCTTTACAGCGATGCTGCCTGCAGCAACCTTGTCGTGTCCCATTCATTCGAGGCCGGTGCTTCCTGCTGGGACGGCAAGACTCCTTGCTTCTCATTCGGCGGTCTTGCTCCTTCCACAACCTATTGGCTCGTCGTTGAAGACACGGCAGATTCAGTAACGTCCGATCCTGTCAGCGCCACTACCGAGGCCTTCACGCCTGTGGATGCAACCACGGTGACCAACGCCGCAGTGGGTGATGTAATCCTCGCGGAGGACTTTTCCGAAATTGGCTGGGGCCCGGATGAATTTGCCGTAGCGGCAGGTTTCGTTCCTTCTCCCAAGACTCTGGCCGTTCCGCCCGGCGTAAGCCCTGCCGGTATTTTTACCACATACAGCAACACCGGCAACAGAATCTTCGGCAGCGGTGTCGACCTTGGCGACAGCCGCCTCTCCCGCGGCTGGGGCTTCTTCGGCAACAGCGCCGTGTATTTGAGGAACGCCTATCTGCGTATCGCTACCACTTCGAGCGGTGCCCGTACACACCTTGTAACTCCTGCCCTTTCCGGCATACCTGCGGGCAAACTTGCAACAATCGAGGTAACTGTTACCGCCACAAAGCACGAGTCGAATGAAAATGACGTTGCGGTGTTTGTGGAAAAAGGCCTCACAATGAACGGTACGACCGATACGAACAACAGTTCATACAGGAAGTACACCGGCGCTTCACTTTCCGACGGCCACGCACTTGGCATCACGACGGTGAAGGATTGGGCGACCAAGTCGGTGACCATTTCCAATGTCGATTCCGACTGCCAGCTTGTAATCGGCTCATACGAGAACATCAACACCAAGAACCGATTCAGCATTTCCGACGTCAAGGTTACGATCACTGCCCTTGCCGACGATCCCGTGTTCAAGATCAAGGACGAAGCGACCTTCCAGGCATTCGTAAGCGAAGTTGCCGGAGGCAACAAGACCCTTGACGCTGAAGTCAAGGCCGATGTTGTCATTTCCTCTTCAGCTGCAGAGGCTTTCTCTTCCATTGAAGATTACGAGGGCACACTCAATGGTAACGGCTATACCATCAGCGGTCTCACCAAGCCCCTGTTCAACGACCTGAAGGGTACTGTCAAGGCCCTCACGCTCAACTCCGCGCTTAACATCACTGCAGACCAGACTGATATCGGTATTCTTGCAAATATCGTCTCCGGAACCGTGACAGGCTGTACTTCCAAGGGAAGCGTGACGTTCAATGTCGCTGCAGGCGTTACCGGGGAGCACCGTATCGGCGGTCTCATCGGCTCTGTGGCCAGCAGCGGAGCAGAGGTTACCGACTGTACCAATGAGGCTTCCGTTACCAACTCCACGGGCAACACCGGGGACGGAGAACTCTTTGTCGGCGGTCTGATAGGTTCGTTCTGGGGAACAGAATTCCATATAAGCGGCTGCGAAAACACCGGAGACATTACCAATACTGCTTTCTGGGTGAAGACTATGTGCATTGGCGGTGTCATGGGCCAGGGCGGTAACGGAAGTTCTGCCTCATCAGATTTAACGATTGCTTCCTGCACCAACAGCGGAGCCGTCAGCAATTCCGGTTCTTCTGACGCTTCAATCGAGTTGGGCGGTATTTCCGGATTCGTACGCTTTGCCAAAATGACATCCCTCTCCAACAGCGGAGACATCAGCAACTCCGGTACGGCAAAGGAAAATGTCTGCATAGGCGGTCTGCTGGGATGGGTTGACAAGAACTGCACGATGAATGATACCAAGGCCACCAACTCCGGATCTGTCACCAATTCCGGTTCGGGCAAACTTGTGTCCATAGGTGGTATCCTTGGAAGGAACTCGTTGGGCTACCTGAATGCAACGGGTACTTCAAGCAACTATCTGACCAACAACGGCACGGTCAGTGACGAATCCTCCACCGACGCCGACGATCTTTCCATCGGCGGCATTGTGGGTTATACCACAACGGGCATAAAACTGCAATATGCCAGGAATTACGGTGAAATAAAGGTCCTTAATGGCACGCGTGACGCCGACGTCGAAATCGGCGGCGTTGCCGGATGGCTGAATAACGGCTCGCTGAACGTGAACAACTGCAGGAATTACGGCGACATCACCGTGTCATCCACCATTAACGGCAGCTTGTTTGCGGGCGGAATCGTCGGTCTGTTTAACGTCGGACATACAACGGACAAGTATAATCTGGTTTTCGAAGCTACCATTGATACACATCTTGCAACGGTCTCCGGAGAGAATTACACCGCAGGCCTGTTCGGTGCTCACTCCGGCACAGGAAAAGCTACATATCTTTTCAATGGCCTTAAATTCAATGGCACCGTCTATGGAAACAAGACCAAGACCGGTCTCCTTTGCAACAGCAGGAACGCAGAATCCACCGTTACCTTCAAGGGCTCTTGCAAGATTGCTCCCGGCTCTGTCAGGAGAGACAACAATAACAATGATACCGTTAACAGCGACAGCGACCTGACGATGGATATCATCTGCGGATACCTTGGATCCGGCTCGTCCGTCAGTGGAGTTTCGGTTGAAGCTTATTAATTGACCCTATTTTGCCCCAGGCGCCCCGACCGGCGCCCGGGGTCCCAACATACATTTACGATATGACAGATGTGGAACACAGGGGCTATGCCGCCCCGGAAATGGATCAGGTGGAATTTCCGCT
>DGVM01000185.1 GCA_002395925.1 Bacteroidales bacterium UBA4284
TGAGACTACCGACAGTGCCATCCTCGGCACCTGGTATATGATGGGCGAATCGTATCACCCCGTAATCGCAACCTTCAACGCCGACGGCAAGTACGAATGGGAGTACGGTGGAATCACCGGCCTCAAAGACAACGGTACCTACACCAAGCAGGGCAATGTCATCACGATGAACATCGAGCAGATGTGGCAGAAAGACGGAGAGCGGGTATGGCACGATGACGGCACCGTCGAGATTGACGGCAACTGGCAGAAGTCGGATTGGGAGGGCAGCGGCTCCAAGGTGCGCACCTGCACGATACTGATGATTCAGGAGCCCGTACTTATCTGGACCCAGAGCGGCGATTATTTCTTCGGCGAAGATGAAATGGTAGTCTTCATGTCGCGCAAGGCAAGCGACATGGATGGTATTGATACAGGCGTGAAAGCCTCGGACCTGCAGGGCGAGTACGAATCCAGAAATTCGGACGGCACCCTTGTCGGAAGGCTCATAATCGAGGGGAACAATTTCACCACGTATTCTCTGTTTACAGACATGAGTTTCAACGACGGTGTACAGACAGTACACAATTACACAACTAAAGATACCGGTACATTCTCAATCAACGGGGCGAAGATCACCATCAACACGAAGATGCACTATGGCGGCTTTAAGTCCGAGCAAAACCCTCTGACTTACGAATGGACCTACACTTATTCCAAGTTTGATCCTGCCACCCTTGAGTCCGAAGAGTGGCTGTCCCAAAACGAAGCAGACTGGGTAGAAGAGTTCATTCTGTTCCGCGACGGCAGCAACCTTTATTACGGGGTCGGCGCCCACGCTTACGCCTGGAAAAAGAAATAATCATTATATTTGGGTGTGCGTAAACTGTTGACACTCACCCTTGTGGCGCTTGCCGCCTGTTCTCCCGCCCCTCGGGAGGGCAGGCGGTATGTATCCCAAGGCGTCGAGTTTGTGGAGCTGGAAGCAAAGCGTCTTCCCGATCTTGGCAAACCCAGGGGCGGAGGCGTCACGACAGTCAGCGGCGGAGAACTCCTCGTGCTGGGCGGCCATACCGACGGTTTCAGGCCCCTGGCTACAGCCGAGTACTACAAAGACGGGGCATGGCGCGAAGTCGCATCTCATTACACTCACGACTTCGGTTTCGCAACCACCGTTCCCGACGGAAGCGTGATGCTTGGCGGCGGTTCGTCGGACAATTTCGGAATCGGGCAGAGCTGGGGAGTCGAAATCTTCGATCCGCAGACACATGCCTTCAGAGCCACCGGCATCCTCGACCGCAAACGCAGCGGAGTATCCGCCGCGGTTTTTCCTGATGGAAGGATTATTGCCGCCGGCAACTGGTACGCCGAAGACGCAATCGAAGTCCTCGAGCCCGGCAAGGAATTCGCTTTCCTGAAAGAGGCAGCCGAGCCCCGTGCATGCCCGTATATTCTTCCTTCCGGGCCGAAAGAGGTTATCATCTTCGGCCTGCTCGGCATCCATGGGGAAAAAACATCGGGAATAGTCGACCGTATCCCCGGCGAGTCCTATGTAGAACCCATGCTCGGGGGGCTGTCCGGCTATTGGAACTTATCTGCCCGTTCCGGCGAGGAAACCAAGATCGGCGAGTACGATTATCTCATACCCGCTCTTCGCGGCGAAGAAAAATTGCCCGTTATCCTCAGGGTGAGTTCCGGCCGCTTCTCCATGCTCGAGACTCAGGCCCCGTTCCCTCTGTTCGCTCCCGACAGCGCAGCCATCACCTGGTGCGGCAATCTCCAGGTCGACAGGCGCTCGCGCACGGCATGGCTGCCCGGATTCGACTCCAAGGGCCGCTTCTATGCTGCCGAAATTGGCTACGATCCCATCTTCGAAGGTGAGCAGGCCCAGATGCGCATCTGCTGGGCCGAGAGCCCGGACGGGGCTTTCTCCATTACGGATGCGCTGCTGCTTCCCGACGGACGTTTCGTCCTTGTCGGGGGGCTCCAAATCGGCGAAGACGGAAAATGCACCAATTTCGAGACTTCTTCGAGAGTCTATTCAATCACCATTCAGGACGAGAAACCTGCCGGAAAGTGGTGGATAGCAGTAGTGCTGGCCGTGATGGCCGCGATCCCATGCATCCTCGCCCTTGTCTCCAAGAAAAAGTCGAAGGACTCTAACGTCACCTCCGACTCCGACCGTGGATCTTCCCCCGCACCCAAAGACGACCTCATGTCCCGCATAGTCGCGCTCATGGAGCAGGAAGAACTGTTCCGGACCAAAGGTCTTACAAAGGCGGATGTCGCGAAAGCGTTAGGCACCAACGTATCTTACGTGTCGGCCAGCATCAACAATCAGGCAGGCAAGACTTTCCCCGAGTTTGTGGCTGAATACCGCATCGATTATGCCTGCAGGCTCATGAAGGAGCACCCCGAGATGGTGATTTCAGAAATAGGCGACGAAGCGGGCTTCGCCAGCGAGCAGTCGTTCTTCCGCACCTTCAAGGCGGTCAAGGGACTTACGCCCCAGGAGTGGAAAAACGCCGGATGATTTTATTATCTTTGCAGGGTTATGACCGAGTACCCTTCCGAAAACTGGCGCGACTACGAACTTCTCGACTGCGGCGATGGCGAGAAGCTCGAACGCTTCGGGCGCTTCACGATGATCCGCCCCGAGCCCAAGGCAATCTGGGCTAAGACACTTTCCGAAAAAGAGTGGCTGGACTCAGCCCACACCCGTTTTTCGCCCGGCGCCGGATTCGGCAAGGCCGGCAAGGAGGACAGCGGCACATGGGAGCGTCTTCGTAAGATGGAAGACCAGTGGCATATCGTGTATCCCGGCCTGCAGAAGGGCCTGCGCTTCGACCTCAGGCTCGGCCTGACATCTTTCAAGCATGTGGGGGTATTCCCCGAGCAGGCACCCAACTGGGAGTTTATCTACAGGGAGACCTCCAAGCTTGTAAAGCCGGGCGCTCCCGCGCCCAGGGTGCTCAATCTCTTCGCATACACCGGCGGGGCGTCGCTCGCAGCAAAGGCCGCGGGCGCTGACGTCACCCACCTGGACTCCGTCCGCCAGGTGGTGACCTGGGCCCGCGGCAACATGGAGAGCAGCGGCATGGACGGCATCCGCTGGGTGGTCGAAGACGCCATGAAATTCGCAAAGCGCGAGGCCAAACGCGGCAACTTGTACGACGGTATCATCCTTGATCCGCCGGCCTACGGCCACGGCCCGGACGGCGAGCGCTGGAAGCTCGACGACTGCCTTTTCGGACTCCTTCAGAATGTCGCGCAGATTCTTAAGCCCAAGGACAGCTTCATGGTCCTCAACCTCTACTCCAACGGCTATAGCGCCCTTCTGGGCGAGACCGTCGTGCGCGAGGCCTTCAAGCTCAAAGGGTCCGACTATACGCTCGAGAGCGGGGAACTCGCCCTGCGTGACCGCTCCGGCAAAGATCTCCCGCTCTCGATAGTGGTAAGGCTTACGCGTTAGCTTCCGATAAGCGACTTGATATTGGTTTCGATGGCGGCGGCGAGTTCTTCGTTGCCGCCTTTCTTGACCTCGTCCTGAAGGAAGTAGAGGTACTGCATCACAGTCTCGAAGTCGTGCTGGGCGTAGTCGTAGAAGTCGAGATAGAACGCGCCTGCCTTGAGCATCTCGGCAGATAACTGAAGCGCGAGATCGTCCGCCTTTTGCTTCTCGCCCAATGAGTAGTACTGCGAGATGATGTCGATTACCATGTAGTCGTTGGCGACGAAACCGATCGGGATGGACTCGAGCGGGAGCTGCCTTGTGACCTCCATGCCGCGGTCGAGCAGTTCGATCGCCTCCTGCTTGAATCCGCCCTTGCTCATCGAGCGCGCGGCAGTAGCGAAGATCTGACGGACCGACATCACGCCGAGGTGGGTGTAGAGGTTCTGGTAGTCCACGAACCAGCCGTCTGCGGCGAGTGCATCAAAACGGTATGTGTCTTCGAGCTTGCGATAAAGGCCGTCGAGGTCGACTATGCCGGCGTTGAGGCTGCTGGGCTTGTTGCGCACCGGCACGAACTTGTAGGAAAATCCCTCATAAATGAGGTAGTCCTTGATGCCGATATTAAGGTCGCCGCCCTGATTGAGCATGTTGATCGGCCGGGTCCAGTCGTAGTTCGACAGAAGGTCGAGCATGAAGAGCTCCGGCTTGGACAGATAGTCCTTGCTCTTGGGGATAGTCAGCGTGATGCTCTCGGGGATGGCGTCCTTGAACTCGGGAGGAAGGATGCCGTATTTGAGCACGTTCTCCTTGTTTACCGGCACGACAATCTTTCGCGAGGGGATGTAATCCACTTTGCGTCCGCTTGCGAG
>DGVM01000193.1 GCA_002395925.1 Bacteroidales bacterium UBA4284
TCGACTACATCGATGCCGAATCCGGCGAGATGCGTTTTGTAACGGCCCCCGCCGACAGCCCTGAATACAAGGACTACTGGCAGCCCTTCCTCCGCGATTTCGCTACGCACCTGCAGCAGAAGGGCTGGTACGACAGGACCTGCATAGCGATGGACGAGCGTCCCCTCGACGCGATGAAGGCCTGCCTCGCCGTTGTCCGCGAAGCCGTTCCGGACTTCAAGGTGGCCCTTGCCGGATCTTTCCACGAAGAGATCCAGGAGCAGATACACGACCTCTGCGTCACATCGCGCGAGCCCTATCCCGACGAGATCATAGAAGCGCGCCGCTCCAAGGGAATGGTCAGCACCTACTACACCTGCTGCGCCGAGAAATACCCCAACACCTTTATCGCCTCCGACACCAACGACGGCATCTGGATCGGCTGGTATGCGCTTGCAGGGAATTTCGACGGATATCTGCGCTGGGCCTACAATTCATGGACGGCAGACCCCGTGAACGATGCCCGCTTCCGCAGATGGCCTGCCGGAGACTGCTATATGGTCTACCCTGACGGATGCAGCAGTGTCCGTTTCGAAAGGCTTGTGGAGGGCATACAGGACTACGAAAAAGCCTCTCTCCTCCGCAAGGAATGGAAAGAGGCCGGGGATACCTTGCGTCTGCAGGCTCTGGATGCCGCCTTGGACCTTTTCACCATCCCCCGTCTGGGAGATGAAGGCCCCGAACATGCCATAGCCGAGGCCCGCAAAGCCATTGAACTCTAATCGGCAAATGCGTAGCTGAAACCTTTCTGCCTGTTCCAGGCCCCGCGCGTGAAATCGGGGATCTCGACAGGGGCACTGCCGTTTGCGATGGAGATCGCCCCCAGTTCGCCCAGGCAGCACCACTCTGCAAGATCGTACACATCCATGTCGAGCGGCAGTCCGTTCGTGAGGCAGTACACCAGGCGATAGTCCATTATGAAGTCCATTCCTCCGTGGCCGCCGACTTCCTTGGCCATGGCCTCGAGTTCAGGAGTGAGGATAGGGCTGCGATATTTCTCGGTAAGCGCCTGCATAACCTCCTTGGTGACGGGGCGGTGAGAGTTCAGGTTCTCATGGTCGGGAGCCTCCTCCTGCCTGTCCGGACGCAGACTATACTGCTGAACCGGATATTTTGCGGCATATCCTTCAGTGCCGACCACCTGGTACATACGGTTGTAGGGACGCGGTGTCATCACGTCGTGCTCTATCAGAATGGTGTTTCCCTTTTCGGTAGTTATCATCGTCATAGTCTCATCTCCGTTCTGGAATTCCTCGGGATCGTGCCCGCGCTCCTTCCACAGCTTCTTGCCTACAACAGAACGGGTTTCCATCGCGGTCAGGGTCTTCATACGGTCGCCCCTGTGAATGTTCATCACCTGGCATACAGGGCCTAGACCATGCGTAGGATAAATGTCTCCCTTATGCCCGGCATTGAAATCGAGGCGCCAGGAGTGCCAATACTCGTCCCAGAACTCGTCGAGACTGTGATGATAGGCCCCTTCTGTATGGATGATTTCCCCGAATAGGCCCTGCTGAGCCATATTCAAGGTGGTGAGTTCAAAGAAATCGTAGACGCAATTCTCCAGCATCATGCAATGCAGGCGCTTGCTTTCGGCCATATTGACGAGGGCCCAGATTTCTTCCAGCGATGTCGCGGCAGGGACTTCAATGGCGACATGCTTTCCGTGTTCCATGGCATAAAGAGCCATAGGCGTATGAGTCTTCCAGTCGGTAGCGATGTAAACCAGATTGATGTCTTCACGCTCGCAAAGCTGCTTCCAGACTTCTTCGCTGCCACTGTATCCTGCCGGTTCGGGACGGCCGTGTTTTGCCGTAATCGCCTTACATTTGGCAACGTTCTCATCCTCCACATCGCAAAGAGCTACGATTCTTGTCTGAGGAAGATAGCAAAAACGCTCCACGGCTCCAGGGCCGCGCATACCGAGCCCGATGAAGCCTACCCGCACCGTGTCGATGGGGTCGAGGGCCAGTCCAAGGACATCCTGCTGTCCGGCAGGGCGGGCCGGAGTCTTAACGTGAATCAGATGGCTCTTGGGAGCGCATGCCGCTATTGACAGTACGGCAAATAGAATGATGGCTGTTTTTTTCATTATACTTTCAAATAAACTTTCTTTTTATGCAAAAACCAGAGGAAGAGCCAGCAAACTGCCACATAGCCCACAGCAAGAATCACTTTTGCTACAGGTTCCGGGCACAGGCCGGCAAGGCCGCCGAAGAAAAAGCGGTTGACCGAAGAGAAAGGAATGATCCTCTGCGCAAAATAAATGGTAATGGAATTCAGCCCTATTACCTGGAAAAATGGAGTCCATCCGGTCCATCCTTTTACGTCAATTATCCAGTAGAATACCGCGAACATCGCGACGGAATAGGCCCCTGCTACAAGCACGAATGAACTGGTCCAGAGTTTCTTGTTGATGGGAAACCAGTTGTTCCACAAAAGCCCGAGGCCGAGCATTACCGCCGCGGCGCACAACATTTTGAGCGTTTTGTGACTCACGTCCGGCTTGCGCACGAAATCGCCGGTGAACTGGCCGAGCATGGCTGTCACTATGGCAGGGAATGTCGACAAGATTCCTTCCGGATCGAAAACACCCTGTTTAAGAAGGTGTGACGGCATTATCATACGGTCGACATATCCTACTATATTCCCCTCCAGGCTCAGCGCAGAGGCTCCGGCAGCATCCGGCGCAGGAATCATCAGCAGCAGATTGTAAGCCACCAATATCGCGACAGCTATGATGATTCTGCCCAGCCGGCTGCAATACATGTAGATGAGCGCGGCAAACATCCATGCCAGGCCTATTCTTGCCAGCACGCTGGGGATGCGCACATTGGCGAGATCAAGATCCAGCACGTGATTATACACCAGACCGAGAAGAACCAGGATGAGTCCCCTGCTGAACACCCTCTTTAGGAGAGCCGGTCTGCCATCCTCCGTGCAGCGCTTGGCAGCGGAGAAGGGAAAAGTCATTCCGGAAATGAAAAGGAAGAGAGGGAAGATGGTGTCGTGATGTGCAAATCCGTTCCAGTCTACATGCCGCATCTGTTGGGCGATGAAACTGTCCGCTCCCCCAGGAAACAGCCCGCAAACAGCCGTGACAAGCCCTGCAAAGCCCATGATGAACATCATATCAAACCCTCTCAGGGTATCGATAGACAGTAAACGCTGCTTGTTCATGATTGATATCCGCTATCGAGAGTATTGACAAATCCGGGATCCACGTAATTGTAGAGGCTCGCGCAGACATCGGCGGAGAAGCGCATGGCGGTTTCCACCATGGAAGCCCAGCGCTCCACCGACAGACGCTGCAGGTCTTCGTTTACGAAACCGTTACGCACTATCGAATATATTATGCCTGCATTGAAGTTGTCGCCCGCCCCTATGGTCGACACTATAGAACCTGCAGGAGCTACGGGGAAGGAAGCGTGGATTCCGGGAGAGAACACCTCGGCATCCTCTGCTCCGCGCGTGCAGATGAAATTGGCACACAGGGGAGCGATCTTCTCCTCGTAGACCTTCGCGGCATCGGATGTGCCGTAAAGGGATTCAATGTCCTCGGAGGATCCGCGGACTATGCTGGCGAGGGCGATGTTTTCTTCTACCGTGACGGCACTGACAGGATGGTTCTTGCGGAAGTTGATATCGTAGTAGATCGTTGCACCGGCCTCCTTCGCCTTCCGGATGAATGCCTTTGTCTGCGGGCCGGTGGCCTCGCTGACAGCGAAGAATGAGCCGAAGATGGCAATATCCGAAGGACCTACGGGCGTATCCGGGATTCGGAAACGAGGGATGTCCTTATCGCGAAAAAATTCGTAGCGGGCATTGTTTCGCTCGTCCAGGAGGGCCAGGGAAAGCGTACTCTGCCCTCCGGAGCGTTGGATACCTTCGATTCCCACATTGTTGGCCCGCATGAAGTCTGTAACCAGGTCGGCGACGTAGTCGTCGCCCACCTGCGATTCCATAAGCAGCCGAACCTCCGGAAACTGAACCCCTACCGTGCGTCCAAGGGAAATCATGGAGTTGAATACCGACCCTCCGGGAACCGCCGCCTGCGGCTGATTCTGTCTGAATACAATATCCAGAACCGTTTCTCCTATTCCGATTATTTTCCTTGACATCGCCGGTAAATGTTTGGTTTCATCAAATTTCGGAATTTTTTCTGAATTACAAATGTTATCTTTGCGCCCAATTCAAACAAAGCTTGGTTTTGGCACAAAATATAGACAAAAACCGCAGGCGTATTATCGGGATCCTCGCCGGATTCGTAGCAGGTGTTTCATACGGGACCAATCCGCTTTTCGCCAAGCCCCTTCTGGACAGCGGAGTTCCGGTTCTCGTCATGCTCTTTTTCCGTTACGGCATTTCCGCATCCATCCTCTCGGCATGGATGCTGGCGAAACGGGAGCAGTTCAGGGTCAAAGGCAACGAAATCGCCCTGCTCGCCCTTCTGGGCATCCTCTTCGCCTGCAGCAGTCTGTTTCTATTCTTCTCCTACGAGTTCATCCCTTCGGGGCTGGCTACGACGCTGGTGTATCTCTATCCGGTGTTCGTGGCCCTCATCATGGTCTTCCTGCGCT
>DGVM01000086.1 GCA_002395925.1 Bacteroidales bacterium UBA4284
CGGGAGTGGTGTCCTTTGAGGACAGTCCATAGCGGCCACCGATCACGAGAGGGGAGTCCTCCTTGCCCTGGAACAGGGCCTTGACATCGAGGAAGAGGGGCTCTCCGAGAGCTCCGGGCTCCTTTGTGCGGTCGAGGACGGCGATCCTCTTGACGGACTTCGGGAGAACCTTCATGAAATATTTCTCGGCGAAAGGCCTGTAAAGGTGGACGGTGATAAGTCCGCACTTCTTGCCCTGGGACGCGAGGTAATCGATGGTCTCCTTGATTGTCTCGGTGACAGAACCCATGGCGACGATGATGTTCTCGGCGTCGGGGGCTCCGTAGTATTCGAAGGGACGATAGCAGCGGCCGGTGAGCTCGCAGATCTCTCCCATGTAACGGGCTACGATGTCGGGGATGGCCTCGTATATCTGGTTGCGGGACTCCACGGCCTGGAAGTACACGTCGCCGTTCTGGGCGGTGCCGCGGGTGACGGGAGCCTCGGGGTTGAGTGCGCGTGCGCGGAACTTGGCGAGAGCCTTCTCGCTGACCATGCCGCGGAGGGCGTCCTCGTCGAGGGCCTCTATCTTCTGAATTTCATGGGATGTACGGAATCCGTCGAAGAAATGCAGGAAAGGTACGCTGCTCTTGATGGTTGAAAGATGGGCGACGGCGGCCATGTCCTGTGCCTCCTGTACGGAACCGGATGCGAGCATTGCAAATCCGGTCTGGCGGCATGCCATGACGTCCTGATGGTCTCCGAAGATGGAGAGGGCGTGGGACGCAAGGGCGCGTGCAGATACGTGGAACACTGCGGGAAGCAGTTCGCCGGCAATCTTGTACATGTTGGGAATCATCAACAGGAGGCCCTGTGATGCGGTAAAGGTGCTGGTGAGAGCACCTGCCTGGAGGGATCCGTGGACTGCGCCTGCCGCACCGGCCTCGCTCTGCATCTCGGTGACTTTGACGGTCTCTCCCCAGAGGTTCTTTTTGCCCTGGGCAGCCCATTCGTCGATGTTCTCCGCCATGGTGGAGGAAGGTGTGATAGGGTAGATGGCCGCGTGCTCGCTGAAGAGGTATGCGATGTTGCTGGCGGCCTGGTTACCGTCACAGGTGATGAATTTTTTCTCTTTTGCCATAAAACAATGTATAGTGTGTGGTTATTGAATTCCTTGGATGGTAATGCCTTCGAGGGTGCCGGCAATCCGCTTGATGAGCCCCTGCAGCACCGTACCCGGGCCGATTTCGGTGAAGTCCGTGGCTCCGTCGGCGAGCATGCTCCTCACGCTTTCCGTCCAGCGGACGGGGGCGGTGAGCTGCCGGAGGAGGTTGGCTTTTATGGTGCCGGGATCGGTTTCGGGCTTCGCGCTTACGTTCTGGTAAACGGGACAGCGGGGGGCGCTGAAGCTGGTTGCCTCGATGGAGAGAGCAAGTTTTTCGCGGGCGCTCTCCATGAGAGGGGAGTGGAAGGCTCCGCCTACGGTGAGCGGAAGGGCGCGTTTGGCTCCGGCCGCCTTGCATGCCTCGCAAGCCGAGGCAACGGCATCCTGCTCTCCGGAGATGACTGTCTGCCCCTCGCAGTTATAGTTGGCAGGAATTACGATTCCGGGCGTCTGGGCGCAGATGCGCTCGATCTCGGAGGTGGCGAGCCCGATTATCGCCGCCATGGTTCCGGGACGCTGCTCGCAACATTCCTGCATGGCTGCGGCCCTTGCGGCGACAAGGCGCAGGCCGTCCTCGAAAGAAACGGCACCGGCGGCCACGAGAGCGCTGAATTCGCCCAACGAGTGACCGCCGACCATATCGGGAGAGGGAAGGGAAGAGCATTCGGCAAGAACAACCGAATGCAGGAACACAGCCGGTTGTGTAACTCTCGTTTGCCTGAGGTCTTCCGCAGACCCGTAAAACATTATGTCGCTTATGCTGAATCCCAGGACGGAATTGGCTTCCCGCATGAGCTCGCGGGCGTGTAACGAACTGTCGTACAGCTCTTTACCCATCCCGCTAAACTGGGAACCCTGCCCCGGAAACACAAATGCTCTTTTCATCTTGACAAAGTTAATCATTTTTTTTGTATTTTTGCAAACCCAAACCGCCCCTGTAGTTTAATGGATAGAATTTCGGATTCCGGTTCCGACGATAGGCGTTCGATTCGCCTCGGGGGTACAAAAACAGCCAGCTCATGCTGGCTGTTTTGGTACCCGCTCCGCTGTATTCCCCTGCACCCCCAGGGGACGGGGGAAAGGATTCCCCCGAAACCCCCATCTGTCAGGCTTCGCCTTCCGAATATTTGTATTAAGAAAAAAAAGTTTATCTTTGCAGAAAGACGTCTTGCTTATGCAACGAAAACTCTGCCTGTATCTTATGATACTTTTGCTGGCTCCGTTTTCAATGGCGGCCCAGGAGGCTCCCGTGCGGGAAATCATGCTCATCTGTTCCCACTCGGAATCAAGCGGATGGGCGCACGAAATGATTCAACCGATCAGGGATTTCTGCAAGGGACGGCCCGACTTGCATCTCAACGCATCCTTCCTCCGCATGACGTCCATCAACAGCGTTGAAGACCTCCATGCCAGGACCTCCGAAATAATAGATTCTTGTTCCTATACTCCGTCGCTCGTAGTAATTGTAGGCGGAAGCGGTTACCAGCTCGCTTATGACGTCGACCGCCGCTGGCCCGGCATACCCCAGATACTCGCAGGCGAAATTCCGTATTACTGCGACGACAGCTATACGATTTACGGCGAGGCTGATCCCGACGCGGCCAGGTACCCTGTGCAGCAGATGCGTGTCAAGGGCCTTAACATGACCCTGATGCATGCACCCGCGATGGTGGAGCAGACGGTTAACCTCATGTTTACCATACAACCGGAAATCCGGCGCTTCCTGTTCATCGCAGGCGAAAATTTCCAGAGCAAGGACCAGCAGCTGCGGCTGGAGCGTTATCTGAAGGACCGTCATCCCGATGTAGAGTACGTTCCCGTATTATCTTCGGAGAACAGCACCGACAATCTCATTGACATACTGAGCGGCGAGACTTACCCTCAGACCGGCGTGCTCTTTGCTTCGTGGCTTGCTCATCAGGATTATCTCGAGACCATCAACTCCCGCAACAACATCACCCAGGTGCTGGAGACCATCGCTCCCATTTTCACCATATTCCAGTGCGACCTCACCAAAGACCAGAACGTAGTCGGCTATTATTCCTACGACCACAGCCAGTACTACAAACTTCTCTCCCAAAGGCTTGCCGAGGTGCTCGACCAGGGGCTCCAGCCCTCCATCATCCCAATCTCGCATCTGGAGATGGGCACGCCAAGCATAAACTGGCACGCCATGGAATACTTCGGGATGAATACCGAACTCATTCCCGACGACGCTATAGTCTATGAGGCTCCCCAAACGCTGTGGCAGGCGCACAAGTCGGCGATAATGTGGACGGCGTTCTTTCTCCTCGTAGGGCTCGGCCTCTTCGTGTACATCATCATGCGACGGAGCGTCAATTCGCTCAAGAAAGCCAACGAGATTGCGGAACGCGGCAACCAGATGCGCACCGCCTTCGTGCAGAACATCAGTCACGAGATACGTACTCCGCTCAACGCCATCATCGGTTTCTCGCAGTTGCTCTGCATACCCGACGATTATACTTCCGACGAGGAGAAGATGGAGTATATGGAGTACGTGATGAACAATTCTCAGCTGCTCACCGTCATAATCAACGACCTCCTCAATCTGTCCGACCTCGAGAGCGGCCGTTTCGGGATAAACCTTTCGCCGTGCAATCTCAACGATGTCGCTCGCATGGCCATCAAGTCCATAGAGTACCGTATCCCTCCTGGCGTGGCGCTTATAAGGGAACCCGGGATTCCGGAAGACCTGCGCATACAGGCCGACGCCCTCCGTGTGCAGCAGGTGCTGATGAATCTTCTGGTCAACGCCTGCAAATATACCGAGATAGGCTCGATAACAATAGGCTCATCGCTGGTGGAGAACCCCGGTTTCGTAACCTTCTACGTCTCCGATACTGGCCCCGGAGTACCCAAGGAGAAGGCCTCGGAGATATTCGAACGCTTTGCCAAGCTCGACAGCAACAAGCAGGGCGCCGGTCTGGGC
>DGVM01000009.1 GCA_002395925.1 Bacteroidales bacterium UBA4284
TGGTAGTCGTCGAAGAGCTTGCCGCCGAATTCCATGTAAAGTTTGTCGCCGAATCTGGCGATGCGCTGCTTGATGTGTTCAGATTGAATCTTGAGATACTTGCTGTTGTCGAACCCGTATTGCATAATGGACTGTCTTGAATACGGGTTACAAAAATACGAATTTTTAGTTCAAAAATCAACGCAGCAGAGCAGAAAATCTCTATATTTGTAAAATATGGAAATCAAGAGAATACTGATAGCGGCTGCCGCATTGATCCTGACATGCGGCTGCAATGGCGGCAAAGAGGAGGAGGACACCAGATGGAAGGGCATGGACGCCGAAACACGCCAGAAATACTTCGTCAACATCTTTGCATACAACATGATGAGCACTTATTATCTCTGGAATGAAGAGATAAAGCCTCAGCTCGGCAACTGGAGCGTGACGGAAGACCCCGTCGCAAAGGTGAAAGCGCTCCGGTACAAGGATGAAATGGGCAGGGAGGTGGACAGATGGACACAGGTCACCGACGACTTCGAATCCTTCCAGGGCAAGGTTACAGGAGATACCAAATCCCTCGGAATGGACTTCACCCTCTTCTATTCCGACTCCGAAAAGAAATATGTCGTAGTCGTGGTCAACTACACCTACCCGGGCAGTCCTGCCGATGAAGCAGGCCTCAGGCGGGGAGACAAGATCGTCGCCCTGAACGGAGAACTGATTACTCCCGACAATTATAAGGATTTGATTCAAAGCACATTGCTTGGCGGCGGAAATGTAACTCTGACCATGGCGGACGAAAGCGAGAAGACGCTCACGGCCCGCGAAATGTACCTTGACCCTGTAAACAGCTACAAGATCATCGAAAAAGACGGCAAGCGCATAGCATACCTGCATTTTACCGGATTCACCCTGAAATGCTGCGACAGGCTCGTGGAAGTTTTCAAGTATTTCAAGCGCGAAGCGGTTTCGGAGCTTATACTCGACCTCCGCTACAACGGAGGAGGCTATGCATTCACAGCGGAAGTCTTGGCCTCGATGATAGTGCCGGAAAAGGAAATCAACAACAGCAGCGTCTTCCAGAGAGAAATCTACAACTCGATTCTCGCCGATGCCTGGGGAGACACAAAATCCATCTTCCGCACCGAATTCCAGCTGGAAGAGGGGGAAGAGAAGATGACCGTGTCCACGGCGGGCGCCAACCTCAATATCAACAAGCTTTACGTGATAATGACCGGCGGCACCGCATCTGCTTCCGAGAGTCTTGTCTGCGGCCTCATGCCTTATATGGACGTAACCATAGTTGGTCAGAAATCCCTCGGCAAGTATTGCGGAGGATTCATCGTGGACGGCCCTACCTGGTATGGATGGGCAAAGGACGACATCAGCACGGAACAATACGAAACCGCCGTGCAGGATGTCCGGAACTGGGGCATTTATGTCATGGTTTCCCGCTATGCCGACGTTTACGGCAACACTCCCTGCATGCCGGATGGATTTACTCCGGACCTGGAGGTTACGGACGACCCCCTCGACGGCTTCCAGCTTGGAGATGAAAACGAAACCATGTTGTACACGGTGCTGCACGGATCCGCTCCCGCGAAAACGGCCAGACGCTCCGGAGGAAAGAGCTTGAGCGCTTTGGAAGAGCAGATGCCAAGGCCTTCCGTCATGATACTCCCTGCAAGAAGATAAAACCGCATAACATGAAATATATCAATCTGATACTCTCCGCACTGGCAATCTGCGCCTGCACGGAGCAAAAACCGGCAGACTTTGTCGACCCTCTGATCGGATCGGGATTCCACGGCCACGTATTCGTGGGTGCCAACGTTCCCTTCGGATTCATCCAGGCAGGGCCCACCAACGTCACCCAGGGCTGGGACTGGTGCTCGGGCTATCACGAATCCGATTCGACGGTAATCGGGTTTTCGCATACCCACTTGAGCGGTACAGGCTGCGGCGACCTTCTGGACATTACCATTATGCCTGTAGTCGGCAAGGACCTTGCCTATGCCCGAGGCAGGAAGGACGATCCTTCCACCGGTCTCTGGTCGTTTGCCGACAGGAGCAGGGAGATCGCAGAGCCCGGATATTACAGCGTCCCGCTCACCAGATACGGCATTGTCGCGGAAATGACGGCCACGCAGCGCTGTGCCATCCACCGCTACACCTTCCCCGCATCGGATGAAAGCGCGGTAGTGATAAACCTCCTGAACGGAGGCAACTGGGACCATACCACCGAGTCCTCCGCCGAGATCGTGGGCGACAACGCGGTGCAGGGCTGGAGATATTCCAAGGGCTGGGCAAAGAACCAGAAATTATTCTTCTACATGGAGTTCTCGAAGCCATTCCGGAACTCCGGATTCATCGCTGCGAAAGATGACTACGGGAAGACTCAGGACAGGCTCTTCACACGTCTGGACTTCGACACGGCGGAAGGGGAGCAGCTGCTGGTAAAAATCGGCATCTCCGCCGTAAGCACGGAGGGAGCCAGGATGAACCTCGGCTCCGAGATTCATGGATGGGACTTCGAAAAGATCCGCAGAGACGCCAGGGCCGCCTGGAACAAAGAACTGTCCAAGATCCGTATCGAGGCCGACGGGGACATCCCTGAAATCTTCTATACCGCGCTCTATCATTGCATGATAGCCCCGTCCATTTACAACGACGTGGACGGTTCCTACCGCGGCTCCGACGACAGGATTTACGAGAAGGCGGACTTCGACAATTACACCACTTTCTC
>DGVM01000171.1 GCA_002395925.1 Bacteroidales bacterium UBA4284
GGAGCAACATACTGCGGATTTTTGATCCTGCTTGACGGTATTTTTGATGGCCATTTCAAGTGGTGGCGGAATTCTACGGAAATCTATGGAATTTTATAGCCCCCAAAAGTTACCGCAAGCCGTAAAAACCGAAAGTTTAAGCCTCGGTATTTGAGATTCCTCAAGCGAATATTGGCCGAATATTGATTGATATTCAATTTGTTGCAGAAGATGTCCAATAAATTAACACAAGGTATGGTAAGTGCTACTATACATCTTGTGGAATGAGGAAGAGTATTAGATCAATCAACTGATTGAAATACAGTCGATTAAAGAACAACTCGGCAGGACTTCAGGGCTCTGCCGTGTTATTTTTGCGTATTAAAGCGTAACGAAAAGCGTTATAAGTTATGCCATTTTTGGAGCCGGTGACTTGATTTTTATTGAATGTCCAGAATCTGTTTGCAGGCAGACAGCTCTTTGGACATGGAGTCCTCAATCTGCCGCAAAGAGGCCCGTACGTTTTGCATCCTGGAATAGAACACATTGAATTCGGTGAGTTCATGGAGATAGCAGACATAGTCGCGTTCTGTCGCTTCCAAATTCCCATAAAAATGGGCATATACGTTATCCGCCACGACACGTTTCTGATCGATGACCTGGGATGAGACGGCTGCATGCTGCCGGGCATAGGAATAAAACTGGTCGATATGGCCGATAAGTTCCACATTGCCGATAGTGCTGAGGATTTCTGCTTTATAGGCATCCGCACCATTGTCGATATCGGCCTGTACATACTCGGACAGGGACATATTGAGGAATGTTGACACCACGTCATTATTTACGCGGTCTAGCGTATCAGCCAAAATGGCCAGGTGCAGGCACATGGAAGTGGAGTTGATGGCATCATAAAGGTCCTGATACGCATGCAGTTCATTGTAAGTCCTGTCCATATTTCCGACAATCTGCTGAGTGAGAAGGCGCGCTGTCTTCGCCCTTTTTGACGAACTTACCAGGCTGTCAATGCCGAAAGTAAGAAAAATACCCAGTGCCGTTGCCAGGAATCCGGCGAGGAAGGTTGCTATCCAGTTTCTTTTTTCTGCGTTCATGTCCAAATGTGTTCTTTGTATTCTAAAAAATTACAGTCAGAGTCCCAGCTGTGCGAGGAAGTGAGAGAAAACGGCCGGCTTGCAGATAATCGGAAACACCAGGCCATAGACGGCGCCCCAGAAGTGGGCGCTGTGGCCGATGTTGTCCGTATTCCGTTTTGCCATGTACCAGCAGTACAGCAGATAAAGCGGTGCAAAGATATAACCGGGCACCGGAATAGGTATCAGATAGATGTAGATGCCCATCTTTGGCTCGAATAAAATGGACGCGAAGAGGATTGCCGACACGGCTCCGGAGGCTCCTACTGCATTGTAATTCACGTCATCCTTGTACTTTACGAGGTCCCAGATGCTGGAGACTGCAAGTGCGCTGACATATAGCGCAACATACTGCACAGTGAAATACTGCTCCACCACCTTTCCGAAGAAGTACAGGGTGAGCATGTTGAAGAAGAGATGTCCCCAGCCGCCATGGACTAAACCATACGAGAACAGACGGTACCACTCTTTCCTGTGCCAGACGGAATATGCGTTGAACAGAAGTTTGTTTCCATTCAACGTGCCGGTGAAGCAAAGGATGCTCACCAGCGAGGTGATAGCTATGAGGATAGTTGTCAGCATCCGCGGCCGTCGAGGCTGCACGAGGCCCCCAGGTTGTCCGGGCGGGGTTCCAGCCCTACGTCTTTGGAATAGAGTGTGACCGAACCGTCTTCCCTTACGTAGCAGGGGATGCCGACATCTCCTATGGCTTTTGCCTCGTCAAACGCCGGATTGGAGTCCCTGAGGTCAAGGAACTGCTTGAGGTTGCGTACGTGTTTGCCGATATCGATGACCTCGAAATCGGGATTGCCTTCCACCTGCTTCTCGACATACTCGCAGTCGGGACAGGTTGCCATTACGAACATCTTTATCATAGCCTATCTGATTAAATCTGCACCCATTTCAAACACCCGCTTGCAGTGCTCCGGGAAAACTGTGTTGTGCCGGAGCTGCTTGTGCTCCGGCGGATTCGGCGCCCCTGGCCGCTTCCGTAAGGAGAGTATCAGTATTCCAGCCTTTTCTCGGCCCGGCATTTACTACAACTATTCTCTTTGACATTGCAATGATTCATTTTATGAATTCGGAAAGCAAATTTAGTGTTTTTTCGTGAGATTGAAAGTGGTGCTCCCCGGATTGCTTATCCGGCAGAAAATGGATAACTTTGCAGGACTATGACAGATTTTGCAGCGATAGACTTCGAGACGGCCAACGAGCAGCCGTGCAGCGTATGCAGCGTCGGCGTGGTAATCGTGCGGGGCGGGGAAGTGGTGGACAAGTTCTATTCTCTTATTCATCCCGAGCCTGAGTACTACCAGTGGTTCTGCCAGCGGGTTCATGGCTTGTCGGCCGCGGATACGCAGGATGCTCCTTTGTTTCCGGACGTATGGGACAAGGCTGCGCCCCTGATTGAAGGCCTGCCGCTTGTGGCGCACAATGCCCGGTTCGACGAGGGCTGCCTGAAGGCTGTGCACCGCGTTTATCAGATGGACTACCCCGATTATGTTTTTTACGATACGCTGTCTGCATCCAGGCGGCACTATGGGCACATGCTGCCGAACCATCAGCTTCAGACCGTTGCGGTTGCATGCGGATACGATTTGACAATGCATCACCATGCCCTGGCCGATGCAGAAGCGTGTGCGGCCATAGCGGTAAAACTGTTGTAAACCATGGAATACCTGTCGAAACAACGATACGAAGAGATTGCAGCCGAACTGAGGCACCTGATCAATGAGGTATATCCCAAAGTGACGGACGATCTCGCGGAAGCCAGCGCCCAAGGGGACAGAAGCGATAATGCGGGATACCGTGAGGCAAGGCGCATTCAAGGGAAAACAATCAGCCGCATCCGTTTCCTTCAGAAAATCCTTGAGCATTCCCGCGTGATCGACACCGACGTGCTTCCCAAAGATCGGGTCTGCCTGCTGAGCCGGGTCGAATTCACGAATCTATCTACGAACGCCCGTATGACGTTCGAGATTGTCAGCCCTCACGAAATGGACCTGGAGGCTGGTAAGATTTCGCTGAAATCCCCGATCGGGGCGGCCCTGATGGGCAAGAAGGTAGGCGAAATCGCACAGGCGCAGGTCCCTTCCGGAATCCTGCGCCTTAGAATCGAGAGTATCAGTTTCGACTGATGATTACCGTCAAGGTTCCCGCACCAGGCAGAAGTGAGTGCCGACGCTGCGCTGTCCTGCGTGGTCGTGGCGCTTGTTGCCGGAGGGGTAGTTGACAACGTGGGTCGCGGGATCGCCCTTGCCTTCGATGCACAGGGTCGAAGAGCCGCCGCCGTCCATGTTGAGGGCCCAGCGGGGGTTGAAATTCTTTCGCAGGAAGCGGGTCAGTTCCTTTGACGTCATGCCTTCACTGATTCCGGGGCTGCGCCCGTCCACCACTATCATCAGGAAATGGTTGTCGGCCGTTATGGCAACCGCCGTCCTTGGATGCCGTACGCCCTGATGACGGCGCAGGTCTTCGTATTTGAACGAGTTTATCGCATCGTCGCCGTAAAAGCCGGCAAAACTCTCGCCGGCGGGCACAAAGTCTGCGATAAGCATGGGGGCGCTGGAGAAGATGTCCGTAGCCGTGCTCGTGCTGTAGAATTCGCGAAGTTCCAAGATGTCGCGGCCCTTGCCGTCCCAGGAGATACTCACCTTGCCGTCGGACGATATGCTCACCGAACCCTCGTTTTTCCAATTGGGTACGCCGGTGGTCATTACGTTTGGATTGGGCATCATCGAGATGTCCTTGCCGTCGATCCGAATCACTATCGAAGATCTTTCGTAGGCGGCGTTCATGGCAACCACGGCACCGTATCTCTGCATTACATCAGATGTGACTGCGTCGGGGAACGAGTTGGTGAACTTGAGCCGTAAGCCGGGAACCGACATGTCCCAGTCGGCCACGAAGACCTGCTGAGCGCTTCCGCTGACCGGTTCGGTGCCGCTGAAGTGCTTGTAAACCAGACCGGGAGCCACTGCCTCAGACGTCCAGCCCTCCTCGATCGGGCGCAGCACGAATAGGCTTCTCCGGGCGTCCAGAAAGGCCTTCACCTGTTCCCAGTCGTAGTAGGGACCGGTCGCTGGGGTGATGTCCCCGAGGGGCACCTCATCGCCGTTGAGAAGAAATTTGACCAGTATAGGGCCGGTGACGTTCTTTTTCTTGGGCCGGTAGAAAACCATCTGGATGTTTGCCGCCATGGGCGAACGGGAGGTGTTGAAATGCAGGATCAGGTCGTCGGCGTCGTCGGGGATGGTGCCGGAGCCGTCGAGGTCCATGGCCATCAGCAGCGACATGAGCACGTGGTCGTGTCCGAAGCGCAGGTGCGCCCCGCGTCCTCCCGCAGCAAGGACCGAATCGGCCTTGGCGACCATGTCGTCCACAATCGAGAAACAAGGCGTACGATAGGGGAGATACTCCCTGAATCGCTCGTAATTGTCTATTTCCCACAGTGTTGCAAATTCCTCCGGAGTGAGCGTCCCGCTAAGGTCCATGCGCACGTCGTCGGGCAGGCTGTTCATGCCGGCAACCAGCATATATAGGTAGAAGAATGTGTCGTAGGGGTTGACCGCACCGAATGCTTTGTCGGGATCCTTGAATATACGGCCCATGATTTCCTTGTATCCGGGAAGACGGCGGTAGAAGAAGCCCTCGGAGGATTCGGGATAAGGAAACTTTAAGGCCGGACCCTGATAGCGGAAAGGATTGCGTCCGGCGTTGGGACGGGTGGCCTGAACATCCATGATTCCCTGATGTTCATATACTTCGGCCGCCGGTGCAAGCCTTGAGACGGCGGCGCAGAACGAACTCATGCTTATGATGCTGCGCACCGAGGGCGAAGAGCACGCATCTACCTTGCTGCCCTTTCCGAAGGCGACGGGGTAATCTTTCACCATCCTGCCTGCAATGTACTGATGCTGCTCCCATCCCCGCGGAGTGAGGTCGCCCACGCGATACTTGGCATGCTCCCAGAAGGGAATGGCCTGCTGCAGCAGGGATTCTCCGAAAGCTGTGAGATTATCCTGTCCCAGAGCCTCCGAGAGCATGTTGAAGATGGTGCTGTATGTCTTTTCGGTGTAGGCGTAACGCGAACCGTGACGGCCGTAATGGCTTATGTACACGGCTTCGTATCCCTTGGGGGCCGGAGTCGAAGCTCCGGGCGAGGTGCGGTACAGCCCGTCCAGACCCGATGCGACATTCCAGTCGGCGACGGCAGCGGCACGTATGGCATCGGCCTGCGAAGCGGCTGCGGCGCCGGTATTATGATTCTGGGCTGATGCGCCTGCGGCTACGCAGAGCGAAAGGGCAAGGATGATAGTGATGCGCTTGAACATATCACAAATATAAACAATAAAAAAGAAAAGAAAGTGGCCGGAAAAAAATCTTATCCGGCCACTTGCATTTTCAGAAGAATCTATTTGAGAGCGGGCAGCTCGCCGGAGAAGTCCCAGACGGAACTGTCCCAGCCGAGGGTGGTACTTGCAAGCTGCGAGAGGGTCTTGCCGGCCTCCACCTTGCCGTGATAAGGGAATTGGGGATAACCGGGCTGGCCGCTGGCTGTTGACGTTGCCGTAGTTTCCGTTCCGGCCTGGGTGACAAGCGGATGAGCGGAACTCACATTGGCATGAGCGTAATCTGCAGCGGGCACCCAGTACGCAGTAAGGGACATCGAAGGATTACGGTAGTTGTCCGTGAGCGTGCAAGTGGGGAAGGTAACACCCGCCACGGCTGCGCTGCTCCAGTTGCTGGAGCCATGCGAACTGGCGTTTATGGTTCCGTTCCAGGCGGCACAGTTGCTCATGCTCAGATCGGCTGAACCGATTACTCCTATCAGTCCGCCCATTGCGAACTTGCCGCTTACCTTGCTCGTGCTGTAGCAGTTGCTTATTTCCGTGGAGCCTTTCTCCTGAAGGCCCAGGAAACCGCCGCTGTATGCATCGCCGACAACGTCGCCGGTGCAGTAGCAGTCGCGAATGACCGCCTTGCCACTGTTAAGCGAAACCAGGCCCACCAGGCCGCCGACATTGCGCTGTATGCCGGAGATGTTGCCGGTGGCGAAGCTCTTTTCGAGCGTTGCGGAAAGCATCTTGCCAACAAGGCCACCGATATCGCGTCCGTTGCTGGTCTGCTTGATGTTTACGGAAGACGAGCACTTGCTGATGAATCCGTTCTCGAAATAGCCCACCAGGCCGCCCAGACCTATGTCTTTGTTGCTGGCGGTATTGATCGATGAAACACTTCCGGACGACGTGCAGTCGGTTATCTCGCCATATCCTACGCCGATGAGCCCGCCGATATTAATCGTACCGGACACCGTAACGTCCTCGGCGCTGCAGCCTGTAGCCTTGCAACCGTTGTCAATCTGCCCCACCAGTCCGCCGACGCGCTCCGCCGACGAAGATACGGTGGTGTTGAGAACATGACAGTCTGCGATTGGTGCGGAAGTTTTCCTGACGTAGCCTGCCAGGCCTCCGAGACGGTTGGTATCGCCGGTGACTCTGGAGTTCTTTACAGTGACGCCGCTGCAGCTTCCGAATATGGTGTCTCCGGAACCGATGAATCCTGCAAGCACGCCTGCAGACCTGTTGCCGCCCGCAATGTCGGCACCGTCGAAGACTACATTCTGTACGCTGCCGTTGAGCACACCGGCAAAGCTGGCGTAGGCATTCGAACTGTTGCAGACGAGGTTCTTTACAGTATGACCGTTGCCTTCCAAGAAGATGCCGTTGCCATAGGGGGCGGCATTGTTGAGAGGAGTCCAGTTTTCGTACTCCAGATCCACGTCACCGATGAGTTCGAAGTACTTCACTGCCCCGTTCTCCAAATGGGAGCGCATGTTCTTCATGTGCTTCTTGTTGGCGAGCAGCCAGGGGTCGGTCTGAGTGCCGGAGCCGCCCGCAAAGGGCAGTTCGGCAAAACCGCTGTTAACCGTGATGTTGCTTACGTGTCCGGCGACGAGAGTCTTGTCTTCGGATGGCTTGAAAGAAAAGCTGTAAACCGACTTGTCGGTACCACGTACTGCTATCTCGACAGGCACGCCGGCGGGCAGGGTGACATCGCCCCAGGGAAGCATGATGTAGGCGGTAAGGACCTGCGAAGAGGCGCTTACGTCCACATTCTTGAGCTCGAGAGGGAAGCTGGTGCCGCCGAAGGACAGGGCGACGTTGTCCACTGTGGTGACGCCCGCAGGCAGAGTAGCAACCAGCCTCAAGGTGCCGGCTACGAGCAGACTGCCGCCGTGCTCGGAGGCCCAACTTGAGTTGAAGGTAATCTCCTCGTAGCTGTCCACTCCGCATAAGGCGGCTGCATATTTGAGGTGTCCCGTATCGCCGTTGCCGTCCTGGGTCTGGGCTGCAAAAGCTCCTGCCGCCGCACCGGATACCGATGTTTCGGTACCGGGGAACAGGATGTCGAAGCTGGAACCGTCAACCGCGTTGCCGGTGAATTCGGCCTCGTGGTCGGTGAATCCGGGTTTGATGGTGAACACTTCCGACTGTGAGCCGGAGACTACACGTATGCAGTCACCTTCCTGCCAGGCGGTGTGAAGTCCTTTGCCGTCGGGGGTAAGGGCCACGCGGGTAGCGTCTTCGGGGACGCATACGCGAATGGTGACCAGTTCTTTGGCGGGAGCCTCAGGACCGGCCGTTTCGTCGGTTTTGCCGCAAGCTGCGGCGGCCACGAAGGCAAGGACCGGCAGCAATGTGCGGATGATGTACTTTTTCATGGCTTCAAGAGTTTAGTTGAAAAAGATATCATCTCCCGGCATGTCATCCAGGTTGCCCCGTGGCGACTGGGCAAGCAAAGCCTCAAGGCTGAGGCTTTGCTCTTCTGTTATCGGGATTATGTATTGAACTTTTTTCATCTCAAGTCCTTGGTTATTTAAGTTTGGGAAGGTCCTCCGAGAAGTCCCAGACGGAACTGTCCCAGCCGAGAGTGGTACTTGCAAGCTGCGAGAGGGTCTTGCCGGCTTCCACCTTGCCGTGATAAGGGAATTGGGGATAACCGGGCTGTCCGCTGGCTGTTGACGTTGCCGTAGTTTCCGTTCCGGCCTGGGTGACAAGCGGATGAGCGGAACTCACATTGGCATGAGCGTAATCTGCAGCGGGCACCCAGTACGCAGTAAGGAACATCGAAGGATTACGGTAGTTGTCTGTGAGCGTGCAAGTGGGGAAGGTAACACCCGCCACGGCTGCGCTGCTCCAGTTGCTGGAGCCATGCGAACTGGCGTTTATGGTTCCGTTCCAGGCGGCACAGTTGCTCATGCTCAGATCGGCTGAACCGATTACTCCTATCAGTCCGCCCATTGCGAACTTGCCGCTTACCTTGCTCGTGCTGTAGCAGTTGCTTATTTCCACAGAACCCTTCTCGTGAAGGCCAAGGAAACCGCCGCTGTATGCATCGCCGGCAACGTCGCCGGTACAGTAGCAGTCGCGTATGACCGCCTTGCCGCTGGTAAGCGTAACAAGTCCCACAAGGCCCCCGACATTGCGTTGTATGCCGGAAATGTTCCCGGTGGCGAAACTCTTTTCGATCGTGGCGGAGAGCATTTTGCCCACAAGGCCGCCGATATCGCGTCCGTTGGTGGTATGCTTGATGTTTACGGAAGACGAGCACTTGCTGATAAGCCCACCTTTATCAAGATATCCCACCAGGCCGCCGAGACCGATGTCTACGTTGCTGGTGGTATTGGTAGACTTCACAGATCCACCTGCCGATATACAGTTTACTGCTTTGCCGTAAAGAACACCTGCAAGAGCGCCGATATTGATTGATCCTTCGACTACAACACCGTCGGTGGAACAATTGTTGACTTCCAAATTCTGCTCAACCTGCCCAGCTAGACCACCTACCCGTTCTTTGGTTGAAATGACTGAGGTATTGTTGACATGGCAATCTGAAATTGCTGACGACAGTTTACTCACTATGCCGGCTAAGCCGCCCAAACCGTTTCTAGAACCTGTCACAGTGGAATTATTGACTGTGATTCCACTACAAGTACCTGAAACACCAGCTGAACTAGATCCGATATAACCGGCAAGAACACCAGCACAATTCTCTCCAGCAGTAATAGTTGCACCTTCAAAAACAACGTCCTTGATAGACCCATTAAGGACACCGATAAAGCTGGGATACGAACCAGAGGAAACAGTAAGATTACTGATAGTTTTATTATTGCCGTCAAAGTCAATTCCTTTATTGTAAGGCTCCGGAGCATTAAGCGCAACCCAACTTTCATCCTTCATATCGATATTGTCAATAAGCTTAAAATATCGGGTGGCATTATCAACCATAAGGCTATTCATTGCCAGCAGCTGATACTTATCCCCGATCAAATAAGCCTTTTCGTCATTTGAGCCATCGCATGAAGGGGCGCCGGCATGCTTGTCGGTTGCCGAGCAGTTGACCTTGATTTCGTTGAGCTTGCCGGGAGTGAGGGTTGCCGCTCCGAGGGTGATGAAGCGGGTGTAACGGTCATTGAAGCGGATAAGGAGAGTGGTGCCTGCGGAGATGCCCTGGCTGGTAGCCGGCAGAGGGGCATAGAGCCTCAGGATATCGTCATTTCCTTCATCGCCCGGAGAATCAAGGGCGATGCTGAGCGTATTGCCGCTATTGAAAATGTTCTCACTGGCAACGATAGAAATCGAACGGACATTCGCAGCGACGCCGGCAGGAAGCTTGGCGGTGATGCCAAGTACGCCGCAAACCTCGTCGAAAACCACGCTCGTCAGGTCTGTAAGGCCCTTTTTTGCAGCGATGTACTCCAGATGGCTGACATCGTTGTCGGCGGCCTGCTGAATAGTATTATAATCTACAGTGCCGCTGCTCTTGATGGAAACATCATAGGAAGAAGCCCCGGCAGGCAGGGTTCCGGTGAATGTCGCTTCGGCTGTGCCGTCTCCGGACTGCAGGTCAAATTCGGCAGTGCTGGAAGGATTGGCATGGTCTGCGACAACCAGTTTGTCGCCTGATTCCCATGCAAGCTTGAGGATTGCCTTGCCGGAGCCATCGGCATCGGGAGTGAAAGCGACCTTCGTAATGGCCTCCGACAGCTTGGCTGAAATGGTAATCTGCTCACCGGCGGGATTCACGTCCACTGGGTTGTCGGGAGTGATTTCGCTTCCTGTCTTGTTGCAGGAGAGTGTCAGCATGGCACATGCAAGTGCTGCGAATGAAAATGTCAGAATCTTTTTCATAATACTGTCCTCCTGCTAAAAATCCTCATCCGTGTAGATGGAATTGTTCTGCATGTCCTGCAATGCAGCACCTCGTACGCTGTCGGCGATGCAGCGCATCGGACTGACAACCATCGTACGGGTCTGCGGAGACTCGTACGGCTCATTGATAAATGATTGTTTGTTTCTCATAATGAGTATTGTTTAATTGATTAGATTATCTATTATCGGCTCTATGACCGCTTCCATGGCAAGGTATCCCTCGCGGTTGGGATGCAGGTCGTCGGTGCCGTTCTTCATGTATTCGGCCCGCAGGCCGTCGTTTTCGTCGGCCAGTACCGGATAGTAGTTGCAGTAGGGGAATCCCTTCCCGGCGGCATAAGCCTTTATTGCCTCGTTGAGCGGCAGGATTGCAAGCGTCTTGGGTCCGCCCACGCTGGAGTAGGTACGGTTACATGGAGTGACGGAGCACAGGACCACCTTGATGCCTGCGGCCTGCGCCCGTTCGGCCATGGCCTTGAGGTTGGCCATGATGCCGTCCTGGGTGACACCCTGGGCGATGTCGTTGGTGCCGCCCATGATTACTACAATCCGGGGACGCAGGGCTATGATGTCGTAGTCGTAACGGGCCAGCATCTCGGTCGTGTTCTCTCCGCTGATTCCCTTGTTGACATATCCGTTGGATGCGAAGTATTCCGGATGGAAGCCCGAACGGCTCCATTGCCAGGTAATGCTGTCCCCGATGAAGGCTACGCTGACCCCGGAAGACGCTCCTGCCTTCAGAGCCGGAAGCGCTCCGGAGAGATCCCAGATGCCGCCGTTCCACGCCAGGGCCGAGGCCTGTGAGGAGACGGTGCCGGCGGTGCCGCAGTAATTGTCTGTAAGAGTGGCTTCTACGGTATTGGAAGCGCAGAAAGGAAGGCTCGCGTTCCAGGCTATGCAGTTGAAGATGTTGGCAGGATATCCGCTACCTTCCACGGCGCAGGTGCCCACAAAGGCTCCGGCCTGCGCTCCGCTGGCAGAGAAGTTACCTGCAGTATAGCAGCTGTAGAAGGTTGCAGTATATGCTATGCCCACAAAACCGCCCGCCGGCGAGTTGGCTCCGGCGTTCGCATCCATGGTGGTAAAGCAGTTGATGCAGTTGCCGTTCTGTACGAAACCGGTGAAAGCTCCGGAGTTCGTGCCTCCGAAGGTGATGCTGCCTCCCGATACGCCGCACCGGTCGATATCGTTGTACTGTACGCCCACGAATCCACCCGAAAGGGCTCCGGCTGTGATTGTGCAGTTGATTACTGAGCAATTCTCCACGAGGTCGGCGTTCTTGCCGCTGGAGAGATTGCCCAGCTGACCGATGAAACCGCCGATTCTCTGCGCCTGGGGCATTGCCAGAACCGCCTCCCGGACGCTGCAGCGCCTCAGATTGACACCGCTTGCCACCATGCCTGCGAAGCCGCCGCTCTGGGCGCTCTTGCCGCTGAAACTGTCGGTAAGGGTGCCGCCAAGATAGCTGCAGTCCTCGAAGGTGGCTTTCTCGGCATAAGCCGCGAAGCCTGCCACTTGCTTGACGCCGGAAACGTCTCCCCGGGCGGTGCACTGGCGGAATGAAGCGTTTGCAGTAACGAAACCTGTGAAGCCTCCGGCATAATTGACTCCGGACGTTACGCTTGCCTGTGCGGTGCAATTATCAAAAAGCGCCCCGCCTCCGGCATAACCGGCGAATCCTCCGGCACAGCGGTTGGCCGTAGCCGAGTTCTGAACGACGGTAACATCGGTTACATGGCAGTCGCTCAGCGTACCCTCGCACGCAACCTGACCTGCAAAGCCGCCCACGTAATGGGTGCCCTTTACGGATGAATTGCGTACGGTGACGCCGCTGCAGCTTCCGGTTATTCCGGTGGTACCGACAAAGCCGGCTACTACGCCGGCCTTGGCGTTGCCGGCATCAATGGCTGCACCGTCGAATGTGAGGTCGGAGATGCTGCCGTTGAGCACGCCCGCAAAGCTGGGATAGCCGTAATCGCTGCTTGAAACGACGCTCAGAGAGCTTATGACATGGCCGTCGCCATCGTAATGTATCGCTTCTTTATATGGACTCTTCCAGTTGAGGGGTGTCCAGGATACGCCCGATGCGTCAATGTCTGCAATCTGCTTGAAGCAGTAGGACACTTCGCTCCCGGCTGCATCACGATAGAGGTCGGACATATTCTGAAGATGCCTGGCGTTGGCGATGAGCCAGGGATCCTCCGGGGTTCCGGAGCCTCCGGCGAAGGGATATTCCTCAATGCCCTTTGAAATGGAGAAATTGCTCACGTGCCCGGCAAGCAGGGTGGCGCCGGTTTCGAGTTTCAGGGTGGTTCCGTAAACGGAAAGGTCGGTTCCGGTCACCCGGATATCGATTTCTGAATTCGCAGGCAAGGCTATATCGTCCCATGCGGTCATAATATAGGCCGTGAGAACCTGTGAATCCTGGGAAACGTCCACGCCGGAAAGGGCCAGAGAATACTCATGGCCGGGAAAACTGACGGATACTTTGTCCAGGGCCCCGGCGTTCCCGGGCAGGGTAAGAACGAGCCTCAGTGCTCCGGAACGCTTGAAAGTACCGCCATGGGCAGCCGCCCAGGCGTCTGAAAAGACTATGTCGGTATAATCGTCCACCCCGCTCAGAAGGGCTGCATAGCGCAGGTGCGCCGTGCTGCCGTTGCCCGTCTGTGTTTGGAGTCCGAAATCGGACGCCTCCGCTTCCGTGACCGAGGTGAAGGTCCCGGGGTACATTACGTCGAAGCTGCCGCCTCCGGAAAGCGCTGTGCCGGTAAAGTCGGCCTCGTGGTCTGAGAATCCCTCCTTGATGTCGAAGCGTTCAGACCGGGTTCCGCTCATTACCCGCAGGCAGTCTCCGGACTCCCAGGCGAGGTGGAGGCCGCTCCCGTCAGGGCTGAGGACTACCTTAGAAGAGGGGACGCCGGCGTGTATGGTAGTCGTTTCGCCAGTACCAAGGCCGGCCTCCCGCTCAGGCTGCTCCAGATAGCAAGCCGGGAGCAGGATAACCGCCATGGCACTGAGAAAGATGGATAAAATACGCCTCATAACTTATTAGTCATCTATGACAAAATCTCCGGGCATGTCTTCCAAAGTGCCGTCATAGGAATCTGCGACAAGGCCCTGAAGTTCAAAACGGACCTCCTCTGATACTGGTATGTGATACGTTCTTTTCATGGCTGTTTATCTTTCTACTATGCAGATATGGGTGGATACTGAGCGCTCTCCGGCATGGTCGTGGGTGGAGTTGTCGCAAGGATAGTTGACTACGTGGGTTGAGGAATCGCCCTGGCCGCGCACGCACATGGTGGTGGAGCCGCCGCCGTCGAGGTTGATGGCCCAGCGGGGATTGAAGTTGGCTACGAGGAAGCGGGTCAGCGACTTGGCGCTCATGCCCACGCTGTAACCGGAGTGGCGTCCGTCCACGCTGCAGAGAATGAGGTGGTTGCCTGCGGTGATGGAAACCGACTGGCGGGGATGGGTCATCCACTGGTGATAGTTGGGATTCTCTGTGCACTGATTGCCGAGCGCCTTTATCTGGGCGTCGGTGAGAGAGGGATCAACGAAGGTTTCGCCGACCGGGTTATATTCGTACACGAGCATGGGGGCGCTGGAAACGATATTGGGCCACTCTCCGGTATGATAGGTGTAGAACATCCGCTGCTGCGAGACCGACAGGCCGTAACCGTCGAAACGTATCTTTGCCACGTTGCCGGCCGGGTCGTAATAGAAGGCTCCCTCGCTCTTCCAGTTGGGGACCGAATTGCCGTTTTCAGTAGTGATTACGTTGTTGGGCATGTAAGAATAGCCTATGCCGTCGGCCTTGAACACGATGCTGCCGAGCTCGTAACCGCCGTTGATGGAAACTATGGCGTTGTTCTCTGCGAAGATTGCGGAGTTGATGGAGCTCTTGCGTACGAATTTCAGCTTGTACTTGGGATTGTTGAGGTCGAGGTCGATTGCAAACACTTGCTGCTTGACCCCGGTGATGGGCTCGTTGCCACTGAAGGTGTAATATGTGATGCCGTCGGCTATCTGGGTCACCGTCCAGCCGTTGCCTGCAGAAGGACGCACTTCGCCTGCTCCCGGTTTGGGGTTGGTGCCTACGGGCGCGTTGCTGTCTCCGCTGGCGACGGTGTGGTCTTCGAAGATGGCTTTTCCGGTGAGCACCGGGACGGAACCGCTCATGTCCCAGATTTCGCTGTCCCAGCCAAGGCTCCTTGCCACCTGGCTCAGGGTGCTGCCGGCGGGAGCTGCCTTGCCGTGGTAGGGGAAGTTGTAGTTGGCTCCGGATACTGTATTGATTGACAGGGGATTGTCGGGCGTGGAATTCGCCTGGTCGTAGAGTCCGAACAGGTCGGAGTATTCCTGGAAATCGAGGTCGGCCCTGCGCATGCAGTCGGTAAGGTAGTTGTGGGTGGAAGTGTAGGCAACGATGGCGCCGCCGCTGTAGTGGCTCTTGTCTCCGGAACTTACGTTCCTGGCCGAGATCTTTTCGTTCCAGGCAATGCATTTCTCGAAGACGTTGTCGGGGTATGTGGTGCCGGGAGATACGCTGGATGCCTTGTCGAGGTTGCAGTGCCCGCCGATGCCGCCCATGCAGAAGCTGGCGAGGATGCTGCACAGGGAGTAGCAGTTCACGATTGCGGTCTCAGACTTGATGGGACCGCCGCAGATGCCTCCGACTCTCTGGCTGGCCTCCAGGGAACCGGAAGTCCAGCAGTTGCGTACAAACGAGCGGCCGGTGTCGTAACCGAATATGCCGCCAACGTAGTTGTTCCTGGCATAAATCCGGACGTCGGCGGAGCAGGATTCGATGTCTATGCTGTTCACGCGGCCGAACATTCCGCCCACGCCGTTGACGTTCTGGGCGTTGACGCTGCCCTGTACGTGTACGTTGTAAACTACCGTGGGACGGGCTTCATATCCGCCGTAACCGGCGATTATGCCGACGGGGTGTCCGTTCTGGTCGTTGCTCTTGATGACCTCGGCGTTGGTGAAGCTTACGTCGTGCATCGAGCCGTAGAGCACTGTAAAGAAGCCCGGGCAGCGGTCGGTGGCGTCGCAGTAGAAGTTGTCGATGGTGTGGCCGCCTCCGTCAAAATCGACTTCGCAGCCGTAGGGGTTCACGGCGTTGAGGGGCACCCAGGAAGCATCGACGGAAGACATGTCCACGTCGTCTATCATCTTGAACCAGGTCTTCTTGCCCTGCTCCAGCACTCCGTCGGCGTTCATGTTGAACACGTGCTTGGCGCCGGAAATCAGGTAAGGATCAGCTTCGGTACCGGAGCCGCCGGCAAAGAGGGTCTCTGAGAATCCCTTGGTGAGCCGGACGATGCTCTGGTGGCCTGCCTTGAGGGCGGTGGCGTTCTGGATCGTTATGTTGCGTGTCCAGGTACCGCCGTCCTGTGCGGTTACTGTAACGGCCACATTGCTGCCGGAAGGCATGTCTATGTCTGCCCAGGGGGTGACGGCGTATGCCGTGAGCACGCGGTCGGAACCGAGCCTGATATTCTTGAGAGCCACGGCTACGGTCTGACCGAGTCCGGAAAGCACGACCTTGCGGGGAGAGGTTATCTGCGCGGGCAGGGTAAGCACGAACTTCACTACTCCGTTCTGCTTGTAGCTACCGCCATGCGCGGCAGCCCATTCGGAGGTGAAGGAAATGTCTTCTTTGGTATTGACATCTTGAAGGACAGCAAGATAGCGCAGGTGGTCCTTGTTACCGTTGCCGTTCTGGACCTGACCCGCGAAGTCGAACGCCTCGGCACCGGCCACGCTGGAATACGTGCCGGGGTAGAGTATGGTGTAGGTTGAGCCCGAGACGGCGGCGCCGCGGAAGCGGGCTGTCTGCTCGTCGAAATCTTCGAGGATGTCGTACTTTTCAGACTGGTTGCCGGAGATGACGCGGATGCAGTCACCGTCTTCCCAGAAAAGGTGCAGGCCGTCGCCGTCCATTGAGTCGTCAAAACCGACCTTCGTCATAGGCTCCTGAGATACGGTGGCCTGGATGGTTTCCTTGGGCCCGATGGAGCCTTCGCCCGTCTCCTGGACGCAGGATGCCAGAACTGCGACGCAGCCGAGCAACAAAAGTGTCTTGAATAGCGGTTGTTTCATATCTTCTACAATATTAGATTATTTGAGGATGGGAAGTTCGGCGCTGAAGTCCCATACTTCGCCACTCCAGCCAAGGCCCTGAGCAATCTGGCTGAGGGTAGCTCCCGCCGCAGCGGCGGTACCGTGGTAAGGATAGTTGTAATCCGCTCCCTCTACCGGATTTATCACAAGGGGCGTTTCGACAGATGCGTTCTGCTGGTCGTAGATGACGAAGAGATCGGAATAGTCCTTGAAGTCGAGGTCGGAGCGGCGTACGCAGTCCGTCAGATAGTTATGCGTTGCAGTGAATCCTATGACCGCTCCGCAGCTGTAATGCGATTTGTCGCCCGAGGAGAAGGAGTTGGAACGGACGAAGCTGTTCCAGGCGATGCACTTCTCGAATACGTTGGCAGGCATGCGGGTGTCGGCCTCGTTGCCCTTGTCCATGTTGCAGTGTCCGGCGATGCCGCCCAGGGCATAAGCTCCGGATACCGATGCGGTCGAATAGCAGTTGCGGACGACCACGTCTTCGGCGGTGGTTCCGCCGCCAAGGCCGCCTACTCTCTGGCCGCCGGCTACGGCACCTGCAGACCAGCAGTTCTCTACCGTTGCTCCCTTTTGCGCATAGCCGAATAGACCTCCTACGTAGTTCTTTGAAGAAGAGACAGTTACATCGGCGCTGCAGGCTTGAAGGACCGCATTGCCCAGAATGCCGAACATGCCTCCCACGCCGGTCTTGTTGCCGGTGAAGAGCACGTCTCCCTCGACGTGGACGCGGCTTGCGCTGCCCTTCTTGTCGCCCGAGCCGCAGTAGCCTCCAAGGATGCCGCAGCTCTTGTTGGTGGAGCAGTTGATGCTTGCGCCGGCGAATGTGACGTCATGGCAGTTGCCATACAGGACTCCGAAGAAACTGGGGTAGTCGGGATAGTCGCAGGTGAAGCCGCTCACTGTGTGGCCTGCGCCGTCAAAGTCTATCTGCCGGTCGAAGGGAGATGCGTAGTTGAGGGGAATCCAGCCTTCGATTTCGGACATGTCGATGTCGGCTCCCAGACGGAAGCAGCGCAGTTCGCCCCCGACAAGGTCTTCGCTCATGAAGAGCATCTGCTCGGGTTGGGTAATAATCCATGGATTCTCCGGCGTGCCTGCGCCGCCGCTGTAGCGGCCGGTATTGTACCAGAGCGAGACAGGAACGTCGATGGTGTTGACGACGCCGCCGCGAAGGGTCTTGTCTTCGCTCAGGGTGATGTCGCACAGCCAGGTGAAGTCTCCTGCTGCAGCTTCCAGGGTGAGGGTAGTGCCGGCGGGCAGGGGGGCGTCGAGGCAGGATGTGTTGAACCATGCCGTGAAGCTCTTGCTCTCCGGCAGGGCGCTATTCTCGAATGCGAGAGTCAGCGTCTGGGTGGGGGTGCCTGCATTGTCGGCATACAGCACAGGAGCCGAGGCGCTGAGCTTGATGCGCGAAACGGTAGTAGTCTCTGCAGGCAGGGTGCCGGTAATCCGGAGCACGCCGACGCTCCGCAGACTTGCTCCTGCGGCTTCGGCCCACGAGGGGCTGAACTCAAATGAGTCGAAGCTCTTGAGCCCCTGGAGCATGGCGCAGTATTGCAGAGCATCCTTGCTGCTCAGGTCGGGCTGGGTCTGCATTTCGAAATTGATGGCTTCGAAAGCCTCCTCGGAGCTTATTGAACCGGGGTAGATTATGCTGAACTCGGTTCCGGAAACAGGGGCTCCGGAGAACGTGGCGCTCTTGCCGGTAAATCCTTCGTCTATGCTGAGTACGGAACTGGTGACGCCTACGAGGCTGAGTTCGTCTCCTTCTTCCCATAACCAGGAGAGTCCCGTACCGCTTTCGGTATCGCGGGCGGCGACTTTGGTGCCGGGCAGTGAAGCGTGTACGCTTATGATACCGGCGGGTGCGGGCAGCTCGCGTGCTTCTTTGGGGTTGCAAGAGACGGCCAGGGAAAGACCCATGGCAAGAATGTAAATGTATCTTGTTTTCATACCGGCCTGTGCTTAATGGATTTTGTTTTCGTCGTAATCTCCGATGCCGCCGCCTGTGCTAACATCCTCGATGGGGGAGAGGGTTGCGTCGGGCCGGATGACGGGGGTGCTTCCGGAAAGGTCCCATACGGACTCGTTCCAGCCGAGCATAAGGGCTACGTCGCTGAGGCTCGAGCCTTCGGGAGCGGTCTTGCCGTGGTAGGGGTAGTTGTGCTCAGCACCTTCGACATTGGGTATCATCAGCGGCGCCGCCGGGGAGGCGTCTGGCTGGTCGTACAGGGAGAAGACATCGGTGTAATCGAAGAAGATACTCTGGTTGTACACCATCTGGGGAGAGCGGTAACATGCGCTTAGGTAGTTCTTTACAGCCGTGTAGCCGATGATGGCTCCGTCGCTGTAGTGACTTACGTCACCGGAAATTATCTTTCCTGTTTCGTCGTTCTGGTTCCAGTTGGCAGTGATTTCACCGTTCCAGGCGATGCAGCGCTCGATGTGGTTGCCGGGAGCGTTTTCCAAAGGGGTTCCTGCATTGGTGTTGGCCATGTTGAAGAAGCCTCCGATGCCGCCAAGCGCGAATGAACCGCGGACGGTTGCGGTACTGTAGCAGTCGAGAATCTGTATCCCCTCTGCTTCGTCGAGGTCCTTGCCGTCAGTGCCGCCGCCGATTCCGCCTACCCTCTGGCCGCCGACTATCGTTCCGGTGGTCCAGCAGTCTTCCACTATGGCTTTCCTGCCGCAGTATCCGAATATGCCTCCAACGTTGTTGAGCTTGGACTTGATTACGACGTCTGCCGAGCATGCGAAGACGCGTCCGTTGGCAAGATAGCCGAAGAATCCTCCTGCACCGTACTTGGTTGAGGCGGTGTGGTCAAGCTCGCCCTGGATGTGCACCCTTTCGGCTTCGCCGCGTATATCGCCCGTTCCGCAGTAACCTGCGAGGATGCCGGCGCGTGCGTCGAGGACTGTAATCTTGGCATTGGTGAATGTCACATCGCGGCAGGAGCCGTTGAGCACGCCGAAGAAGCTGGGATAGCTGGCGAAATCACTGTACAGATTGGAGATGGTGTGGCCTGCGCCGTCGAAGTCTATTCCCAGGTCGTAGGGACTGGCGTAGTTGAGAGGCTCCCAGTTGATGCCGCTCAGGTCTATGTCGGCGGTCATTCTGAAGTAAACCTTCTCGCCGGGGCTCAGGCGGTCGCGCATTTTCGTCATGTCCTCCGGGGTGGCGAGCACATAGGGGTATTCAGGAGAACCGTCTCCGCCTTCGGGGCCTGTGTTGACCTGCATGACGGTAACATAGGCGAGGGGCTCGCTTGCGAGGGCCCAGTTGTCGGTGCCCGTTACCTTGTCGATGCTCACGGGAAGAACGTACAACTTATTGTCTTCCAGTCCTGAAGCCGTGATTTTCAGCTTGGCTGTACTGGACTGTTTGTTGTAGCGGGGAAGCATTACCGAGTTGTTCACGAACTCGTAGGCGCCGGAAGGAAGCAGTTCGCAGTCGAGGGCGCGAGCGCTGTTGAAACTCTGCACAGCTTCTGCGTCCACCTTGAAAGACATGGTGAGGTATGTGTCGGAGACTTCCTGCGCAAGGGCCCGGAGGTCCAGTGTCTTTGACTTTCCGGGGAGCAGTTCCAGGGTCTGGTCGGCTCCGCTGAGAGTGGCATAGAAGACACCCTTCATGGTAGATGTCGCAGGCTTCTCCTTGGGAGTGCAGCTCAGCGCACAGAGGACCATGGAGGCCGCTGCAAGGTATGTAAGTATTCGCTTCATGATGAATGTCCGGTTAGAATGTCAGTCCGTCGTCCCATCCGGGGTTCTGGGTAAGTGCGCCTCCGGTGAGGTTGCGGTCGTCGGTGGGGATGGGGTACAGATAATCCTTGTCCTCGTCCCATGTGCGTTCTATGGTACTGTGCAGCCAGATGAAGCCGGAAGTACCTTCAGAGAGATACACCTCGCCGCCGAGTTTCTTGGCGGAAGAGGCATTTGACGTAGCCTTGTCTGTGTAAATCTCGAAATCGGGAGTGCCGTCGCCATCGACGTCATATACGCCGGCCCCCGGGAAATATGCTCCGTAAAAAGGTGCCTCGAAGACTTTGCCTTCCTTCCAGCGCATAAGATCGTAGTATCGGTGGCCTTCCTGGCAGAGTTCGATTGCCCTCTCGCGGCGGATTTCCAGAATAACGCCCTTGTGCGGGTCCGAGAGAAGCACCGGGCTGCGATAGCCTCCGAATGCGGCATCGGTGAGGAATGCATCCGGAGCGGCGTCGGCTTCGGATAGCGACATGGCTGGCATGCCCGCGCGCTTACGGAGCTGGTTGACGGAGAGGTCAAGGTCTTCCTGGGTGAGAGCCCCGGCATCGGCTTTGGCCTCGGCATAATTGAGATACACCTCGGCGGCGCGGAAGATTATGAGGTCGATGTCGGAAGCGTTATACTGGTCTTGATCGACTGTCGTCATGTACTTGTCGGGATGGTAACCGGAGAAACTGACCTTGTAGTCGGGAGCCGTGAATGCGGTTTCTCCCATACGCTTGTATCCTGGAGTGCGGATGCTGGCGGCAAGACGGGGGTCGCGGTCTGCAGTTTCTTCGGCAAAAGACATGGTCTGCCAGCCGGCTTTGTCGGTGAAGCGCGTGCCGTCTTTCATCAGGTAGCTTGCAATGAGCTTCTTGGTCGCCGCAGGACAGCCCATTGAGCCGGCGGTCATGGTATTGCCGGCTGCGTGGATGGCACCATAGGTTTTGTTGTAGTCGCGGGCCAGGATGACCTCGTCGGTAAGGTCGGAGGCCTCCATGGTGTGGAACAGCTCGAAGTAGCTTGGATGCAGGCTGTATCCGCTTGTCCGGATGAACTCCAGGGAAACAGCCGCGCACTCATCGAGATACCATTTGTAAGGCTTTGCGTCGGATGGGAGCGTGGCGAGAGTAGGATCGCCTGCATGGTACTTGCGGAATGTCCCTTCGAACAGCATCACTCGTGACTTCAGGGCCATCGCCGTCCATTTCGTCACCTCGTAGGCGCTCTTAGCGGAAGGGAGGTTGTCAATCGCGAAGTCCAGGTCTTCGAGCATCTTCTGCATCACGAATTCGCGGCTGTCGCGGGGGCGGCTGAGAGCCTCTTTGTCGGTGGAACCCAGTGGCTTGTCGTACCAGGGTACGTCGCCGAAACGCTTGACCTTGGCAAAGTAGAAATAAGCGCGGAAGAAGCGTGCGAGGGCTTCGTATTTTACCCTTACCGTATTGTCGGGACAATTGTCGAGATTTTCGAGCAGGGTGTTGATATTGCGAAGGGCGCTCCAGCTCCAGCCGCCGCCGCTTGCAGGGATTGTGCGCTTGCCCATGCCCTCGTTGGACATGTTGTTCTGCGTGTAGTGGTCGTCGTTGGCCACATAAAGCTCACTGGTTGGGAATAGCTCGTAGAAGGATATGGAGTAGGCCCGCAGTTCGCTCTCGCTCTTGAAAAAAGTGTCCGAGGTGAGCCTGTCCCTGGGCACGGCGTCCAGCAGGTCGTCGCAGCCGGTGATGACGAACCCGGCAAGCAAGGCGAATATGGGGAAAAGTATCTTTTTCATTGCAGGATTCATTTACAGGGTTATGTCTATACCGAACACGAAACTCTTCTGCCATGGATACAGGCGGAGGTTGCCGCCGGTCATGGCCATTTCGGGATCCACGAATTTGCCGTGGAGGCCGGGAGCGAAGTAGAACAGGTTCTCGCCCGAGAAGTACAGGCGGAGCTTGCTGATGGAAATCTTCTTGGTAAGATTCTCGGGCAGGGTGTAGCCGAAAGTGAGGTTCTTGAGACGCAGGTAGCCGATGTTCTGGAGATATCGGTCGTTTGCTACGCCCAGGGGACGGTTGGCGTTCATGGCCACGTAGCCTCTGGGGCGGGGAAAGTAAGCGTCTGGATTCTCCTCGCTCCAGCAGTCGTCGAGGAAGTCCCTGGGAATGAATGTCTGATAGGGACGTGCATAGAGGAACCAGAAGGAGCGGGCGTCAGCCGCGGGATACCAGTCCATGTGGCCTATGCCCTGGAAGAACACCGCGAGGTCGAAACCGAACCAGGAAGCGTTGAGGTTGAGACCGTAGTTGTAACGGGGCTGGCTGTTGCCTATTATTTGCCAGTCGCCGCTTTTTCCTACTCTTTCTTCACCTTTGTCGATGCTGCCGCTGTTGTCGAGGTCGGCGAACTTCATGTCCCCGGCAAACAGACCCTGGGGGAAGATCTGGGCGTCATTTACCTTTGACTGATCGACGGCGTAACTCTTTGCCTCTTCGTCCGTTGCGAACAGCCCGTCGATGTGATAGCCCCAGATGTCACCGTATTTCTGACCTTCCCAGTAGGTCTTGGCGAAGAGCTTGTCGGGATTGTTGAAGCGGGTAATGTGGGATACGTAATCTGAGAATACCGCGCTGGCTCCGTAATTGAAAGGCCTTCCTGCAAGATTGAAGGAATCACGCCAGGAAAGCGAGAGCTCGTATCCCTTGGTGCGCAGGTCGGCAACGTTTTCCTGGGGAGAGGATGCACCGTACACTGCCGGCAGCGCTTCTCCGGCGGTGAGCATGTCCTTGGTGTCGCGGATATAGCCCTCGGCGCTGAATTCCAGTCGGTTGCCCAGGAACGCCATGTCTATTCCAAGGTTGCTCTGTATGGAACGCTCCCAGGTAAGTCCGGAGGAAACAGGGGCCGACAGGGAGGCCTGGGGAAGATTGGCTCCGCCAAGCAGATATGAGGATTTTCCGCCTGTGGATACGGTGCGGATGGCGGGGTAGTAGGAACTCATCTGCTGATTGCCCAGCTGACCGTAGGAATAACGTATCTTGAGATTGTCCCACCAGCTGCGAAGAGGTGCGAAGAAAGGCTCTTCGGAAACTCTCCAACCCACTGATGCAGAAGGGGAGAACACCCAGCGGTGACCGCGGAGGAAACGGGAGGAGCCGTCATATCGGGCATTGATTTCCAATAGGTAGCGGCCTTTGTAGTCATAGTTGATACGGGAGAAATAACCTGCCAGCTTGTATTCGTTCTGACCGCCGCTGGTCTCCATGCGCTTGTTGCCGTCGGGGTCGGCAGGGTCGGCGCCGACGAGGTTCTGGTCGTTAAGCTCGGTGGAATACAGGTAGTAACCCTTGGCTCCGAGGTCCTTGATCCAGCGGGTCTCGTAGTTTACGCCGGCCATGGCCTTGAAGTTATGGGCGCCATTCCAGCTGTGTTCGTAGGTGGCGTACAGGTTGTAAGCCTGATAGATATTGGTGTTTGCGCTCTCTGACAGTACGTCGATGAAAGGGGATTTGTCGGTGATGGTCTTGATTTCTCCGGGAATCTGGGAATACTCGCCGTTCACCGCCCTGTTCATGTAGCGGTTGTACTTGAGGGTGTAGGTGTAGTCTCCCTTGATGGACAGGCCTTTTACAGGGGTGATGGTGAAATCCACCGTCTCGCTCAGGTTGTCCACGTTGTCCTGGTTGAAGTTGTCGGCGTCGAGGAGCATGAGCAGGCCGTCCATCACCGTGTAGCTGTTGTATTTGGTGGTGTATAACATGCTTCCGTCCGGGTTGGCCGCCGGGAAACTTGCGAGTGCGTGGGAAGTACTCTTGGCGAAATTGTTGTTGATGCCGCTCTGGCCGGGGTAGAAGTAGCCGCTGTTGAAGTAGCTTGTGTTGGAACCTATGCGAAGCCAGTCGGTTACGTCGAAGGAGAGCTTGGCGCGGAGGTTGACACGGCGGTAGTTGTCGGGCTTCTCCTTGAACATGCCCTGCTCGTAGGTGTATCCGCCCGAGACCAGATAGTTGAACGACTTGGTGGCGCCGCTCATGGTGATCATGTGGCTGGTGGTGGGCTTGATGTCGTTGTAGAGTACGTGGTACCAGTCGGTGTTTGCGTAGTAGTTGTAAACGTCCTGTCCGTTCACGTTGCTTATGGTTACCCAGGGGCGTTCGGGGTTTTCCACCACGTCGTCGCGGCGTGCCAGAAGTTCCTGCATGTCGGCGTCGGAGTAGTTGGCGTACTTGGTGCCGGGACTGTAGGTGGCCCAGAACAGGTTGTTGAGGTACACCGAATCGTAGCCGCGGGATTCGTAGTCGGTGCTGGTAGTAGGGGCGGTGACGCCGAAACGGCCGCTGTAGGTCACTTTGGCCCGGCCGTCCTTTTCTGCCGATCCGTTCTTGGTTGTGACGAGTATTACGCCGGCAGAGCCTCGGGCGCCGTAGATTGCGGCGGCCGCAGCGTCCTTGATGACCGAGATGCTCTCCACGTCAACAGGGTTGATGTACTGGATGTCGCCTTCCACGCCGTCGATGAGCACCAGCGGGCTGCCGCCGTTGATGGAGTTCCATCCGCGGATGTTGAGCGTAGCCGCCTGACCCGGTCGTCCGCTGCCCGAGGTGATGTTGAGCCCGGGAACCGATCCCTGGAGCATGTGGCCTACGTCGAGGGCTACCCTGTCCTGAAGGGCTTCGGATTTCACGACAGACACGGCACCGGTTAGGTTCTCTTTTTTCTGGGTGCCGTAGCCGATTGCGACGGCATTCTCCAGCAGATAGCTGTCTTCCTCGAGGACAATCGCAACCACGCTCCTGCCTCCGACGGCGACGTTGAGCGTCTTGTAGCCCAGGGCTGAAATCTCGAGGACGGCGTCTGCGGGTACGTTGATGGCAAAGTCGCCATCGAGTCCCGTAACTGCATGCACTCCGCCGGACTGCACGACGGCGCCTGCCACCGGCCCTGCGGAATCCGAAACTGTTCCGCGCACTGTCCTTGTCTGGGCAAAAGCGCAGAACGATATCGCAATGCCCGTGAGCACGGCGATGACTTTCAGCAGTTGTCTATGAAACATACTCGTATTGGTTAAAAGTTTATAATCACGCATTTGGCAGATGCCCCACGTATGATAGCTTAACCATAAAGGCGCATACCACCAAATATGCAATAAACCCTCAAATATACGATAATTCAGCGAAAATCAAAACTATAGAAACATTAAATGCTCATTGTTATCCGACTTCTTGGTCTTTTTGGGAGGTCTGATGCGCTTTTAGCTTGATAATAACTGCGTTATGTAGCCTTTATGGTTAAGCTAAAGGCGCATGCAATATGGGGTCGACTATCAGTCTCTCGACTTTTTAGTCACCCCCATATTGAAATTGCGTGTCAGACTAAGGCTCGAAGAACTTCAGATGACTCAGCGCCTCGAACATCTGGTCCAGATAATCGGCAGAAGACGTGTCCCAATGGAATCCCATTCTAAGGAGTATCTGTATGGTGAAGCTGGTCGAGGGCCAGTTGAGCACCTCGGGCTCCTGTCCGCTTGCGCGTGAGTAGGCGATGAGCGGCGACATGTCCGGGCCCAGTACAGGGTCGGCCATAGCCGTCTGCAATGCGGTGTTGAATTCTTCCATCTCTACATAGCGCAGGGGCTTGCCGTCGAGAAGGGACAGCCGCTGCATTACATCTTCCATTGGAATCAGGTGGTTGTTGGAAAGATGCAGCACGCAGTTCTCCCGGGGCGTGCGAGACAGCAGAACGGCGGCATAGGCAGCGTCGTCCACGGGCGAGAACTCCACCCTGGCCGTCATTCCGTTATACGGGAACATACCCAGAAGCTTGCAGGCACGCAGACGACCCATGGCCGCGTTGGTGTGCATATTCTTCTGGAACTCTCCGTCGGAAGAACGGGGGGCGAGGTTTCCGGCACGGATAATCTTTGCGTTGAGGTCTCCGGCGGCCATTTTCTCCAGGATGTAGCGTTCGGCGAGGAACTTGGAACGGACGTACTGGTTGTCGGTAATCTGCCCGAAGTAAAGCTGCTGTTCGTTGAAGACCGCGGGACGCAGGCCCTTGCTGGAACCGCCCACGCTCTCGGTAGATATCTGTACGAGACGTGCGCCGTTCTGCATGCAGAAGTCAACTATATTCTTGACTCCGAAGTAGTTGACCTCTTCTATGTCGTTGCCTTTCGAGAAGTGCTTCACGTTGGCGGCGCAGTTGAAGACCATGTCGATGGGCGTGCCGCTCATCAGCAGCGACCCGAATACGGACTTCTGGGTTATGTCGCCCTCGATGACACGTATCCTCTTGCCCAGCAGCGGAGTATAATCTTCGGTGAAGTAATAGCTCATAAGTTCCTTGAGGCTGGCTATGGTGGTGCCGCTCTGGCGTGAGCGTATAAGGCACCATATCACCGTGTCTTCGGGAGCTTCGGAAAGCAGCATCCGCAGCACGTGGATGCCCAGGTAGCCGGTGACTCCGGTAAGCAGGATGTTCTTTCCGAGTTCCTGTTGCCGGCCGCCCAGGAATGCCTCCATGGTGTTGGAAGCGAGCAGCTTGTCGATGGCGCCGTAGTCGTAATTCTCTACGCTTGATTCGTCCTCGGAGGCATTGCCGCCGCCGGACAGGAATGCCGCGAGGCTTCTTGCGGTAGGGTGCGAGAATACGTCGGCGTAGGCGAAGGACAGCCCTGCCTTCTGGGCTTCCACCAGGACGCTGGTGACCACCAGGGACGTTCCTCCGATGTCGAAGAAGTTGTCGGTGGCGCCCACGCGGTCCATCTCCAGTACGGATGCGAATACCTCGCAGAGCGTTCTCTCCACCGGCGTCTCGGGTTCTACGTAATCGCCGCCGGACAGCAGCACTGGGGCGGGAAGGGACTTGCGGTCCACTTTCTGGTTGACGTTGAGCGGGATTTTATCCAGCTGCATGAAGCTTTCGGGAACCATGTACGGCGGTTTGCGCTCGCGGATGAAAGCGGCCGCCTCGTGAGGGTCGAGCGTGCCGTCGAAGACGATGTATGCGGCAAGATACTTTCCTCCCGAGGCCTTGTCGAAGGCCTGTACGGTGACGTCCTCCACGCCAGGCATCTCGCGAAGCACGGCCTCGACCTCGCCCGGCTCGATGCGGAATCCGCGTATCTTTATCTGAGAGTCGGTGCGGCCTATGAATTCTATGTCGCCGTCGGCGCGGTAGCGTACCACGTCGCCGGAGCGGTAGGCGCGCATCCCGCTCACGAATGGATTCTCGATGAAGCACTCCGCAGTCTTTTCGGGGCGGTTGAGGTAACCCCGCCCAACTCCGTCTCCGGCAATGAGCAGCTCGCCCGATGCTCCCACGGGCACGCGGCGCAGCGATTTGTCCACCACGTACAGCAGCATGTTGTCGAGCGGGTGTCCGATAGGGATGTTGTCTTCTTTCTTCTTGACGGGGAAGACCGTAGAGAAGATGGTACACTCGGTGGGCCCGTAAGCGTTGATGAAGTCGTATGAGGGCGGGTTCATGGATACCAGCTTCTCGCCGCCGACGGAAAGGTGCTTAAGGCTGGCGTTGTCGGGGAAATTCCTGGCGTACATGACGCCCACCTGGGTCGTCATGAAGCTGTTGGTGATGCCGTTGGCGGTGATGAATGCATCGAGTGCGGCCATGTCGTGGCGGGTGTCTTCGGGGATGATATGCACGGAGGCACCAGTGGTGAGCGCCGGATACATGTCCATCATGCAGGCGTCGAATCCGTAGCTGGCGTAGGCGGCGACCCTGCAGGAGGGGCCGAGCTCGTAGAAGTTGCGGTACCAGGCGCAGAAGTTCACCAGGTTGCGGTGCTCCAGCATCACGCCCTTGGGCACGCCCGTAGTACCGGATGTGTAGAGCAGGATGAAAAGATCCTCGGGGCGCGGGCCTTCGGGGACCTTCCCCTCGGGCAGAGACGGTATCTGCGAAGTCTTGAGCGTTGGAATGCCGAGGCCGGGAAGTAAGTCGGTGAGCTCGTCATCTACGATAAGGAGTCCCGCCGAAGCGTCTTTTATCATGAATTCGAGCCTCTCCTTTGGGTAGGAAGGGTCGAGCGGCTGATAGGCGCAGCCGGCCTTGAGTATGCCCAGCGAGGCGAGAGCCATCCACTGGTTGCGTCCGATGAGCACCGATACTACATTCTCCCTGCCGAGTCCGAGCGAGGCGATGTATGCCGCCAGACGGTCCGAAATAGTGTCGGCCTCGGAATAGGTCCAACTCTTTCCGCAGGCGCCGACAGCGACGTTGTCGGGGAATCCGGCAGCCATGGAGCGGAAGAGGGAAACGACGGTCTGCGATTTGTCGTAATCCAAGCTGTAGTGGTTGAAGCCGTCAAGCGTGGCCTGCTGGCTTTCGTTGAGCAGGGGGACGTCGGCCGTCGAACGGGCGTCCTTGAGTCCCCGCGCGATGCAGGCGAGGGTCTGGGCGAACTGACTTATGATTTCCCTGCTGTAGAGGCCGCTGTCGTAGGCCACCACCAGGCGCTCGTTGTCTTCTTCGCCGTCCACGAAAATGCTGACGGGGAATTTGGGATAGCCGGTCTCCATGACTTCCGCCCTTACCGCGGAGTCATTTTCCACGACGCCGACTTCGTATGCGAGCATTATCCTGGGACGGAAACCATGGTCGGACGCTACTGCAGAGAAGGGATAGTTTTCGTGAGTAAGGGTGAGGGAGAAGTCTTCGTGGACCTTTTTGAGGTACTCGTCAACCGGTCCGTTTTCTACATTCCCGAAAAGGGCCAGGGTGTTTACGAACATGCCTGTCGTTTCCGAGGTGCGCAGGTTGCTGCGTCCGTTGGAGACAGTACAGATATATACCTTCTGTTTGCCGGTAAAGGCCGATACCGCCATATATGTAGCGGCGAGGAAGTAGCTTGCAGGGGTGATTCCCAGCTCTTTGCAGCGCTGCGACAGGTCGGCTCCCACACTCTCCTCCACATACATCTCCCTGCCGCCCGGCGTGCCTGCGGGGATGTCGGGAAGTATCTCAGAAGCATCTTCGAAACTCTCGAGCTGCCCGGCGAAGAAGTCCCTCGCCTTGCCGAATTCCTCGGAATCACGGGATGCTTTCTGGTCGCGGACATAGCCGGCATAGGTATATGTTTCCTTCTGCGGCTTGACGCCCTGCAGGGCGGCGGAAAGCTGCTTTGCGAAGATGTCGTAGGACGCTCCGTCGAAGATGAGGTGATGGAAGTCGGTGGCAAGCACTACGCCGTCGGGCGTGTCGAGCACCTTAATCCTGTAAAGAGGCGCCTTGGCGAGGTCGAAGGGCTTAACGAACTCCGGTTTGTAAGATTCGGCCGTTATGCTGACGGAGGTCTTTTCCACCTCCACCGAGGGCTCCGCTCCGGTGGGGACGGCAAATACCTTTCCGTCCTTCTCTTCGAAGCGTACCTGCAGGCCGGGATGCGCCCGCAGGACACTTATTACCGCATCCTTTACCGCCTCGGGCGTGGTTCCCTGAGGGAAGTGCCAGAGCATGGGGATGTTGTACTGGGTCTCGCCGGGGGCCTTCATGCAGTCGTAATAGACTCCCTCCTGCTGGAACGAAAGCTCCTGGGGGCCTTCGTCGGAGGCGTCGGATTCTGCGGCACCGGCCTTCCCCTTGTTGCTCATCATTACTTTGAGCACCTCGTTCTCTATGGTCTGCAGGGTCGCGGTCCTGGCGAAACTGCCCATGTCGGCCTGTACGCCGTACTTCTTGTAGAGTTCCGTTGCGAGCCTCAGGGCGCTGAGGGAACTGAGCCCGTAGTACATCAACGGATCCGTAAGACCGAAGCCGTCGATGCGGGCGGTCTGGCGAATGATGTCCGCGAGCTCTTCTTCCAGTATGTTGAAGGGGGCGTTGGCCGACACTCCTGATGCAGAATCCTGCCGCTGGGGCTTCGGGAGCGCCTTGCGATCGACTTTCTGATTGACATTCAGCGGTATGGCGTCTATCTGCATGGTGATTGCAGGTACCATGTAAGGGGGCTTGCGCTCGGCGATGAAGGTGTTGAGCGCGCCGATATCTACCGGGCTGTCGGCCACGATGTAGGCTGCCAGGTATTTCCCTGCGCCTGCTACCTCCTCGTCGAAGGCCTGTACCGTAACGTCCTTGATGGAGGGGTATTCGCGGATGACGCTTTCCACCTCCTTGAGTTCGATGCGGAATCCGCGTACCTTCACCTGGGAGTCCTTGCGCCCTATGAATTCTATGTCACCGTCGGCCCGGTAGCGCACTATGTCGCCGGTGCGGTACATACGCCTGTACTGCGGAAGCTTTTCGAACGGATTGTCCAGGAATACTTCCGCCGTCTTGTCGGGACGGCCCAGATAGCCGTCGCCAACCTGCTCGCCGGCAACCAGCAATTCTCCGGCGGCACCGGCAGGGACGCGCTGTCCGCCCTTGGCGGCGACGTACGCGTGTATGCCCGGAACCGGAGTGCCGATAGGGATTTCGCTCTCGGCCTTCTTTACTTCCTTGAATACGACATAGACCGTGCTCTCGGTAGGGCCGTAGCAGTTGAACAGCCTGTATTCCGGCAGCGGGAAGGAGGACAGCTTTTCGCCTCCCGTGTAAAGAGCCTGCAGCGAGCGGACCCTGGGATAGTTGATGGCGAACTGCGTGGCCACCTGGGTGGTCATGAAGGCGTGCGTAATCCCGTTCTCCTCGAAAAAGTCCTTGAGGGCGGGAAGGTCAAGCCTGATTTCTTCCGGTATGATGTATAGTGCCGCGCCGCTTGCGAGGGCCGTAAACAGGTCGGACATGAATGCGTCGAATCCGAAGCTGGCGTAGGCGGTCATGCGGGAAGCGGGACCTGTGCCCAGTATGGCGGCATTGTGCCTGGCGAACAGGGAGACGCTGCGGTGGGCAAGCATGCAGCCCTTGGGAGTTCCTGTGGACCCGGAGGTATAGAGCAGGATCAGCAGGTCGTCGGCCTTGGGACAGGCGGAGGGCTTGGCCTGAGGGAGCGCCGGAATGTCGGCCACGGCGAGCCTGGGCCCTTCAAATCCTTCGATATCAAGCCCTTCGCCGGTAATCAGCAGGGAGCTTTTTGCGTCTTCGACCATGAACTTGAGACGGTCGGCAGGGTATGAAGGATCCAGCGGCTCATAGGCGCAGCCGGCTTTGAGGACGCCCAGAGGGGCGATCATGTCGTACTCGCCTCTGCCTATGAGTATCGATACGACCTTTCCTGTTCCTATGGTTTTCTCTATGTATGCGGCGAGGCGGTCCGACAGGCTGTCAACTTCGCCGTAAGTGAGTTTCGTGTCCTTGTAAACCACCGCGATGCTGGCAGGGTCGTGCCCTCGCAAAAGGTCGAGGACCGTAACGGAAGGATCTGGATTCTCTTCCGACGGCTGGAAGGAGTCGAGCTGTGAGAGCTGGCGCTGCGAACAGTAGCTCAGAGCGCTTACCGTGTCGGCCTGAGCCATGGAGAGCACCGTGGCGGCGAAACTGTCTGAGAGGTTGCGCAGGATGTCCTCGCTGTAACGGTCGCTGCGGTACCAGAAACGCATCCTGTAGGGACCTTCTGCTGCGGTAAAGAATTCTATGGAAAGGCCGATTCCCGGAGGATTTGTGCGAAGGTCTTCTCCCTCTATCCTTTCTCCGCCGAGAGCGAGGGCGGGACGCTCCAGGGTAAACTGCCCCTGGAAGGCAAAGTTGATTTCGTTCTGAAGCCCGAGGTCCCTCGAACAGTCGGCAAACGAATAGAATCCCCTTGAACGTATGCCGACGGTCTGCTCCTTCATTGCATCCAGCACATCGGGCAGAGGCCTGTCGGGACGGGCGTCCACATAGACAGGAATGGTATGGACCTGCATGCCGACACCGCCGCTGAGCCCCTTGCGTCCGTTCCAGATGCTGGTGAAAACGGCTTTGTCGTCGGCGTTCCATGCTGCGAGCGTCAGGCCGAAGGCTGCGGTGAAGAGTACGCTCTCGGCCTGCCGGAAACGTTCCGTGACGCCTCGCATCGACTCGCGGTCAAGCCCTGTCTCGACGGTAAATTCCTTGTAGGAAATGCTTTCGCCCTCCCTCTTGTCCGGAATTATGCCGGACAGCGTTTCGGCTCCAGGGCCGAATGTCTCTGCGTACCAGGTTCGCGCTTCTTCAAAAGCCTCGGAGGAGCGAAGCTGCGCCTCCTTTATTGCCACGTCGGCTCCGCTGACCTTCTCGGGAACGAGGTCAGAGCCCTCGTAGGCTGCGTTCAAGTCTTTGAGTATAAGATATGTTGACGCTCCGTCAAAGAGTATATGGTGGGCGTCGAAATACAGGTAATTCCCTTCCGGTGTGTCGTAAACCTCAGTCCTTACGAGCGGGCCGTCCAGGCTCATGGCCCGGCCCAGCGTGCTGCGGTCGAGGGTGTGCAGCAGCGGAACGCAGGGCTGTGGATTGTCGGGTGTGTCCATGCAAGGCTCTCCTTCGTTTATGACCAGTCTGGACAGCATGTACGGATGGGCCAGCTGGACTTTTTCGAATGCGGCCTTGAGCTTGAGCGGGTCGATGGTGTCGGGCAGGGGATACAGGAAGGCGAGCTGGTAGTTGCCGTCGGCTTCGTGCAGTCCTTGACATGCGAGGTAGATGCTCAGCTGAGATTGTGACAGAGGGGAAATCATAATATCGTATTATGTTTGCTTAAATTACGACGCTTGCTTTCCGTATGCCTTTCGATTTGGCAACCACCGTGATGGCGCCGGGCTCGGTACGGCGCACTATCACCGACGCCTTTCCGTGGAAGGCGGGGATGCGGTGGCTGTAGAAGGGTATGTGCGAAGTGGGGTCTCCGGCGTCTGTGGCAACTATGACTGCCGGCCCTTTGACGCTGAATTCCAGGAGGTTGTCTGCATCCGGCACCAGGACGCCCCGTTTGTCGAGGATATCGACCGTGACGTATGTAAGCTCGTCGCCTGCATAATCTGCGTATGCCGCGGCCCTGTATGCCTTACCGGCGGTGGAGCGGGAGTCGCGTGCCCACTCGGCGCCGTCTTTATAAGCAATCACTTCTATCTTTCCGGGGCTGTAGGTCACGTCGTCCCATACTATCCGGTATCCTTCCTTCTTCTTGCGGCCCATGGATTTGCCGTTGACGAACAGTTCGGCTTCGTCTCCGGAAGTATAGACGTGGACAGGAGTCTTTTCGCCCTCTCTGCCCGGCCAGGTCCAATGCGGCAGGATGTGAGCCATGGGAAGGTCGGAACGCCAGCGGGCCTGGTAGAGCCAGTAGCGGTCTTTTTGGAAGCCCGCCAGGTCCATGATGCCGAAGTAGGAACTGCGGGAGGGCAGCGGAATGTCGCTGATGGTCTGTCCCCAGCTTTCCACCATTTTGCGGTACGCCTCCTTCTCTTCTTCGGTGTGGAAATTGGTAAAGACGGACGGATCCATGTTGAACGGAGTCGGCTCGCCGAGGTAGTCATACCCGGTCCACACGAATTCGCCGGCACACTGCGGAACGCTGTCTTCGTACTGCCACTCGTAATCGGGGCACGAGGCCCATCCGGGGGCGTAAAGGTCGTACGAACTGACCTGGAAGGGTGCCTCCATGGACCATCCCTTGCCCTTGTCCTGCTCTACCGGGAATCGGTAATACCCCCTCGTGGAGATGCAGGAGGCGGTTTCGGAGCCATAGACTGGTTGCCCGGGGTGGTTCTTGACGAACTCTTTGTACAGATGCGGCTTATAATTGAAACCATACACGTCGATGGTCGCCGCATAGGGCTGGGATGCGGCCCAGGGGTTGTCGTTGCCGGCCGTGGTGGGACGGGTGGGGTCTTCCCTGTGGCAGATGTCGGTAAGCATCTGGGGTATCCACCAGCGGGAAGCATCTCCCTGCTCGCCACATTCGTTGCCTATGCTCCAGGCGATGACGCAGGGATGGTTGCGGTCGCGGTGTATCATGGCCACGAGGTCCTTCTCCGCCCATTCTTCGAACAGGGTGGCATAACCGTTTTCTTTCTTGGACCAGGTCCAGGTGTCGGTCAGCTCGTCGATGACCAGGAAGCCCATCCTGTCGCACAGGTCCAGGAACTCCGGAGCAGGGGGATTGTGGCTGCATCGTATCGCATTGGCTCCCATCTCTTTAAGCATTAGCAGACGCCGTATCCAGGCATCTTCGTTCCATACGGCACCGAGCGCCCCCGCGTCGTGGTGCAGGCATACGCCCTTGAGGAAGAACTTTTCCGAGTTGAGGTAGAAGCCGTCGGGGCGGAAACCTGCGTCGCGTATGCCGAAAGGCGTCCGGTAAACTTCGCCGTCGGCTCCTTCGGCTTCGATGGTGGTGCAGGCGGTGTATAGTCTGGGGCTCTGTGGACTCCAGAGTTCGGGGTCGTCGATCGTGAAATCCTGTGTGACGACCCTGCCGTCGTAAAGCTGCTCCGTGTCTGAAGCCTCTGCAACCAGCTTGTCTTCATAGTAGATGCGGGTTTTGACGACGGCCTGCCTGGGGCTGCCGGTGCGGACCGTAATGCTCTGGCGTACGAAGGCCCTGTCGTCTTGCAGGCGGCTTGTGACACAGGTGCCCCAGTGGGCTGTATGGACGGCTCCCGCATACCTTAGCCAGACGTTGCGGTACAAACCGCCGCCTGGATACCAGCGGGAGCTCTCGGGCTTGTTGTCGAGCCGGATTTCTATCCTGTTGCTTCCGGGATCCAGGTGCCCGGTGAGATCGACGGCCCACGAAGAATAACCGTATGGCCATTCTCCGGCCTTGGCGCCGTTGACGTAAACCACGGCATTCGAGAAGGCGCCGTCAACTTCCAGATAAATGGCTCCCTTGAGCTGCTCGGGGCTCACTGTCAGGTCTTTAGAGTAAGATGCCTTTCCCCACCATGCCAGTTTGCCGGTCTCGCCCGGATACTCCTGGCGGAATTCACCCTCTACGCCCCAGTCGTGCGGTACGTGGAGCACTCTTTGGATTCCGTCTTTTGAAAATGTCCAGCCGTCGTTCCAGCAAACTCGTCCCGACGGTTGGGAGGCGGCGGTAAGGCAGACTAAAAGCAGGGAGGCAATTATTGAAAAACGTTTCATCATCGGTTGAATATGATTTGTGACACGCAGGAATTGCATTTGAATTTCAAATATAAGAAAAATGTCTGACTGTGAGAGGTACGGGGCAAAATAATGAGTAAAGGGATGGCATCAAGTTTGTTTTGTCTGCGATGAATGATTATATTTGCAGATACACAAACGATTCGCATATGAAAAAAATCATCTGTTTCTTCCTGGCCCTTACCCTGACGGCCGGTGCTTTTGCCCAGAATACCAAGATGCCGTTGATCTACGACATAGTGAGCGTCAGCGACGACAGCGATACCACGCTCGACTTCTTCTCCATGGTCAAGGACGGCCAGCGCCAGTACTACCTGTGTGTCGGCACCCTGGGAATAGGCGACGAGGTCGTGCAGCTGATTTTCGACCCCATCTTCAAGCTTTTCGTTCCGCTCGGAGCGACCCTCGACGAGGCTATGGTAACCCTGGAGAAGTTCCAGGCCCTGTACAAGGAGCCCAATGGGACTTCAATCGAAGCCGAAGGCAGCCTTTCCGCCATCTGGCCCGACCAGAAGGTAGAACCTATCAAAATCACCAAGCGCAAGCCGCTGCTGAGCAACATGCTCGAATTCAGCCTTGAGCGCGAAGGCTACCTCCGTGCGACCCACATCCGCAAGTCCGATTTCGGAAACCTCATGATGAATGCCCGCTTCTATCGTTCCATCCATCCCAACGAATAGCCGCATCTCCTTATGGGCAATGTGCTCAGGGAAATAACACGGTGGATGCTCCGTATGAACGCATGCCGCTGTACGTACGGCAGGGGAGCATCATTCCATTCGGCCCCCAGATAGAGTGGACCGGCGAGAATCCCGGCGGAGACATCCTCCTTGCGGTGTATGCCGGCGCCGCTTCCGGGTGATTGTGACCGATCCTGAGCGTGCTGTGCCGTACAATCCAGACGCAGCTCCGGATGCGGTGATAGACTATAACGGACAAGAACAAACGATAATCATATAATGACAGAAGAACCTATGAACAAAGGAGCATTGCTTACTGCAGCGGTACTTGTCTGTGCCGGCTGCACCGGCGTGACTGCCGGCGACGCCCTCGAGGCCAAAGTAGAAGAAGTCCTGAGCCGTATGACCTTGGAAGAGAAGGCCGGACAGCTTGTCCAGCTGAATATCTCCACCCTGGAAGACGAGACCCGCGAGGCCATCGATCCTGCCAAGCTCGACAAGATAATAGGTCAGTACAAGGTGGGTTCCATATTGAACGTCATGCACGATGCGGCCCATTCCCGCGAGCAGACTGCCGAAATGGTGCGGCAGATTCAAAAGAAGAGTATGGAGACCATGGGCATTCCCTGTATCTACGGTCTCGATATGATTCATGGTGCCACCTATCTCACCGATGGATCCTTCTATCCGCAGGAAATAAATCTGGCGGCGACTTTCAACCGTGAGTACGCCCGTCAGATGGGACGCGCCAAAGCTTATGAGACGCGGGCTGCGCAGGTCTCCTGGGTGTTCTCTCCTGTAATGGACCTTGGACGCGACCCCCGCTGGCCACGAATTTGGGAAAGTTACGGCGAGGATCCGTATCTGCAGGCAGAAATGGCACGTGAGGAGACTGTCGCCATCCAGGGCGACGATCCCAACCACATCGACCTCGAGCATGCTGCCGTGTCCATCAAGCACTACATGGGCTATGGCGTACCCGTTACCGGCAAGGACCGCACTCCGGCTGTCATCGCAGAGAACGACCTGCGCGAAAAGTACTTTGCGCCTTTCCTGGAGTGCTTCCGTGCAGGAGCCCTCACGGCTATGGTCAATTCGGCTTCCATAAACGGCGTACCCACGCATGCGAACGACAGGCTGTTGAACGGATGGGTCAAGAAAGACCTTGGCTGGGACGGCCTCTTCGTCACCGACTGGGCGGATATCGACAACCTGTGGAACCGCGACCATGTAGCAGCCGACAAGCATGAGGCAGTGGCGATGGGCATCAACGCAGGCATCGACATGATAATGGACCCCTACGATCCCGAGTGCTGCAACGTCATCATCGACCTTGTAAAAGACGGACGTATCAGCAGGGAGCGGCTCGACGACGCCGTGCGCCGCGTGCTGCGCCTCAAGCTGCGTCTGGGGCTCTTCGACAATCCTTGCTGGGAGCATGAGTATCCCGATTTCGGTTCGCAGACCTTCGCGGACGAGTCTTATGCCGCCGCCATCGAGAGCGAGGTGCTGCTCAAGAACGACGGCGTTCTGCCTCTGAGGAACAATGCCCGCATCCTTGTCACCGGCCCCAATGCCAACTCCATGCGTACGCTCAACGGCGGCTGGAGCTACACCTGGCAGGGTAATGCCGACGATTATGCACAGAAGTACAATACCATCCTGGAAGCCATGAAGCTGCGCTTCCCCAACGTCTCTTATGCTCCCGGCGTTCAGTATCTGCCCGGTTTCGACTGGCAGGCTGAAGATGCTTCGGGAATAAGCGCCGCCGTGGCCGCAGCCTCGCGTGCCGACGTGATAGTGGCATGCGTGGGCGAGAACAGCTACTGCGAGACTCCGGGCAACATGGACGACCTCAATCTTTCGGCTAACCAGAAGGAGCTTGTGCGCCGTCTGGCCGCTACCGGAAAGCCCGTAGTGCTGGTGCTGAACGAGGGACGTCCCCGCATTATCGGCGACATAGAGCCGCTCGTCAAAGCGGTCGTGGACGTGATGTTGCCGTCCAACTATGGAGCGGACGCCCTTGCCGCCCTGCTTGCAGGGGACGAGAACTTCTCGGGCCGCCTGCCGTTTACTTATTCCAAGCATATCAACGCTTTGCATACCTACGACTACAAGGTTTCCGAGCATCGCGAGATTATGGAGGGCTCGTACAATTACGATGCGGTGATGGACGTGCAGTGGCCCTTCGGTTACGGTCTCAGCTATACCTCTTTCGAGTATTCCAACCTCAGGGTGTCCGCCTCCGAGTTCACTGCAGGCGACGTTCTCAAAGTGTCTGTGGATGTGAAGAATACCGGAGAGCGTGCCGGCAAAGAGGCTGTGCTGCTCTACAGCTCCGACCTGGTGGCTTCCGTCATACCCGACGTCAAGCGCCTGCGCGGTTTCGAGAAGATCGAGCTTCGTCCCGGTGAGACCAGGACCGTCAGCTTCGAGCTTCCCGCTTCCGCCCTGGCATTCGTGGGTGCCGACGGAGCGTGGCGGCTGGAGCAAGGCGACTTCCGCATTTCCTGCGGCGGCCTTGGGGTAATGACCCGCTGTACCAAGACCAAGGTCTGGGACACGCCGAACATCTAAGCAACGACAAATGAATTGAAGCAGTTTATTTGTTGACGGTTTTTGATGATGCAGTTCCGAAAAGAAGTAGGAGCTGCATCGTTTTTTATGGAGAATTTATTAACTTCGTACCCTATGGATGCTCTGACGATAACTATCATAGCGGCTTCGTTGCTGCTGGTTGCATTGATAATAATCTGGATAGTCACTTCTGCCGGCACTAAGGCGAGGTACGCTGCACTGCTGTCGGAACAACAGCAGAAGACAGTGCGCTGCGAGGCTGCGCTCGAGTCGGCGCGTTCGCAGCTTGACGCGGAGCGGGCAGTTCACGAAAAGGCTCTCGAAGATTTGAAGGCAGCTCAGAAGGACGCACTGGAATCGGCGCGCAATGCCCTCGCCCTGGAGAACGAAAAGGCTCTCAAGGCGCGAGAGGAGTCCCTCAAGAAAGAGGCGGCCGAGACCATGAAGAACCTTACCGGCGGTCTCGACAAGGATATCCTTGCGATGAAGCAGGCCTTCGATGCCCAGAAGGAAGCCCATACCAGGGGCTCCGAATCCATCAGGACACAGTTCGCGGAAACGGTAAAGAACCTGCGGGAGCAGACCGATTCCATAGGCTCCAAGGCGGAGAACCTGGCCAATGCCCTCAAAGGCAAGAACAAGATGCAGGGAATCTTTGGCGAGACGGTGCTGGAGAACATCCTGAAGGAAGAGGGGCTGCGTCCCGGGCACGATTACGATTCGGAATTCTGGCTCCGCGACAAAGACGGCACCCTGCTCACCAACGAGGATACGGGCCGTCGTCTGCGTCCCGACTTCGCCCTGCATTTTCCCGACGATACCGATGTGCTCATAGATTCCAAGGTGTCGCTGAGCGCTCTGGCCGACTACTTCGCGGCACAGACGGACGAGGAACGTGCCGATGCGGCGCGCCGCAACCTGGAGTCTGTGGTAAACCACGTGCGCGAGCTTACTGGCAAGGAATACCAGAAATACGTCCATTCCCGCAAGACGCTCGATTACGTGATAATGTTCATACCCAATTACGGAGCCTACCAGCTTGCGAAGCAGAGCGACCGCGACATATTTGCCAAGGCCTTTGCCCAGAACGTGCTCATTACCACGGAAGAGACCCTGATTCCCTTCCTGCGCCTGATACGTACTGCATGGGTGCAGAAGGAGCAGATGGAGAACATTTCCGAGATTGTGGATTCTGCCCAGAAGATGGTAGATCGCGTGGCGCTGTTCTGCGAAGACAACGCCAAGCTCCAGAAGTCGCTGGAAGATCTGCTGGAAAGCTTCAAGGCCAATACAAGCCGCCTTGTTGACGGCCGCCAGAGCATAGTGCGCGCCGCGCTCGACGTCGCCGGACATGGAGTGAAGCCCTCCAAACGTGAACTTCCCCTTCCGGCTCCGCTGGGCAACGAGTAGTTTCTTTGCCGGGCTTGTATGAAAAGCGCCCGGCTTCTTGCCGGGCGCTCACACCAGAAGAATTCGGGATAACTATTTGTAAATGAGTTTGTAAAGCCCGCAGGCGACATTTTGCTTCTGGGCGGCGAAGTACAGTTCTCCGTCAATGACCCTGGCGGTGACGTCCATGCCGGAATTGCCCGACGTGCGGCCTCCGCTCGTAACTGCAAGGTCGCGGCGGAACTTCACCGGGGCAAAGTTTATGATTTCGAGCCAGTCCTGCGCGGCCTCGCCTTCGAGAACGTAAACGTATCCGTTGGCGGTATCGGGCTGCTTGCCGTAGATGACATAGCGCTTGCCTTCCCACTCTATGAAGTTGTATCCGAGGACAAAACCGTTGCGTCCGTCGGCATATTCGAGTGGGGTCAGTGTGGGGGTGTATGGAACATTGACTTCCGACTTTAGGTCGCCGTCGAATGATGCAAATTGGCCCCTGGCTTCATGCCCGCGTCCGGGCGAGAAGATGCCGCAGTTGCTGTTCTCGGGGAAAGGATAGTAAGCGCAGATTCCGTTATGGCTGCCGAAAGTCGCGTTGAATGCGATTCGCTTGAGCAGATACAGTTTGTCTCCCGGGACGCCCTGGAGATTGAATGTCACTATGCCGTTTCCGCCCGAGTCGGTCTTGTCGAAGAAAAGGACTCCGTCCTGCAGTGTGCCGGATACGGTGAAAGTATCGCCATACCATGAATCAGTGGCCCAGGTGGTGAGAGTTACAGCCTTGGGCGGATTGTTGATACCGTCGAGCCAAAGATACAGTTTGGGATCCTCGCCGCCCCTCGTCAGGCTGCTGCAAGCCAGGACGTCTTTGCCTCCGTTTACAGCGGGATTGGTGTTCTTTATAACCCTGGGGCAGCTCAGAGGATGGGTGCCTCCGGATACGCCTTCGATGTTGACGGGGGTTACGCTGTTGTGGTCGGAAATGCTGATTGCCCAGAGCTTGGGAGTGACGGAGTTCTCGGCTATATAGACGTAATCGTCGTCCATCGCGATGTTCCTGTCGGTTCCGGCGGTTCCTCCGTAGTACTCGTTCCAAGCACCTTCGCTTGTCGAGAACTTTGCCCAGACCGTCTCGATTTCGAGGGCTTTGGGGGCTCCGATGGTGCCGATGTCGGCAATGGTGCTCCTCTTGAGGGTCTGAGCCTTGCCGGAGACGATTTCAATGGGATCTCCGGAATTGGGGACGAGGGTTATTGTTATACCGTTTGCGAAAGTGACGGGCAGAAGTACCGCGTAGTAAGACTCGCCCTTGACGAATCCTTCTTTGGGCGCATAGACGCAGACGTCGGAGAAAGAGGTGTCATAGCTCCCGACAACGGGCACACCGTCGCTGAATTTCACTCCGACGCGGCCGGCGAGAGTTTCGTTGCCGTTTCCGCTGAATTTGACATAGCTGACGTCTTCGGCATCAACGCTGAATCTGATAGCTCCGGCCACATTGAGGAAATTGAATTTCTCGTTGTCGGAGACGGCTACGGCAGGGAAGAGGTCTGTCTCGAAGCTGCCATTCACGGCCGTCTGGGAGTTGCGGAGCTCGAGCCAGATGGTGCCGTCGGCATCGACCTTGTCGCTGCTGCCTGCAGGATAGATTCCGAACATGTGACGTGCCTCTGCGGGATATTCGTCAAGGGATGCGGACCTGTCGAGTGTGCCGCGGAATTCGGCGCTGGCCGCCTCTGCGGTATTCTGTCCTATGAAGGCGGAAGGGGTCTGTCCTGGGCCGTAGAATACGTTGATGTTGTCGCCGACGCTCCACCAGACGCTCTTGCCGTCTGCCTGGAGAGCGGTTTTTGTGCTGCCGCTCTCGCGGGTGGCGGTAATGGTGAACTCTTCGGCCTGGCTTGCCGCCGGGACGAATTCTTTTTCTTTGTTGCACGCTGCAAGTGAAAGGACTGCAAGCGCGAGAGAAGTGAACTTTTTCATTTTGCGCTTGTTTTATAATGTCCAGTCTTCCAGGGTGAGGTCTTCGATATCACCGCCTACTGCACTGTCGCAGAGGGTAGCGGGGCAGACCGGAATCTCTTCAGAACGGGGCTGCCTGTATTCAATTCTAAGAGCGTTTCTGTTCATTTGCTTATGAAAAGGCGCCCGGTCTGGGCCGGGCGCCTGAAAGTTGTGCATAGGAATTTATTCGTAGCAGAGCTTGTAAACGCCGCAGGCGATGTTCTGCTTCTGGGCTGCGAAGTAAAGGTCTCCGTCAATGACTCTTGCCGTGATGTCCATGGCGCTGTTGCCGGAGGTGAGAGTGCATCCGTCAGCTCCTTGAAGGTCGCGGCGGTACAGGCGTGTGCCGAGGCTGGCGATATTTGCCCAGCTGTCGGTGAGTTCACCCTGCCTTACGCGGACATATCCGACCTTGTTGCTTGACTGGTTGCCGTAGATTACGTAACGCTTTCCGTGCCACTCTATGAAGTTGTATCCGAGGACATAGCCGTTGGTGCCTTCATCGTAATCGAGAGGAGTCAGTGTAACGTCGAAGCCGCCTTCACCCTTGAGGTTGCCGGTTGCGACTACGTTCTGGCCCCTTGCTTCGACACCGCGTCCGGGGGAATAAACTCCGGTGTTGATGTTGTCAGGATAGGGATAGTAAGCGCAAACTCCGCCGTGGCTGCCGAGTTTATCGACGAATTTGAGCCTTCCCAGCAGGGACATTGTGTCGCCGGGCACGCCTTTGAGGACGAATGTAACAACGCCGTTGGCATTTTCTCCTCCGGTTTTGTCGAAGAACAGGACGCCGTCCTGCAGTGTGCCGAAGACGGTGAAGGTATCACCGTACCATGCGCCGGTGGCCCAAGTTTTGAGGGTTATTGCTTTGGGGGCGCTGTCTATGCCGTTGTTCCACATGTAGAGCTTGGGATCGACTCCGCCGCGGGTAAGGCTGCAGCAGATGAGCACATCCTTGCCGCCGTTGACGTTGGCATCGGTGTTCTTTACGACGCGGGGGCAGGTGAGTGCATGTGCGCCGCCGCCTTCAACGCCTTCTACGTTGACCTCCTTTACGACGGAAGGATCGCTGATGCTGATAGCCCAGAGTTTTGCGGTTGCGGTGCTTTCTGCGATGTAAACGTATTCATCGTCCATGGCGATGTTACGGTCGGATCCTGCAGTGCCTCCGAAGTAGGTGTTCCATGCAGAACTACCCGACTGCTTGAGCCATACGGTCTTGATGGTAAGAGCCTTGTTCTTGGCAGTGACAGCGTTGGTCTTGTTGCGCTCGATTTTGAGCTCCTTGTCGGTGTAGAGGACTACGGGCTCGCCGGCATTCTTCTGGAGAGTGATGGTTACGCCCTTGGAGAAGGTTGTAGGGAGGACTGCCATGTAGTAGGTCTTGCCTTTCTCGAAGACTCCGGTCTCGTTATCGGGATAGAGGGCAAGGACTTCTTCGCCGGCGGTCAGGGGAGCGACTGAGGGTTTGCCGTCAACGAGAGTGATGACTGCATCACCGTTGAGGATTTCGCCGTTGTTGCCCTTGAGGATTATGCTGCTGACGCCTTCTTCTTCAACGTCGATGGCGAGTGCACCGCAAACGTTGTAGAACTTGAGTGTGAGGTTGTCTGCGCAGGCGATGGAAGGGAAGGCGGCGGGAGCGAAGGTGCCTTCCTTGGTCATCTGCTTGCCAAGCATGAGGGCCATTTTGATTTCGTCGTTGGCAGTGAGCTCTGTTGCTGCGTCATAAGGATATACGCCCCAGAACTTTTTATTGGCCGCGGCAGCGCCTTCGCTGGCACCGACTACTGAATTGAGGATTCCGGTGAAGGTGGTTACTGCAGAAGGCTCGGTTGCGGTGTTGTCAAACTTGGCGCCACCGACGGAAGGCCCGTAGAAGAGGTTGATGGAGTCATCGGCCTGCCACCAGATGGAAGAGCCGTCGCTCTGGAGAACGGTCTTGGTGGGGTTGCCCTCACTGGAGGCGGTGATGGTAATCTGTTCGCCTTCCTGAACGGGGGCGACAGGTACGAAATCGGTTTCGGGTTTGCAAGCGAAGGCTACCGTCGCTGCAAGTGCAATGATGCTTATGGTTTTGATTTTCATGGTCTTGATTGATTTAAAATGTCCAAGGATCACCAGGCTCCAGGCCTTCGTTGCCCCAGTCGTCGGGGCTTGCGCAAAGGATGTCCGGCAAAGCTTTGCCGAACTCCGCAAGAGGAATTCTGTATTCCTCCTTGGGTTTTGTCAATTGAGTCATAGGCATTATGAGTTATTTAGTGTTTCCAACTGTGGTGCACTGTGGTGCAACGATGCAAATTTACGAATTTTCGGACAAAATCAAAATAGACGGGCTCATTTTTTGAGTTTTTGAGGAATTTATTTAACTTGGCGCCATGAGATTCAGGCCGGCAATTCTTTTTCTTATCAGTTTTTTCCTTACATCATCGATTATCCCGCGCCCTGTGGAATACAGGCCCGACAGCTTGTCCAAGTACTCTGTGCAGGCGCTTGAAAAGCTGACGGTCCGGATAGGACGCCGCTGCTCTGCGGCCTTCCGCAGAAAGGTTGCGCATCTTCCGGACTTCGCCGCCAGGGAAGCATATCTGCTGTCGGTGACGCCTGCCGGTGCGAGCATTCAGGCACTCACTCCGGAAGGGGAGTTCCGGGCACGCCAGACGCTTGCAAAGCTTTCTTCCTGCGACTCTTCGCGCCACTGCTGCACCATATTCGACTACCCCCGCTACCGGTATCGCGGACTCATGCTTGACGAATCCCGCAGCTTCAAGGGAAAGAAGTTTATCCTCAAGCAGATAGATGCTATGGCGCTGCTTGGACTGAACACCCTGCATCTGCATCTTACCGATGCCGCAGGCTGGCGCATCCAGATCGGCTCCCACCCTGAACTGACCCAAAAAACCGCATGGCGCATAGGGATGACCTATACAGAGTGGGAGGCCAAAGGCTATCCCTTTGCAACTCAGGATACTCCCGAAGCCTACGGCGGATGCTATAGCCGGGAGGATTTGAAGGAAATAGTGAAATACGCCTCAGAACGTTATATACAGGTGATCCCCGAGATAGAGATGCCGGGGCATAGCATGGAAGTCAACCGTGCCTGTCCGCAAATTGCATGCGTCGATGCTGCCGGCAGGCGGCGAAACTTCAGCTGGGACCTTTGCCCCGGTAACGAAGGCACCTTCCTCCTGCTGGAAGACGTGCTGACAGAGGTGATTGACATATTCCCGTGCAAGTATGTCCACATAGGAGGCGACGAGGCCGTCATGCGCGACTGGCCGTCATGTGTCAACTGCCGCGCCAGGATGGATTCTCTCGGCTTCACCGATGTCCATGAACTTCAGGGCTACCTGGTGCGCCGCATTGCCTCATGGCTTGCGGAGCGTGGCCGCACTGTAATAGGGTGGGACGAAATCATCGATGCCGGCCTTCCCGACGGAGCCGTAGTTATGAGCTGGCGCGGAACCGCCGGGGGGCAGAAGGCCGCCCGAGCAGGACACGACGTAATAATGTCTCCCAATTCGCACTGCTATTTCGATTATTATCAGGATCTTATACGGAAGGAGCCGCTTGCTGTCGGAGAACTTACCTCCCTGCACTGGGTCTATACGTTCGAACCCGGAGACGACCCTCACATCCTGGGCCTTCAGGCCAATCTGTGGTGTGAGAAGATTCCGACCGTGAGCCACGCCGAATACATGCTGTACCCGCGGCTTTTCGCCATTGCCGAAATCGGCTGGAGTCCCAAGGCGCCCGGACGCAGCGACGAAGAGTTCCGGGGGCGCGCAGAAGTGCTCGCGGGTGTTCTCAAATCGTTGGGTTACAACACATTCGACATGTCCACGGAGAGCGACTTCGCACGCGCCGGCATGCGCCGTACCCAGCGCGGAGAACTCATTTATCCTTCTTTCTGAAGGATCTCCCGAGTGGGTCGTTGCTTGCGAAATATTATGTATATTTGTACGATTTAAGTCAGCAGGCATCATGAGTGATTACGAGCAAATTAATCTGGAAGATTACACCCGGAGCGGAGAAGGCGGAACCGCCGTATCCTATACCC
>DGVM01000011.1 GCA_002395925.1 Bacteroidales bacterium UBA4284
AAGAATTACTGTTTCTAAAATTGATTCTAAAACCATGCCCACAATAGAAGACTTTATCAAGGAACGTTTGCAATATCATTTGGGTAAGCTAAATGAGCTCTTCCAAGAGAACGAGCTGGCCTATCTCAGCTCACATTGCAAAAACGAATTGCAGATTCGGGACAGGATTGCCTGGAAACTACACCAAGAAATCACCAAAGATTATGGAGACCTCTATGTTGTTCGCAGGGAGTGGGCTCCTGAAGAAAACAATAAGAGCAGAGTTGACCTGGCCATCTTAGAGATGACGGCAGACAAGAATAGTGTCAAGAAGGTTATTGCCTTGATTGAGTTTAAGGCTCATGCTATTTCCAGACCTGAACCGGCTTATTATGGTCTGGAATTCCAGAACGATGTTAAGAAGATGCGTAAGTTTAGGTCCAAAGGCGGTATTTTCGCTGATGCTAATTTATACTTCATCTTCTTGGAAAGCGGGCAAAACAAAAAGGCAGTTCAATTTAAATCCGTGTTGGGCCTTGCAAAGTACCAGACTCCAAATTGCAAAGACTGCCCAGATGCTCAAGATGAAGATTATCTACACGAAATAGAGTCTCATTGGCAAGAATTCAAGAAACGCGAGCCTGGGATTGAAATCCATGCCCCCAAGGCGATTTACATCGGAGAAGCGTACGGATATAAGCAGTATATTTCTCCACTGCTGATTGGACCCCTGGAATAACGCTCATAGATATGGCCGATAATCAAACACACCAGCCCGACTACGACGCCATCGCCCAGCAGGCCTATGAATGGCTCAAGAAAAGGCGCGCCAAAGGTGAAATATCCACCTTTGAAGTGCTCATGAAGATCAATGGCTACAAGTGCATCTATGCTGCCGCATTCGACCGTTATGCCGTCAGCCGTAAAACCCTCCTTCGGTACGCAGGCCGGAGGAACCGTACAGAAACTGTCAATACCATCCTGAAGGAGATTGAAAAATGATACTGCCCGAAAGCCGAAACCTCGAACCTTGTCCACGGGGCTTGGATGTGGACGGGAGGAAAGAAAGCACCAGATTCCAGTATGGTTTTTCAGATTTGTTTGGTAAAACAGAAAAAGTGCATATCTTTGCACCAACAAGAAAAGACCTGCGCAACATGAAGTCTTAAGTTCCTACTTGAGGGGTTAGTAGTGTTGGTGGAGCTTTTCTTTTTTTATGCCTTCTTCTCCCGGAATTCCGCTGGAACAAACTTCCAACAACGAGCGGTTTTTTCCGTCCATACCCCACCAAACCGTCCACGCCCCGTGGACGTGGACACCGACTTCATCCGCAAAGTCCAGGCAATCCATTTGCCGACAACAAGGAGACTGTCACTTCCGATACTGACAAGTTTCTTGCAGAGAAGAAGGACCTTCCAAAGACCGCATATTACAAATGTTCATGCGGTAAAGTGTCGAAGCTGGAGACAGATTCGGCGAAGTGCCACTGTGGTCGAATCAAGGTAGTGAAGAAGGGCGTCGCCGTGAAAGCTGTTCAAGCCTGCCTCACATTCAATTGCCTCGAATTCGAGGTGATTGAGAACACCGGGACCAGCTGGTCTCCTGACAGGCCGCCGAGCTCACCTCGACGGCCAAAGATATGGGGCAATACCTGAGTTGTCGACCGGAGAACTTATTATTCCGTCTTGCGGAAGAATCCCACGGTGGATTTGACGGCGCGGGTGTTGGACGTCAGGTTGCCGCGGTCCCGTACGCTCATCTGCACCGATCCGCCTCCGTCGAGGTTCATCGCATAGTCACATCCCAGTCCCTTCATTATGAGGGCCATGCGGGTGAGGGTTACTCCTGAGGATACCACCGCAAGGTACATTTTGCCGCTTTCTGAATTGAATCCGATTGCGGTGCGGGGCCTCGACGAGCCGTAGATGTCGCCCGAGCGCGTACTCCAAAGTTCGTAGTTGGTGTAGTACACTCCTGTGTCGATGCGGTCTTCGCTGACGCATACCTTTCCGTCATACAGCAGCATAGGGCCGGTGGAAAGCGCTTCGGAAGGACTCCAGCTGCGCGCCGGACCGGGACCGGACGAGGCCGTGACCTGGGGATAGACGGCACTTCCAGCCGGAATGGGACGGTCGAAGAAATAAGGTTTGCCTCCTATGAGGGAGCACCAGTATGCCCCGGGCCTGCCGTCCGCATCGACTCCAAGGATGGCGCGTGTTATAGGCTGCCAGGACGAATAGTCGTTACCGTAGCCGCGGCATGCGGAAATGCCGTCGTCCGACGAATTGTTGTATCTGAGTTCTCCTCCGGTATAAGCCAGTCCGAGGTTGCCCTGACTGCCGAAAATCTGCCCGTTCACCAGTACCAGCGCGCCGCTCGAAGACAGCTGGGAGGCCATGCTGATTGCGCTTGTGGTGCCCATGCGGGCATTGTTCACCCCCAGCCTTACGGGGCTCGAAGAAGAGCAGTCGGCGACGGCGCAGAAGCCTTTGTAACTGTCGCCGGCGGTAAAGCTGAACAGCGAAACACCCGTCGCAGGGGAGTCTAATGCCGATTTGCTTATGCCGAGGCCTTCGGGCTGGGCAGGAAGGGTCAGCTGCTGCACAGGACTGTAAACGTATCCTCCGGCGGAGCCGTCGTAGCAGTATGCCCGCAGATAGCAGGTCTGACCGGGACGCAGCGGAGCGTTGGGTACGCATTGCAGCAGCGTTGCCGTTCCGGTGGACGCGGGTACCGGTCCCGGCAGTTTGCCTTCCTTTCCGACGGCGCCGCAGGTGGGCTCAGGATTGGAATAGCTGAAGACCAGGCCGTGCTCGGTGTCCACGGAAGCAAGGCCGCTGATGGTATAATATACGACGAAGTTGTAGTAATTGGCCTGCGCGGAGCTGATACTCACGCTGACTGGGTCCGAAGAGGTTTCGTATCCTGTCTCAGACTTGTCGCGGTCGTCGTTCTGCACCCAGTTCTTCTCTATGAGGCGCACGTTGCCGCAGCGCTCCAGGACCAGAGGCTTGGACGAAGTGTAGCGGTTGTAATAATTAACTGAAGTATAGAAACTTACCCGGAAGCCGCGGCTGTAGTTTCCGGGATAGGCGACGGCATAGTACCGTTTCCCGAGAGTGCGCTCCGGTACGGTGACATCAACATAATTCCTGGCTCCGGGGGCGGCAGATACGCTCGGGCTTCCGTCGTTGTAGCTGATGGTCGCCGGGCCGCTCATGGGTACGCTTTCGTCGATGCTTTCTATGCGGACGCGGGTGATATAGTTTCCGGGGACCGTGAACGACAGCAATGCCCCTGCATTCTTGAAATGCAGCAGGCCGCCGGCGTCGACATCACCGGGGTTTATCCTGGCTATGGAGACATTCGCTCCCTGGGCGAAACTGTTCTCGACTCCGGTCTGAACGGTAGGAATCTGCGTGGAGATCGAGCCGGAGGCGCCTGTGAGACGGGCGTCGGAACTTGCGGGATACAGGGCATAAAGGCATTCGCCCGAAGTTGCAGGAACGAGGCCAGTGAAAGTGGCGATCGAGCCACCTGATTCGACTGACGATACGCCCAGCTGCGTACCAGCGACGCCCGCGGAAGTAAACAGGGTGATTTTGTCGGAGGTGCTCCAAAGGACTCCGTAGTCGCTGCTGAGGGAAGTCTTGGTCGCGTCTTCGCAGCAGGCTCTCAATGACATTTCCTCGAAGAGGGGCGGACAGGCTGTGCTGAGGGGAGTTTCTGCAGTGCAGGCGCACAGGAGCGCCGAAACTATAAATGCATATTGTCTCATGGCTCTGCTGTTTCTAAAAACCCTGGTATTCGACGGGATCGGTAAAATCTTCTCCGGTCGGGCTGACTGCGAAGAGGCAGCCTGCGTCGATCCTGAACAGGCATGCTTCTGGGGCGATGTATTCTGATGATTCCATCGTGAATGTCAAAATGTGTTTCTTCGTATCATGTGGAACGGACAGTGAATCTTCTCCGGGTGACGGTAAAGAATCATTTCGGCGGCCAGTTTCCCCATCAGTTTGAAGTCGGTGGAGACAGTGGTGAGCCCGCCGAGTATCAGTTCGTTCATGTCGTACTCGTTGTAGGAGATGATGCGGACGTCTGTGCCAACCTGCAGGGAGGCGTTGCCGATCTTATGGGCAAGTGCGACCAGTCCGGCGTCAAGTTGGGAGTTGAGGACCAGGAAGACGTCTCCGGCATGTATGTCGTCCGGGGCCGAGGTAAGAAATTCTGCCGGTATGCCGTTCTCTTTGGCGAAGCGCTCGATTCCCTTGTGGATGTGGCTTCCGTAGAGTGAGGTCGGCAGGGTAATGACGCGCAGTTTCCTGGCGTCCGCCCTTCCTTGAAGTCCTTCGCACAGACCGGTGTAGATGTCGTTCTCGAAATCCTGGTAAACGGCCCCGAAGTTCCCGGTGAAACCGGGCAGGAGGCGGTCCAGCATGATCAGCTTGCGGTTTGGTATCCTCGACAGCTGCCTTGCCGCCCTGGCCTGCGTAGTCTCGTCGAGCGGAAAGTGGGGCGTGACTATGTAGTAGTCGAAATGGTCCAGGTTGCAATCCAGAAAGTATTCCAGCAGGTCGATGCTCTGGTTGTGGTTGAGTATGGTGATTTCTGCGGCATCGCCCAGCCGTTCCGCCAGGGCGTTGAAAAGTATCTGCTTGTAAACGGAGAATTTGTCGAATATGACCAGAACCTGGGGAGACACGTCGGTAGCCAGGTCGGCGGCATAGAAGCCTTTGCCGTGGTGGGGAGTCAGCAGACCCCGTTCCGTCAGGATGTTATATGCCTTCTTGACGGTCTCGCGGGAAATGCCCAGCGAGGCCGCAAGGTCGTTCATCGACGGCAGTATCTCTCCGGCCTTGAGCTCCCCTTCGCGGAGCGCCCTTTCGACAAGGCTGACCAATTGTTTGTAAATCGGTTCTTTATCGGAAGCTGATAATTTGAATGTCATTTTGCAAAGATAAGAACGGCCAGGGCATTTTGTTCCAGGCGCAGCTTGTTTTTGTTGACCGAAGCCTGACCGATGGTCCTGCTTTCTGAGAAATTGTAACCGGGAACATCGATGCGGCACTCCTGAACGCGTGCGCCGGTGTTCGTCGCCACCACCGCCATACGGTCTCCGGCGGTGTAGCTGCGGGCGATGATTGCCGGGTTGCTGCAGCGCAGGCCGTCGGTTGCGGTATAGCGCCCTTCGAGTAGAAGATCCGGGAACTCGTTGCGTATGGCGTTAACCTTTGCCAAATGCTCCTGATAAACAGGGGTTTCGTCTATCAGACCGCGGCAGCGGAAAACCTCTATGTCGTTGCGGAGGCCCTTGAGCAGCGTATTGTTCACCCTGCGGGGGACATCGTTGTCGTCGCGTACGCAGCGGTCGCTCCATACGACCTCGGGGAAGGTGTAGCGAAACCATTCGGGGAAACTCTCGGGCAGTGCGGTAAACTCTACAATGTGTACGAAGTCGCAGAACTGGCTGGTGCAGTCGCTCAGCCATTCGGTTCCCAGTGCAAACTCGGGGTCGCGTGCCTTGATGTGGTCGCGTATTTCCTTGAGTGCCTCCGCCTTGTATCGCCCGGTGAATATGTCCTGGACAGGGTACTCTCCGCTCAGGTCCCAGTTGGGAAACTCCTCGGCGACGCCCAGCTGATCATAGAACACTGCATCGGAGCCGTAGTCCATGGCCCTGTCGGCCCACCGGATGAGCTGGTCGCGCCATTCCCGTTTGCTCATGTCGGCAATGACGAAAGTACGCGAGTCGTAGTAGCCGAGGGTGGTGCCCTCGCCGGTAAACTTGTAATGCTCTGTGAATTCGCGGCCGGTGTTGTCTTTGTTCGCTACCCGCGAGCCGCCGCCATTGCGATAGAAATCGCTCTCCACGTCTATCAGACGCCCGTTGAAATAGAGCAGCAGGCGGCCTCCGCGTGCCCGGTAGTCTGCGATAGCCTTCTTCCAGGCGGCTTCTCCGCCCTGCGTGTCGTCGATGGTATAGTTGGGATAGCCGTTGTCCATGCCCTCTTTCCACCATCCAAAGGCCAGTACCGCATTGCAGCCCACGGATTCTCCGGCGTCGGCAATCCGGCCGGGAAGGTCGGTGTAGCGGCGCAGGTATTCTCCATACTGGTGCTTGAAGATGATGCGCTGCCATCCGGTCATGTCCTGTACCCATTTGGGAACCGGCTCATGATGCCACCAGCTGTCGGCCCAGCGGCGGTAGATGCGGCTTGTCGCCGTCCAGTCGCCTTCGTAGGGCACAAGCACGCTCGCGTCGTTGCTCCAGCACAGTCCGTTCATCACGTTGGGATAGCGGTAGAATCCGGCTTCCAGGCGCGTGAAGTCGGAAGTCGTATGGCCGATGGGACCTTCGGGGTATACCCTCAGTCCGTGCCAGGTCTGCTGGAGGCTTACATCGTGGCTCCCGAAGTACAGTCCGTCCTTGTCTCCCACGAAAGCGAAGCAGTTTGCGGCGGCATTTCGCGGATATTGCAGGTCGTATTGACGGAACTTCTGTGCGGGGGTCATATACAGCGCACGCGTATCTACATTTGCTATTTTGCCGACCGGGTCGTCGAATATCTGTCCTCCGGTGTGTGAGGTGAGCAGCTTGTAGTCCTGCGGCAGCTGCAGGTTCCCGACCAGCGGATACTGCAATTCGCGCACGATGGTGTGCGGCTCGTTGTTCTCGACGGTGGCGCCAAAACGCACCATCGCCCCTTCGGTCCAAATCTTGAGGTGCAGGGCGATAGCCTTGCCTCCGACCCGGTCGTAGTCGAGCCTGACGGTATCTGCCTGCCTGGACACCACCGGGGTGCAGGAGGCTCCGCTGACTTCGATTTCTTTCTGCTGGGGTGTGTTGTAATACAGACGCCACAGGGGCTGTCCGCCGGCGTAATTGCGTCCGCCCAGCGACAGCTTCCGGAGGCGCCCGGCGTCATCGATCTCAATCTCGGTTTCCGGCAGGTCCCCGCGGTTGCCCAGCACGAAGCGGCAGATGTCGTCGTACAGCGCCTTGTCCTGCGGCAGTGCAGACGTGGCAAGTTGAGTGAGCGCATTGGAACCCGAGTACAGGGCAATGGACTTTGTTCCGTAGAATCCTGCGTCCTTGTATTCCTTCATATAGTGACGCACACGCTCCTGCAGGGCGGGGACGTCGTCAGCGGTGAAAGTGAGTTTCCCGAAGCTGTCGGGCCCCTTTACTCCGGGCTTCATCTGTGCGGCGACTGCAGAATACTCGAATTCGAGTTCCATGCCGCTCATGCCGGCCTCATTGATGGCTCCAACAGTCTTGGAGAAAGGGTGCTTCTCACCGGCTCCGTGGTCCCAGTACCAGTTGGGCTGCATCCAGACCTGGTCCAGCCCGAGGTCTTTCCAGTATTTGTACCCGGGGCCCATGTGGTAGGGAATCCAGTAGAGCCCCTGGCCGCTTCGGTGGCAGTAATCTGCGAGCGCCGGTGCTATCTCGTCCCAGTTCTTGTACTTGCAGTTTACGTCTATGTCCCAGGGCAGGTAGATTTCTTCCGACGTGATATAGAAGCCAGAGAGTTCCAGATACTTGCATCCGAGCGAGGCGAACATCCTGCGGGCGCTGTCGATATACCAGCGGAGGGCTTTCATGCGGTCTTCTACGCGGGCGAAGTCCAGGCCGTCGCCCCAGTAGGTGGTGGAGGAGGTCTTTTCTGAGAACTTCTCGAACATTATGGCGTCCGGAATCCCTATGATGACGCCCCTCTTGTGCTTCGGCGCTCCGATGCGCGCTGCAACGGCGGCGCAGGCCCTGTCAAGTTCTTTCACGCAACCAACGTCCCCAAGCCACAAGTCCAGCTGGTACTGCCAGATGCTCTTGTCTGCGGACTCTCCGGGACCGAACACGAAGGTCTTGTCGTGCATCCAGTCGCTGCCTTCGAGGAAAAGGAAGGCCTCGAACAGCCAGTGCTCGCTGCCGTCGGGCGCGAGCCAGCTTACATGCGGGGCAAAGCGCTCCGCATCCCACCGGTGCGGCTCACGGTGCCAGTAGCCTACGAGGGAGACATCGGAGAAGTGGGGGACTTGCTTCACGGCCTGCTTGCCGCTCGTGCCGCAACTCAGGCACATCGCAAGGGCGAAGGTTACTATCAATAATTTCTTCATTTCAGTGGAGAATCAATTATGAAATGGCAAAGCTCGTGGTACATCTGCCTGTCTCCGGGATCGGGGGAGACAGCCAGCTGGTGCATTGCGTCGGTGCCGGAATAAACGGCGACGGGAACCGTTCCATAGAGTCCTGTCTGCTTGTATCCGGCAAAATACTCCCGCAGCCTGTCGCGCAGGGCGGGGATATCGGCGGCAGAGAATATCATGTTGCCGGCACCGTCGGGACCGCGCCGGCCGTCCTTCATCACATCGGCGACCAGCGAGTATTCGAACTCTATTTCCATGCCCATCCGGTACTGCCTTATTGCCTCTACGGATTTGCTCATGGGGTGCTGGTCGTCCGTGTCCCAGTAGTGGTTTGGCTGCATGAAGGCGCAGTCGAATCCCAGCTCCTTCCATACCCGGTAGCCTGGGGCGAGGTGATAGGGCACCCACCACAGGCCCTCGTTGCAGGAGTGGGCGTAGGAGGATACCCACGGGACGAGTTTTTCCCAGCGCTTGTATTCCCAGTTCCAGGTGTCGGCGTAGCCGAAAGGCTTGCCCGCGTCGCGGAAGAATTGCGGATCGAGAGGCAGCTCTTCCGACAGTATGTAAAAGCCCGCCAGTTCGATGTTCTTGAGCCTTAGTGCGTTGAACCGTTCGCGGCAACTGTCCATATACCAGCGGTACGCCGCTTCCTGGTCTTCGATCCTGGAGAAGTCGAGGACTTTTCCGTTCAGCTCGCCCCAGTAGGTGGTAGATGAATTCTTGTTGCCGAAATACTGGAACATCACGGGATCCGGAAGGCTCATGACCACGTATCGCGGAGCATGCGGCTCTCCCAGAACCGAGACGGCGGCGTTTACCGACTCTTCGAGCCTGAGGATGGCCCCGTCGGGCCCGAGCCAGTCGGCCAGAAGGTCTTCCCAGGACTCCTTGGTCGCGGAATAGCGGTTGTTGGTGATGCTGAAGCACAGTCCGCGTTTGCCGTCGTAGCCGTCGATGCACAGGAATGCGTCGTACAGCCAGTGGCGGGAACCGTTTTCGTCGGTGTAAATTACGTGAGAATCAAAACGTTCCTTGGTCCAGAGAGGGGGATTGTAGTTGTGCTGGCCAAGAGTGACTAGCGTAATGTCGGCAAAGGAAGGAACGGCCTTGCGCGATTTCTCCCATGAGTACAGTTCGGACTGTCCCACGGAAGTGCGGAAGCCCAGGCTGACCACGGACCCTTCTTCTCCTCCGGGGCCGATGCCCTGCAGGCGCATGGAATAGTCGGTGTCGGGCATGAGATCTCCGACGTCAATCGTTAAGCTGCTTGAGTGCAGGGAGCCCGTTTCGACGGACAGAGCCATTTCCGGCTCCGAAGAAGTGCCGTATCCGTACCGCACGCTGCGGGCGTCTATCGTGGTTAGGCTTATCGTTGCCCTGTAGGCCGAAATGTCCTGCACCTCGGCCCTCAAGGCGGGCTCATATACCGTTTCCGGCTCCTTGGGCTCACATGCGAGGAGCCCGAGGAGCGGAAGCAGCAATATGAGGCGAGTTTTGCCCATCAGTTCATCATCAGGCGGAACAGCGACAGACCGACGTTCTGCTTGACTACTGCAATATACACATCATTTCCGACTTTTCGGACGTCAAGATCCATTCCGCTGTTGCCGGAGGAGCGGGGCGAAGGTTCTTCGCTGATGCAGTCCTGCTCGGTATCGTTCTGGATAGCAGCATGATAGACCACGTTGCGTTCGAGGATGATGGCCTCCCAGCTCTGGTCCTGCGTGCCTTCGAGGATGAACAGGCGTCCGTCGGAGGAACTGACCTGGCGGGTGTAAGCCACATAGCGTTTGTCGCCCAGCTCGAAGAAGCGGAAGGCGGTATCTGCGAAGTAGCCGCTCAGCTCGGTCAGCGCAGGGGCGTTGTCGGCGCCTTCAAGGGTCTTGAGGTCCTTGGAGGCTGTCGTAAGCCACGCCTTGTCGCCGCCTCGTACGGAACTGACGCCGCTGTTGATGTTGTCGGGGAAGGGGAAGTAAGCGCCGGCGCCCGTGACCGCAGGAGCCACGATACGGCCCACCAGGTAGGCATTTCCGGATACCTTTCCGCTGAGCCTGAAGGTGACGGTGCCTTGTGCGGAATTGAAGTCCTTGAAGAAGAGCACTCCGTCCTGCAGGCTTCCCCAGTACGTGAATGTGTCGCCCAGGCGCCTTGAAGCCCAGGTCTGCATGTTCAGCACCGAAGGATCGCTGTCGATACCCTTGTCGTAGATGTACAGCGTCGGGTCTCCCTCGTTCATGTTGGAGACGACGAGTACGTCCTTGCCGCCGTTGATCGCAGGATCCGTATTGGGTATGATGCGGGGGCAGCTTACGTAGAAGATGCCTTCGTCCTTCACGGTGCCGACGGGGAGTTTCTTGACGGTACCCGGGTCGGTGCGGCTGATGGCCCAGAGGTTCTTGGTCTGGTTGGTTTCCGCGATGTAGATCCAGTTGTCGTCGATAGCTACGTTGCGCTCGCTTCCGGCGGTGTAGCCGTTGATATAATCGCTCCAGGCGTTGGCCTCGGTGGAATAGAAGCCCCATTCGCGGTTGACGCTCAGTCCGGGTTTGATTTCTTTGTAAGTGATTGCCACCCAGGTGACTGCATTGCCGTAGGCGAGGCCCTTCAGGGCGAAGTCTTCACCCTTCATGCTTGCCTTTATGGCATCGGTGTCTATCGTAACCGGAACCAGGTATGCGGGGAAGGGCTGAAGGGTGCCGCCGCTGAGCAGCAAGCTCTTGTCGATAGTAATCTTGAATGTAGCGCCTTCTCCCGATTCGGGGATGCTTGCGATGGGGGTGTCGATGGTGACAAGGCCCTGGGGAGCGGCCACGAACGGCTCTTCCTGTCCCTCGTTGTAGGATGCTATCAGGGAATTGTCGATTTTAAGGGGAACGTCGAGTCCGACATTGTTGATGTAGTTGTCGAGCTTGAGGTCGAGAATCACGCTTTCCTGGAGCGGGGGCTGGTTGCCCTCGGCATCAGGCTCCACCTTAGTGCGGTCGATGACCCTGGAAACACTCTTCTGCGTGATGGACAGGGAAGACCGCAGGAGGCGGATGAACACCACCTGCTTGGCTTCCGACACGCTCAGGTCGGAGGATTCGATGCAGACAGGCAGAACGAAGTCCGTGCGGCTGCCTATGAATTCCGCCAGCCGGCCGGCGTCCCAGGAAACGGTCACCTCCTTGACTACATCCTTCTGCTCATAAGAGAGTTCGGTCTTGTCGAGGGAGAAATAAGACGCAGGTATGAGTTCATACGAGGCGGAGTACTCTTTGTTATACTTGTCGAGTGCGGCCTGGATTGTGCCCGATTCGAGGCTTACCGTGGCCTTTGCAGCCTTCTGGCCGATTCCGTTCTTGGATATGCCCAGAGTATAGGAACCGGTGTGCACGGATGCCTGTACCAGGGCGTCCCTGGTAGTAAGGCCGAAGCTGTCATCGACCATGAAATTTCCCCTGTCGTCGGGGATGCAGGATGCCAGGATGGCAAGCGCTAATATGGTTAAAGTCAGTTTTTTCATACTACCAGCCGGGATTATTTGTGAAGTTTGTCATTTCGGAAAGTTGAGTCGTGCTGAAGGGGAAGAGGTAATCCCTCTGGCGGAAGATGGAGCGCCCGCCGATATAGTCGTCCTTTACCCGGGCGTAGGAATCCTCGTAATTCTCAGCAGTTACATGGAGGGTCCAGTTTTCGGTGTTGTATTCGTCCTGGGCTTTCATCCAGCGCATCATGTCGTAGTGGCGCTGACCCTCGAAAGCGAATTCGCACATCTTTTCCTGGAGAATCATCCAGCGCAGCCATTCGCGCCCAGTGCGGGAGACACCGCTGATGGTGCTCACGCCGTCGGTCGCATCGAAATCGATGTCGGGATAAGCCTCTCTCAGGCCGTTGAGACCGGAGCGTGCGCGTACGAGATCGACGTAGCGTATGGCCTCATCGACCATGCGGGACGTGCGCTCGTTGCATGCTTCGGCATAGGTGAGATAAACTTCCGCCAGACGGAATGCGGGATATATGTAGCGTACGCTCTGATAGTCGGCCGTGAGGTCCCGCAGAGGGTTTTCGGCCTTGTACATGCGGCGCCATACGTAGCCTACGCGGTTGCAGGCATCGGTGGGAGAGTAAGGAGATGATGCTTCCGGGGAATTGTAGCAGGTGAAGCGTACGGGGCCGCCGCTGTTGGTGGTGGATGAAGGCCACCAGAAGCCGTTGGGAACGAAGTTGGCGTAGTAGCGGGCATCGCGTCCGACGGTGGAGTTATGTGCCTTGAAAGGCTTGGCCCACGAAGGATCCACGTCGATTTGCTGCTGGTAATTCTCGGTCCATCCTTCGGCCTTGTAGCCGGAGGCTTCGTCCACGATCGGGCGGGAAAGGTCCATCAGGCCTGCAGAATAGTTGTAGCCCAGGATGGGATAACGTCCGGTCTCCCACATGGGGTAAGCATCGACCAGCTTGAGGGAAGGGGAGTTGAGGGAATAGCCTGCAAGAGCGATCTTGCCGCCGGCGGGTGCGGAGTAGGCGATGTCGCAGCCGGAGCCCAGGGACTCGTCGCCCCAAGCCCTGTACCACCATCCCCAGATGATCTCGCGGTTGGTCTCCCAACCCTGGAACCATACAGTCTGGTAGGACGCTGCCGCATTCTGGAAATCGCTTCTGGAGTCGCTGGTGCTGGTTGTGAGCTCGTAGCGGCCAAGGTCGATGACGTCTTTTGCGGCCTGCCATACATCGTCCCATTTACTCTCGTCGTAATCGGGGAACAGCTTTTCGCCGGAGTTGTTGGTGAGGCTCGAATAGATGCCGGTGCCGTTCTGCCCGTTATAGAGCGGAGAAGCTGCATACAGCAGGACGCGGGCTTTGAGGGCCATCGCGGCTCCCTTGGTTGCGCGTCCCTTGTTGGATGCGAGGCTAAGTCCGAGACCGGGGTCGTTGACCTCAGGATACAGAAGTTCGATGGACTTGTCGAGCTCGCCGACGATGAAGTCGATGTTCTTCTGCAGCGGTGCGCGGTCGAGCGTGTCTGCCTTTACGTTCTGGTCGGATGCCTTGTCGCCCCAGATGATGACCGGGCCGTACTGGCGCATCAGAACAAAATAGTAATAGGCCCTCAGGAACCTTGCTTCGCCCTTCATCTGCCGGACGAGTTCGGGTGAGTCCTCCTTGTCAAGATCGACGTTGTTCAGGAAGGTAGTACACTCGTTGATGGCGATGTAGTAACGCTTCCAGAAGTTGGCGTTGGATTCGGAATCGGTGTTGTCGGGGCCGTACTCTCCGCGGCGCACCTTGTACCAGTAAGTCTCGTACTGGCTCTTGGCGTTGAGGGACTCGTCGCTGCGGAGCACGGTGCCGCCTTCGTAGTTTCGGGTATTCTCGTCACGGGGTATGTATGAATACAGGTGGGCCAGATATCGTCTGACGGTGGAAGAACGGCTCATGGTGTCTTCCAGTGTGGGCTGGTCCTTGAGGTTGATGTCGAAGAACCCGTCGCATGAAACCGCCAGGACGGCCAGGGCCAGAAGTGCATATAACTTTTTCATACGCTTAGAAATTCAGATTGATGCCAAGGCTCACGTTGCGGGTGAGGGGATATACGTTGCCGTAGGAAGATTCAAGTTCGGGGTCCCAGAGCTTGAACTTGGAGAATGTGAGGAGGTTGACGCCCTGCAGATATACGCGCAGGGTGGAGATTCCTGCCTTCTTGGTCCAGTTCTTCGGCAGGGTGTAGCCGATTTCGGCGTTCTTGAGCCTCAGGAAGCTCATGTCCTTCTGCCAGTAGGTGGAACGGATCTGGTTGTTGGCGGGAGTCTCGACGGAGAAGCGGGGATACTCGGCGTGAGGATCGTGGGTCACTGTCCAGCTCTTCCGGGCAACGTCGGCGAAGATCTGGCCCTGGATCAGCACGTTGGTGGCGGCGCCGCCGTAGAGGTTGTAGCCGCCGATGAAACGAGTCACGTGATCCATGCCGCTGAAGAAGACGCTGGCGTCCAGGCCTTTCCAGCCAAGGCTCAGGCCGAAGCCATAGTTGATTTCCGGTACCGTGGTGTAGCCGATGGCCACCATGTCGAGGTCGTTGACCTCGCCGTCGCCGTTGATGTCGCGGTACTTGATGTCACCGGGCTGCAGGGTGCGTCCGTACTGGCTGGGCCAGGTGTCGATTTCCTCCTGGGTCATGAACAGTCCTTCGGCGATGAGGCCCCTCTGCTGGTTATTGGCGAAGAGCGCCGTGTTCTGGTATTCCCAGACCTGGCTGGGCTTGTCGTCGTACAGGCGGCGGTTGCGGTTGAAGGTGAAGTTGCCGCGTGCGCTGAGAGACAGCCCTCCGGGGAACATGTGGTCATACTGTGCGGACAGGTCGAAACCTGCGTTCTGCATGGAGCCAATGTTGATGTACTGCGTCTTGCGCAGGCCGACTGCGCTGGGCAGCGATTCGCGGGGCAGGAAGATTCCGGTACGTACGTCGTTGAAGTAGTCGAACTGGAACTTGAATGCGTCGCTGAACAGGTTGATTTCCACACCCACATTGCGCTTGAGAGCCTCCTCCCAGGTAATGAGGGGGTTGCCGATTTCTCCGGTCGCGACGCCGGTGACGTATGCCGCCTGGCGCTCACCCCAGCTGAATCCTCCGATGTTCGAGATGTCCATGGTGGTGTTGTAGCCGAAACGGCGGCTTCCGCCGATCTGGTCGTTGCCCACCTTTCCGATGGACGCCTTGATCTTGAAGAGGCTGACGGTGCTCTTGATGGGCTCCCAGAACTTCTCGTTGGAGATGATGTAACCCACTGCAGCGGAAGGGAAGAATCCGAAGCGGTGCCCGGGGGCGAAGTTCTCGCTCCCGTTGTATCCGAAGTTGAACTCCGCGAAATAGCGGTCGTAGAAGCTGTAGGTCGCGCGTCCTGCTATACCGAGGCTCTTGCGCGGGAAGGTCTCCCAATAGTCGTAGCCCGGGTGGGTGTTGGCGCGGTCGCGAAGATAATAAAGGAACATTCCGCTTACCCTGTGGGCGCTTCCGAACGTGCGCTCGTAGTTGGCGGAAGCCTCGAGGTTGAGTACGGTGTATCCGCTCTGGGTGCTGCTGGACACGTTGATGTATCCTGCGGTATTGTTCTGTGCTACATATACATAGTCCTGGGCGTCAGCGTCCCACCTCTTGTAATACACGCGCGGCAGGATTCCGTTGGTGACGGAAGATGCGGTGCGGGCATCCCAGGAGACCTGGACTTTTGCCGTAAGACCTTCGGTGATGATTTCGGAGAAATCCTGCGTGAGGGCGACGGTGGTCTGGGCGTTCTGCGTGTTGATGGTCGCATAGCCCATGTTGTTGATCATGTTGTAGGGGTTGGA
>DGVM01000102.1 GCA_002395925.1 Bacteroidales bacterium UBA4284
ATCCGCCTGGCGACCCAGATCGGCTCCGGCCTGATGGGCGTGCTGTACATCCTGGATGAGCCTTCCATAGGCCTGCATCAGCGCGACAATCAGAAGCTGCTCAGGACGCTCACCAACCTGCGCGACCTGGGCAACACCCTAATCGTGGTGGAGCATGACGAGGAGACACTGCGCAGCGCGGACTGGCTGGTGGACGTCGGGCCCGGCGCCGGAGTGCTGGGCGGCGAAATCTGTTACAGCGGTCCCGCAGCCAAAGCCGCAGAGGCATCCACCATAACCTCTCAGTACCTGGCAGGCAAACGCAAGATAGACATTCCCGCCACGAGGCGGAAAGGCAACGGCAAGATGCTGACTATCAAGGGAGCAAGCGGCAACAACCTCAAGCACATCGACGTCAGTTTCCCCCTTGGCTGCCTCATCGGCGTCGCCGGAGTATCGGGCAGCGGCAAATCATCGCTGGTCATAGAAACCCTCATGCCCATACTCAAAGGCAAATTCTATCACCTCAAGCAGAAGCCTCTCCCCTACGAGGGCATCGAAGGCCTGGAATTCATCGACAAGGTGATAGAAATAGACCAGAGCCCCATCGGACGCTCGCCAAGGTCGAATCCCGCCACTTTTACCGGCGTATTCGACGATATACGCAAGCTCTTCGAGGAGACTCCCGACGCTAAGGTGCGCGGATTCAAGGCCGGGCGCTTCTCCTTCAATGTCGCCGGAGGCCGCTGCGAGGAATGCAAAGGCGCAGGCATCAAACTGGTCGAGATGAATTTCCTGCCGTCGGTCAGCGTTACCTGCGAGGCCTGCCGCGGGCATCGTTACAAAGAAGACACCCTGGCGGTCCACTACAAGGGCAAGAACATCAACGACGTCCTGGAGATGCCCATCAGCGAGGCGTACGAATTCTTTAAATCGCATCCCAAAATCGCCCCCAAGCTCAAGGCTCTCGTGGACGTGGGGCTCGGATACATCCATCTCGGGCAGTCGAGCGTAACCTTGTCGGGCGGCGAAAGCCAGCGGATGAAGCTTGCCGCCGAGTTGTTCCGCAAAGCGACCGGCAACACCCTCTACATGCTCGACGAGCCCACCACCGGACTGCATTTCGAGGATATCAAGACCCTTCTGGAAGTGCTTCAGAAGATTGTAGATCAAGGGAATACCGTTATAATCATAGAGCACAACCCCGATATTCTCAAGAGTGTGGACTACATACTCGATATGGGACCGGAGGGAGGCCGCCGCGGCGGACTCGTAGTCGCCAAGGGCACTCCAGAGCAGATAGCAAAAGACCCGGAGTCTGTGACCGGGCCTTATCTAAAAGAAGTCTTGTAGCGCAGTCTGCTACTTGATTCCGTACTTGGCGAGGATAGAGAGGATAGGCTTCTCTATTGATTTGAACCACATATAGTAACCGTGGTCGTCGGGATGTGTGCCGTCAACGGAGTACTCGTGACGTCCCGAAGAATCCGCATTGGTCTGGATAAAGTACACGTCTGCATACTTGGGATCCTTGAGGATAGTATCGAACAGCGTGCTTGCCATATCCTGCTTGGCCTGTTCGCTGGCGTCGTTGACGAGGTTGAAGTTGCGGCTTTCGCGGTAGATAGTCTGCTGGAATATAAGCGGTTTGCCCGGATGCGCCTCAATGATTCTGTCGATGAACGGTATAAGACGCTCCTTAATCATCTGCCAGCCGGGATTCGAGAAGGTGTCGAAAACATAGGCGTCGGCCTCAACATCGGCGATAACGTCTGCAAAATAGGGCTGAAGCTTGCTGTTGCCGCTCATGCCGAATGCGAGAACCTCCATGCCTGTGGCACGTTCAAACTGCATGGGATAGCTCATGCCAGGACGGCTGGTGCTTATGCCATGGGTGAAGGAGGAACCGTGAAAGAGTATCTTTGACCTGAACTGGTTGGGCAGAGGACTTATGTATGAGCCCACGGTAACTCCGATCTTGCAAGACTCCACGGGAGTGTAGATAGGAAGATAGAGAAGACACTCCTTTACTCCCTGGGGCATGTTCTTTATGAGCACGAACTCTTCTTCGAGTTTCTGGTTATTGGTGGTACCAGATGCCGCCCAGAGCCATTGTCCCTTTTTGTCCTTAATGTAGAGGTCATAGCCCCTGTAGGATATACCCATGGTGTTGCGGGAATTGTAGAGCCGGCTCCACACTGTCTTTATGCTGATCGATGAAGAATTGGTGCTGAACGTGACGGCGAGTCCGGGAGAGCATATCGCCTGATACTGTTCACCTTTGGTCATACCCTTGTAACGGGTCGTATCGATACGCATATATGCCTTCGGTGTATCGGTGAACATCTTGCCGACAAGCCCCAGAGCCGAGGCTTCGGTGTAACTGTAAGTTGCGTCCTTGGGAGTCAAAGGGTTGTCGATTACCGCCTGGAGTTTGGCGAAATGATCCTCATTGTACGCCTTGGTGACGTTGTAGAGTTTGGGACTGCACGATGCAGCAAAAACGAGAAGGAGAGAAAAAAGGAAAAATCTTTTCATATCCGCGATTAATTTGAACAGCTTCTAACTACCTATCAGCAATAATATTACACCGGCCGCCATAAGGAGCATGTTGAGTCCCTTCTCCTTTATGTTGGTTTCTTTGAAGAGTATGGCACCCAGTACGAAGGTGACGAGGACCGACGCCCTGCGGAGGACAGATATGACGCTCAGCATGGCTCCCGGCTCCTTAAGCGCGAAGAAATACAGCGCATCGGCTCCAGTAATCAGCAGGGCCACGGCCAGCAGGGTCCAGTCCCACTGGAATCTTTCAGATCTCCCTCGCAGGAGGCCTCTTACCATTATGCAAAGGGCAAGTATGGCAGTGATGAAGAGATTCGTCCAGCACTGCACGAACAGAGGCTCCATGCCCTGGATGATATGCTTGTCGTAAAGGGCACTGGCAACCCCTGTGACCACCGAGATGCCCAGCCAGACAAAGCCGGCGCGGCGGACCTGCACGGTGCCGTCCTTGCGGCTGGTACGGCCGAGAAGATACAGTGCTGCAAGCGCAAGTATTATACCCATCCACTGCATCCAGTTGAGCTTTTCTCCAAAGAGGATTATGGAAAACAGCACCACAAAAACGGGACGCGACCCCTTTACGGTACTTACGGTCGTAAGCGGCAGAAGCTTGAGTCCGGCCATGCCGCTTATCCAGGAAGCGGTAACCAGCACAGCCTTTAATGCGAGCTTGAGAAAATCCTCTGCCGGGCCCGGCCGGAAGAAGGGCGACACCAGCAGAGTGGAAAGAGCGGTCGCTACAAGAAGAACGGTGAACACACCGTTCTTCTGCAGCGCCTTCTTCTTGGCTACATCATATAGCCCGAGCAGTATGGCGGAAAGAACCGCCAGCAGAGTCCACATTACTTGACTTCAATCCAGCGTCCGGGAACCAGGGCCTGCACTGTACCGTCGTACATGGCGCCGCAGCTTACGGCCGGCAGATAGAATCTGCCCGGATAAGTAGCAATGAGCCTGATCTTTACATTTACGCTCCCGCCGGCTCCGAGGTCGAAGAAGCTATACACCCGGTCGTCCCTGAAGTCCTGGTAGTCTATGCCGGCAGGATAGCTGAACGACGCCGAATTGAGCCTGTCGTTCTGAATTTCCAGGCCAGAGGGGAACTTGTGATTGAGGGCGATGTTCCTGATCGCGCTCTTGCCGGTATTGGTAACGGTCACGTTGGCAACTACGGCACGCCCGCGGGAAAGAGTATCCACGCTAACTGCTGCGCCCTTGTCGTCGGTGTAGGAGACGGTCATCTTGAGCCTGTTGCTGAGGGGCTTCTCCTCCGAGGCTGCAGGAATTCCAGTGACGGAAGCAACCGCATAGAGATTGCCGGCAGAGTTGTTGGTAACCTTCACGCTGAGCTTGCCTTCGTCGGCTACGGAGAGGCTGCGGGTCTCCAGGCAGCGGCCTGCAGATATCTTCTCGTTCTTCGAGCCAACGCTATAGCTTGCGTTGACGGCTCCGGCGTTGGCCTGTGCATAGTCGCTGATTGCATAGAGTGCCCAGGCAGTTGACTGAGTGCTCATGTAGTAATCGCGGTTGTTGAGATGGGACGCAATCTCTTCCGCCAACCGGAAGGCTTCTTCTTTGGCACCGGTAAGCATCATTGTCTTGAGTGCGACCGAGAGGTTGCGGTCCACGCTGCCGTAGGCCGTATATTCAGGGTCGGTGTACTTGAGAGGAGCGTACAGCTCTTTGGAGACGTTCTTCTTGCCGTCCACCGCATATGCCGCAGCAAGGAGCCATCCGGCGCTTGCGTCAAGCTGCTTCTTCTTTTCGCGCATGAGGTTCATGGCGCTCCTGTTGGGCTTGCCGGCACTTGCCAGTGCGAAGAGTCCGTAGGCTTTCGCAGCGGCGTCCTGCTTCTTGTCGGAGACCTCGCTGGATATCCAGCGTATCAGTTCTTTCTTGAGGTCGGCAGGAACCGCATATCCCTGGCTCTCGGCCTCCTGCATGAAGTGCAGGGCATAGGCGCTGCCGAAGAGGGACGAGTTGCTGGAGCCGGGCCAGTAGCTGAGGGAGCCGTCGGGACGGCGGAAGCTCTGCAGGCGTCGCAGGGTAGCCTCAACATTGAAGCGGCTGCGCTCGCGAACCTTGTCGTCGCAGGTCATGATTTTGTCGAGATACAGCTGGGGGAAGGCGATGGACACCGTCTGCTCCACACAGCCGTAAGGGTACTGGAGGAGATACTTCAGGCGTCCGGCGAGGTCTATGGAAGGAATGGTGGAGAGTTCCAGCGTAGCGCTGTTGGTTCCGGGAGTTCCGAAAAGCTCTACCGGCAGTTCCTTGCTCTCCCCTGCCGCAAGCAGTATGCTCTTGGTGCGTGTTACCTCGGGGTTGGGGTTGTTGACATCTATTTCTATGTCGCTGACGGACTTGTCGCCGGAGGTCTCGGCCATTGCCTTGATGTGGGCGATGCCGGTCTTGTCGAGCACTTTGACGGCGAAGTCAAACACTTCCTGTCCCTCTTTCTGAGAATCGACTTCGATGGACTCGCTGCCAATTACGGCAAGCTTGTCATCGGTCTTGATGGAAAGCTTGACCTTTCCGACACCCTTCTTCATGGTGAGCAGGGTAACGGGGACCTTGATGGTCTCGTCGATGTTGAGCGCCCTGGGCAGGCTTGCCTGTACCATGACGGGCTTGGTGACGGTTATTTCCTTGTCGAGGCTTCCCTGGGCACGGCCGTCGGTGGCAATCACCATGGCGCGCAGGGCACCGATGTACTGAGGGATGTCAACGCTGTGGCTTGCAGTCTTGCCGGCCTTGAGGGTGAAGGGGCCGAGGTAGGCCACGACCGGCTTGAAACGGCTGGCCTTCTGGGGCTTGACCACGGTTGCACTCTCCTCGTCGCCGCCGATTGCGAAGAGCTGCTCGATACGGCCGCCGTAAGCGCCGATGACGTCGTCGTAGAGATCCCAGGTGCGGACCCTGAGGGCTTCCTTGGCATAGAACGCTTTCCATGCGTCGGGAGTCTTATAGGAAGTGAGGCCAAGCAGGCCTTCATCCACGAGGGCCACTATATAGCTCATGGCCTTGCCGTTCTGCTCCTTGACCTTGAACTGAACGGTGGTCTCGGGCTTGACGTCGGAAGGTATGTCGATGACCGGCTCCAGATGGGAAGACTTGTCTTCCACATTGATGTTCTGAACGCCGTACATACGTATAGGAGCGTCGTTGAGAGTGGTCTTGTGAGGCTGTACCAGGGTCACGAAGGCATATACGTTGGGGAGCATTTCGGGAGTTATCTTGACCGTAAGCTCAGTAGAGCCCTCGGAGCATTCCACCCACTCCGTTCCAAGCAGGCGTCCTGCCTTCTCGATGGACAGCAGGGCACGGCTGCCGGCAGATGAGGGGATGGTGATCTTGGCCGTCTCGCCAACGGAGAACTTGTCTTTGTTGACGTTCATTGCAAGCCGTTTGGCAGCGCCGGAGTTGTCGGCGTCGCGGCTTCCGTAGTTCTCGTAAACTTCGCAGAGCATTGAGCTGGCGTGACCACCCTTCTCGTCGCTCACGCGGACGAAATACAGGCCGTCGGGAGCATTGGACCAGTCGTAGGAGAAGCTTCCCTGCCCGCTGTGGGTATTGATACGCTTTTCGAAGAGGAGTTCCTTGCTCTTGCCGGACATGTAGCTTGCGATCTGGTCGGAGGAGTTCCACCACCAGCTCCAGTCTACGTGATATACTTCCACATGCAGGTCGGACACGGAAACGGGCTTGCCGTCGGGTCCTACGGTCACGACATCGAACTTGTGGCTTTCGCCTGCCTTGAGGTATTCTTCACCCCAGGTCGTGGTATTCTGCTGCACCTTCATTCCGACGTATGTGTCGAACGGAGAGAGTTTCCAGCTGGACCAGCCGGTGGAGAATTCTCCCGAAGGCTCGAAGGCGCGCAGGGTGAATGCTGCATCGAGCATGCCGGGAATGCTGGTCAGGTTGAGGTCCATGCCGGTGTTGACGAAGCACTTGCCCTCTTCGTTGGTGCGCATGTCGCTGTAATAGCGGGTCTCGGAGGAGAAGGAGCGGGTGTCGTCCTTGAAATCGTAGGACTCGTATCCCTTGAACGCGGTGCGGGCCGATGAGAGCTCGATTTCGCCGTTGACCTTGAGGTCTGCGCCGGGAGCTCCGTAAAGCCAGTCAACGCCTATGGTGCCTACGCAGCTGGTCTTGGGGACGATCCAGGGATCGTCGAAGGAGAGCCTGACGTCGAGTTTGTTGGGCTTTACGGTCTCTATCTTGACGCCCTTGCTGAAAGTGCGTGAACCAATGTTCACCCTGACCGTCCAGAGTCCCGTAGGGGCATCGGAGTCGGTGACGAAGGGGAAATGGTAAATATGGCTGCCGTCGCTCTTTACAGTGAGCGTGCGGGTGACCTGGCCGTCCGGATTGAGCAGCTGCGCGGTCACGGGATGTCCGACGGGGATGTCGCCGCCTTCCGACATGGTGATGGCGCTTACGTGCAGGGTATCGCCCGGACGCCAGACTCCGCGTTCTCCGAAGATAAACGCCTTGAGACCGCCGTAAGCAGTAGTGCCGCTTACATCGAATTCACTGGTGGACAGAGACTTCTCATTCTTGAGAGCAAGATAGGCGCTGCCCCTGTCGGAGCTGGCCAGCACGTAGCTTCCGGTTTCGTCGGCCGGGAAGGTCACGCGGCCCGCATTGTCCGTCGTACCCTTGCCGAGTTCTTGCAGGACAGAGTCGTAAAGCTTGACTCGTACGCCCTTGAGAGGGGCTCCAGACAGGATGTCGGTGGCGAAAACCTCCCATTTGTTGTCGCCCTGCTTGGCTATGAGGGAAACATCTGTAGCGAGAAGGTAGGTATTGCGGACGTCGTAAGTCTCGTAATCACCGAAATAGGCGTCGCTGTCCCAGTAATCCTCCTCCACCAGGGGCTCGGTGCCGCGGATCTCCACATGATAGATTGCTCCGGGTTCCGGCTTGATGAGTTCGTCGAGGCTGATTGCATAATTGCGGACGAGACGGATGTGAGGAGCGTCCGTCGAACCAAGCACAAGCGTGGTGTCGGCTATTATTTTTGCGACCTTGGAGAGATTGTACCGGGCCTCGTAAGAATCGAACTGCAGGAACTGCAGTATATTGCTGGTGAATATCTTGCGCACACGTACCCGCGCTCCGGCATATCCGGACGAGCAGAAAAGAAGGTCCATATTACCCGTGGAAGGAAGGATGCTGCCATTGCTGAGGAGCTTGATTTCCGGAGTCTCGGGAGCCTCGGAGGTCTCTTCCACTCCTTCGTAAGAAGGATAAGGAGACTCCTCGGAAACGCCGGATACGGCCGCATTGGACGACGAACCGGTACCGGTGGAATTGCCGCATGAGCTGACAAGCATTGCAGCACACAAAGCTGCGGGAAGTAATTTGGCAAGTTTCATAGAAATGAGTACTTTTGTTACAGATGTCCAAATGTAAGAAAATAATTTTGATATTGGCACCTTTCGCGCTGCTTTATCTGCTGTGCCTGCCCGCCCGGCTTTTCCGCCAGCCGCTCAGCGCGACTCTTACCGCAGCCGACGGCACACTCCTGGGAGCCAGGATATCCGCCGACGGACAATGGTACTTCGAGCCGGCGGCCACTGTGCCCGACAAATTCGCCAAGTGCATAGTCGCATACGAAGACAAGCGCTTCTGGTGGCATCCTGGAGTAGATTTCCTGTCGGTCGGAAGGGCCGTGAGGCAGAATCTGAGCCGCCGCGAAGTAGTATCGGGGGCAAGTACCATTACAATGCAGGTAATCAGGCTCAGCAGGCCAGACGCGCCCAGGAACATACCCGAGAAGCTCCTCGAAGCAGTTATGGCAACCCGGCTGGAGCTGCGCTGCTCGAAGAAAAAGATACTGCTGCTCTATGCCTCCAACGCACCTTTCGGAGGCAACGTAGTAGGATTGGAAGCCGCTGCATGGAGGTACTTCGGGCGCAAGGCCGAAGATCTCTCCTGGGCAGAGAGCGCCATGCTCGCAGTACTCCCCAACTCCCCCGCCCTCATCCATCCCGGACGCAACAGGGAGCGTCTGAAGGAAAAGCGCAACTTCCTGCTCGATAAGCTGTTGAGCAGCGGAATAATAGACCCGACAGAATGTGAGCTGGCCAAGGACGAGCCTCTTCCCGACAAGCCTCTTCCCATGCCCGACAAAGCCTATCACCTGCTGGAACGCCTGCGTGCGGAAGGAGGAGACAAGGACTACGGCTGCACGCTAGACGCACAGCTGCAGGACAGGGTGTGCGCAATCGCACGGGCACATTTTGCCGAATATCATAACAATCTGGTTGACAACATGGGCATACTCGTACGCAGCGTCCGTACGGGAGACATCGTAGCCTACTACGGAAATACGAAGGGCCTGGCAGACGGCCTGAGAGGAGCCGACGTCGATATGATACCCGCTCCACGCTCAAGCGGAAGCACGCTCAAGCCCCTGCTTTACGCTGCGATGCTCGACAGCGGCGACATCCTTCCGGCTACGCTGATAAAAGATACGCCCTACAACTACAACAACTTCGCGCCGCATAATTTTTCCCGCAGCTTCGACGGAGCCGTACCGGCCGACCAGGTAATCGAGCGTTCGCTCAACGTGCCGTCCGTCAGGATGCTGGAGCAATACGGCGCCGCCGAATTCCTGGAAATCCTGCAGCAGATGGGCTTCGATACGATTACACGCGATGCTGACCATTACGGCCTGTCGCTGATACTCGGAGGAGCCGAAATATCCCTGCAGAATCTCGTAGGGGCATATTACATGATGGCCCGCAAGCTCTGTGGTGACGGCGAAGACGATTACGGCATCCCCCTCAGCAGGGCCGCCATCTGGCTCACCTTCGAGGCGCTCAGCAAGGCCGGACGGCCAGAGGAAGAATCGTCTTGGAGAGAATTCAGTTCGTCATCGAAGATTGCATGGAAAACCGGCACCAGCTGGGGCAACAGGGACGCCTGGAGCGTGGGAGTCAACCGCGACTACGTGGTCGGAGTATGGGTCGGGAACAGCGACGGCGAGGGCCGGGCACAGATGACCGGAGTACAGTATGCCGCACCAGTGCTGTTCGACGTCTTCAAGGCACTGCCCTCCTCGGCGCGCTGGTTCAGCAAACCGTTGGACAGCATGGTTCCGCTTGAAGTATGCCACCAGAGCGGGCTCCCGGCAAGCAGGATATGTCCGCAGGTCGATACTGTGTGGGTTCCGGACATCGAAATCCGTCCCGATGAATGCAAATATCACAGGATAGTGCATCTCGACGCAGACAGGAAATATCTGGTCAACAGCAGCTGCTACCCTGTAGAGAGAATGGTAGAGGCGGTATGGTTCGTACTGCCACCGGCCCAGGAGTGGTACTACATGAAGAATCACCTGGATTACAGGCCGTTACCGCCTAAGCATCCAGGATTCGATGCGTTTTCTGACGAGAGCGGCAATCCCATAGAGATAATCTATCCGCAAAACGGCATCACAATCGTCACGACCCGCTCACTGAGCGGCAAGGAGCAGGGCGTCGTGGTACGCGCCGCGCACAGAGACCCGTCGGCGGTGCTGTACTGGCACCTCGACGAAGACTTCGTCGGACAGACTGTATCCGACCACGACTTGCTGCTGCGCCCCGAACCGGGACAACATCTGCTGACCGTGATGGATTCCGGAGGCGCCAGGCGCGCCGTCACCTTCACGGTCAAATAATCAGGATCGGCAGATTAATCAGAATCGCTGTTACCAGGAGTCGGAGCGAAGCGACAGAAGGGGGTGTCGGGGGAATCCATTCCCCCGTCCCCTGGGGGTGCAGGGGGATCAGAAAGATCCATTGGAATCGCTGTTACCAGCGATTCCAATGGATTTTTTCCGGCTTCCACTTGTCTTTGGGTTCCGGATTCTCGGCAGGATGACCGATAGGGATGACGCAAAGCGGAGTGATGGTGCCGGGAATTCCGAGAGCCTCCTTTACGATTGAGGAGCGCTCGGGATCGGAAGCCGCAGTCCATACTGCTCCAAGACCCAGTGCGTGGGCTGCAAGAAGCAGGTTTTCAGCCGCCGCAGAAGCATCGTGCTCCCAGAAATTGTTTTCGACAACGCTGCCGTCACGCAGAGTGAGCATCTTCTCTGCACAGACGACTATAGCCAACGGTGCCTGCTCCAGCATTCTTGCATAACGGAGTTTGCCAGAGAGGAACTTGAGCGTATCGGGATTGTTGACGACCACGAACTCCCAAGGCTGACGGTTCATGGCCGAGGGGGCAGCCATGGCCGCGCGGAGAAGCGTTTCGATGTCGGCCTCGCTCACACTCTCTGATGTGTAAGCGCGAACACTTGTACGGGTGGCGATATTGTCCAGGACAGCCTCCTTGGGATCGGGGCCTCCGTTGTTGCAGGCAGTGGTAATCATAAGCAAAAGAGCCAATACGGGTATTAAGCGTTTCATATCCTGTCTATTGTTGGTAAATTTCTGATTTTAAGCAGCATATTGTAGCGGTCAAGAGCTTCTCCAACGCAGTCTTCCCAGCTCCTGACTATGCTCCGGGACGCCTCGATACCGACCTTTTTCACAAGTTCGCGGTCTGCCGCGAGGGCGCGCAGCTTCTTCTCCATGGATTCGGCTTCGTTCTCTACAAGGAAACCGTTGACGCCGTCGCGGATGATGCTGGATGCAGTAGCACCGTTTGCCATGACGGCAGGAGTGCGCAGCGCAGCGGCTTCGCGTACCACCAGGGGCGCATTGTCGTACAGCGACGGGAACAAGAACAGATCGGCCGCGGCGTAATAGCGCGTAAGCACATCACGCTCGCCTATGTTGCCTGTAAAAGTCACCTTGTCGGACAGGCCGCGGGCTTCCACAAGCTCTTTCATCTCCTGCTCTGCATAACCGCGTCCGACGAAGAACATGCGGAAAGGAACATCCTTCATGCGGGCAAGACTCTCGATGATAAGCCTGGGATTCTTTTCCCAGATATGCTGTCCAACGAACAGCATGACCAACTCATCGGGATTGATTCCCAGCTGCTTACGTGCATCGGCAAAGAATTCGTCGGAGTAGTCCGCCACCAGGTCGGAACCATTGTCCATAACCTCTACGTTCCCTTTGAAGCCATATTCCCTGATAACATCGATAACCGATGCCTGAGGCACCCATACCAAGTCTGCGCTCTCGTAGAAATCGATTATATACTTGATGATTACATCAACGATTGCCTTCGGGAAGACGCGGGAGAAATCGTCCCGGAACTTGGAATGGAAGGTGGCTACCATGGGTATGCCCTGCAGCTTCGCGACACGCTGGCCTACACTGCCGGCGCCAAAGGGGCTGTGGCAGTGAACAATCTTGAAGCGGCGCGTTACTATGTTCGAGAGGAACTTAGGATCCACCTCAGCTATGCCCGTAACGTACGGAGGTCGTTTGGGCACGGGGAAACTGAAGTAGCTGAGCACCTCGTACGGAAGTTTGTCATATTGTGTCCCGGGGACTTTTGGAGTGATGACTTTGACGCCTCCGACCAACTTCTGGAGCCAGTAAGCATAGTTTTCTACGCATACCGACACTCCGTCCATTACCGGCGGGAAGCTATCGTTGAAGAGACCTACGGTGGCCTGCTGCAGTTTAAGCGGGTTTTTGAATTCCATTATTCTGTTGCTTGAATGTCTGTCTGAGATTCGACCTCATCGGCTACGGGAGCGTCGGGAGCGTCTGGAGCATCCTGAACTTGCTCGACAGCAGCTTTCTCCTTGTGGAAAGGCAGGCCGATGCATTTGAGATTATCCGTAAAGAAAAGGACTCCGAAGCATATAACCGCAAGGAACAGGAACCAGCAAAGGAGCTTGCGCCAAAGAGGAGCTTTGGGCTTGTAAGGGTCGTCCAGCTTGAGTTTGGGATACTTGGCGACGCTTGTAAGCGTACGTCCGAACGGAATATTGACAACTGCGCCAGAGTTGACGGCCCAGCCGTTGGCATTGAGCACGGGGCCGAGGTTCCTGCGGCGCAGCTTGCCCCATGCGATGAAGCAGGAAGGGCCGGAGATGATAAGCATGATACCAAGAATGAGGAGTATCAGTCCCCACCAGGGAAGTTTGGCAATGCCGGCGACGATTCCTGCCACTGCCGCACCAAGAAGGCCGATAGCCATGCCGACGGCTGCAAAAATACCGGCGAACTTGCCTATGTCGAACGGCTGCTTCTTTGCCGCGGCATCTGCCGGAGCGGCGGAAGCACTGGCCTGGAGGTTCTCCATGGCCTTTGCGTCCTTGTCGGCTGCGGATTTGTTGACCAGACCAGTTATCCAGTTCCAGAACTTGACGTACGGAGACCAGAAGGCCTGTTTGATGCTGAGGGGATTTTCTACTATGCGGACGATGGTGGCGTCGTAATCCACTCCGTCGCGGTCATAGAAAACGCCGTTGGTGCCGGGACGGAGATTACGGGTGCTGCCGTCAGTCATTACTGCAACGATATTCATCGACTTGCCCGTCGTCTTGGAAGTGCAGGCGCAGTACAGGAGGAACATTCCGCTGAGGGAAGACATGTCGGCATGCTTGCCCATATCGGCGACTCTCACGCAGAGGCGGCAGCAACGCTGGTCGATATACAGTTTGCCAGCTTCAAAGACCGCAAGCTCATCCTGGTTGGGAGAATAGAAGTCGCTGAATATGACGTAGTTCTTGAGCAGTTTGTAGAAATCCCTATAAAGGTGCATCAGCTTGTTGACCTCATCAATCGAGTTGGCTTCTTCCTCCAGAGCTTTGTCTGCTGCAATAAGGTCCAGCAGGGCCTGTTTGTCATCCGCCTTGATAAGGGCCTTCACACCATCCAGCCCAAGGGACTCTACTATCTCGCCCTTCTTGGAATCCTTCCATGCGATGTAGGGAGAGAATTTGTCCAGCATCTCGTTCCATCCGGCCTCGTCGATGCTGTCCTTGTCCTTGAAAACGATGGCTTTGAGGGCATCGAAACGGGATTTCCACGCGGGATTGACGGCATCGAAATGAATTATACCTTCTTTTGTCGGACGAGCGATGGGGTAAGAGGCAATTTCGTCGGCCTCGGCGGTGAGATTATGGTCGGATATGGCGCTGATCCTGTCGGCGGAAACATCTACGGCTGCAGTGGCGGCGTCGGTGAATGCAATCAGCTTGCAGCGCATAAAGTAGTCGGCTACTTTTTCTTTAAGCTGGGTGGCAGCGTCAAGGGCGGCCTGCGTCTGCTCGCCGAAGGGGAAAATCTCGGGACTTGCGGCATCCTGCCATGCGGCATAATCGGCAAGGGCTGTGTAGAATGTCTCTATATGGTCTGCCGTGATGCCGTTCTGACCGCTGCGGTCGATTGCGCTTCCCGCCTTGTCGATTATGGTGCGCACCACCTCCCTGAGATGGTCCGACTGAGCTGAGGCCTCGGTAATTACACCGTCGCCGTTCGCTGTAGTCTCGGCAAAAATGGCTACGCTGTCCGAGGTGTCGGCAATGGAAATCTCGTCCTTGTCGAGCTTGAGGTTGCGGAGAATCTGCTTTGCAGAATCGTGAAGCCTCGCGCCGGCTGCGCAGTCAGTATTTATCTCATTGAGCTTCAGGGTATCAAGGCCTTTTACGAGAAGATCCTTGTCTTTGATGACGCTGCAGAGCCACTCGGCAGCCGCTACGACCTCATCGACTCTGATTTTGCCGTCGCCGTCGGTATCTATCATCCGGAGCGTTTCGGAATCAAACTCAAGGCCCTCAGTGGGGCAGCTCAGAACTGTCCAGAGCTTCTTGTCAAGATCTCTCAGGTGTGCAATGTCTTCTCCGTTGCGAATATTCACGCGTACGACACCGCCCAGGGAGCAGTAGCTCCACTCGTAATTGCCTTTCGGTTGTTTTTTAGCCATAATGAGGTCGGTTTTAATGTATCAGACAAAACTACGAATTTTTTTTGATATATTTACACCGTGTCGAAAGTAGCTATCATAGGCGGCGGTGCTGCAGGCTGTTTTTGTGCAGCCATTCTGGGCAGGCTTCATCCGGATTGGGACATAACTGTCTATGAGGCCGGAGCGCGGCCGATGGCCAAACTCGCCATCACCGGAGGCGGCCGCTGCAATATCACCAATACATTTGCCGGAGTGGAATCCCTTGAGAGCGTGTATCCTCGCGGCGCCAGGCTCATGAAACGGGCGCTCGCACGCTTCGGCTGGAGGGATTGCCTTGAGTGGTTCAGGGACAGGGGCGTAGAATTCACGATACAAGAAGACCAATGCGTCTTCCCGGCCAGCCAGGACGCAATGCAGATTGTACATATCCTGGAAAGGGAAATGCGTCTTATGGGAGTACAGGTTAAATGCAAGTGCAAGGCCCTGAGCATCGCTCAGGACCTCAGCGTGAGCTTTGCGTCAGAAAAAGGAGAGAGTATTTGCATAAAGCCGGATTACGTTGTTTTGACAAGCGGCGGAGGCACTGCGGATATCCTGTCCGCAACCGGTATCGAGCTGCAAAAGTCCGTTCCCTCACTCTTTACCCTAAAACTCAGCGACGAAAAAATACGTTCCCTCATGGGAATAACCGTACAAAAGACAGCGCTCGGCCTTGCCGGAACAAAATTCAGATCCCATGGCACATTGCTCCTGACAGACTGGGGCGTAAGCGGCCCGGCAACGTTAAAACTCTCTTCATACGCAGCAAGGCATCTTGCCGACAACGCCTACAAAGGGCAACTGCTTGTAAATTGGCTCGATGCTGACGAAGAGGAGGCAAGGTCAATACTGTCCGACCTTTCTGCAGCCGGAGCAAAAATGGTATCGAACACACATCCGTCACAATTGAGCGACCGACTTTGGAGATATTTGGTAGAAAGGGCGAAAATAAGAGAAGACTGCCGCTGGAACGAACTCGGAAGCAAAAGCAAGGCAAGGCTACTCAACATATTGACATCAGATAGTTACGATATTTCCGGGCGCGCCCGTTTCAAAGAAGAATTTGTCAGCTGCGGCGGAGTCAGCCTCAATGAAATAAACCCCGCAACAATGTCTTCCCGCAAGATCCCCGGGCTGTACTTCGCAGGAGAAGTACTCGACATAGACGCCATAACAGGAGGATTCAACCTCCAGGCGGCATGGAGCACAGCCTGGATCGCTGCCAACTCACTCTGATAAACCTAACAAAAAAGGCCCGGGTCATTTCTGACTCGAGCCTTTCGAAAAGCGGCAGCTACCTACTCTC
>DGVM01000205.1 GCA_002395925.1 Bacteroidales bacterium UBA4284
GGAACTTCTCTCCCTTGTGCTTGGGTCCGATGAGGGAAACGACGCTCTGGGCCGTTCCGTCACCGAAGAATATCTTGCGTTTGCGGTAAACTACATGCTTCTGCAGGTAAAGGGCTACGAGCTCTGAAGTGCAGAAGTATTTCATGGTTTCGGGAACCTTGAAACGCATCTCCTCGCACATCATGAAGTATGCGTCGATGGCATGACGGGAAGAAAAGACTATCGCTGTATAATCGGGAAGGTTGATACGCTGGGCGCGGAATTCTTTTGCGCTTATGGGTTCTATAAGGAAGAACGGAACGAATTCGACGGTAGCCCCGTACTTCTCTTCCAGGGCATTGTATGCGTTGAGGTTGGAAGGTGTTTTCTGTGATACAAGTATCTTCATCGCGTGCACGTGAATATCAAAATGCCTGTCGGCAAAAGTTCAAGGGCGCAAAGATACAAAATAGTTGGGAAAAGCCCATATCGGGACGAAAAAATTTGCGCAGTGCGCGAAATATCAAGCAGATAGAAAATCCCTGCCTCAATCAGCAAAACCACCTTTACAGTGGTCTGTGGAAGGCGAAAAGCCTCCATCAGAAGCACCGAGGCGAAGGCTGCGAGGGCGAAAAGGATGAAGTAATTGTAGAAGGCGTTGCGTACGGTGCAGGAATACTCCGCGCTGCGGCTTCTCAGGGGAGAAAGCATGTAGAAAAACTCCCGCAGCAGCACAAAGCCGGCGAGCACTGCGGCCGTGAGTGCAAGTCCTGCCTGGCGGGGGACCGCCGCCCTCCATGACGGGTCGATCAGTTGGTAACGGTCGGCGACTATGCAGAACATGATTCCGCATACCAGTGCCACCGAGTTCCGTGTCCTCGAGAAGCTTACGCTGTGCTCCACATCCTTGTTGCCTTTCCAGAAGGGGATGCAGCGCAACAGCGCCGGAAATATAAGGATGATGTCTCGGAGCGCCACCACCATCAGCACCAGGGCTGCGACCATCGCGATGCGGTTCACGGTCACCTCGCTCCACATCAGGTCCGAAGCGGAGCGTGCAATAGGCGAAGTGGACATGTGCAAAGTGCCCTGGTTGAAGAGTTCCGGCATCAGTTACCCCTTTTTGCGTTGTATCCGAGAGACTGCAGGAGGGCCGTCACCTTGTCGCGCAGGTCGCCCTGTATGGTGATTTCTCCGTCTTTGGCGGAACCGCCGACTCCGCAACGTGTCTTGAGGGTCTTTGCGAGGGCGGCAAGGTCGTCCTGCCTTCCCACGAAGCCCTCGATGAGCGTGACTTGCTTTCCGGCGCGCTGACGCCGGTCGATGCGGACAATGAGACGCTGCTTGCCGGGCGGCAGGGTGTCGGGTTCCTCCTCCCTGGCGCTGGTGTATTGAAAGTCGGGATTGGTGGAATAAACCACTCCGAGTCGGGATTTCCAGTCGTTGTCTGACATGATTCTATGCTTTATCCACCGTCATCTCGCACTCGGCGCAGTGGAAGCCAAGTGCAAGCCGGCGGCCGTTGTTAACCAAAAACAGAGGCCCTGCAGGTTTTGCTCCCTGATACTTGGGGCACAAGCCCAGTTCGTACCTTATACAGTAGCGCGTACGCATCAGAGGGGCTTCGGCGGTATTGCGGGGGCCGCCCTCGCTCACGGGAGCCGTGCCGTCCGAGGCATGGACAGGGCGGGATTCTTGGAGAGTAACCTCCGGCAGATCGGCAGCCACACAGCGCCTCATGGCATTGATTGTCGATGCGCTGAGCAGCGGAAGTGCGCCCGGTGCATCGATACTGCGGACGTGGAAGCTGTACTGCTCCACCCGCTTGGAAAGCTGTTCCCGCAGCATGGCCTCGGCCCGCTCCCGGTTCTCGGCTTTCTCTACATCGGCGTTGAAAGAACTCCTCACGTGCCTGCCGTCCTCGGTATAGGCATCGATGTCGAGCACAAACGCTCCGTGCACCGAAATGTCGAGCGCGACCGCCACTTCGCGGCGGGGAGGCCTGGATTCGATCTCCCTTTCGAAGGCTGCGTCGGTGTTGCGGAAGAGGCGCACTCCGGGCCGCAGGCCCTCGACCTTTTTGCAGAATACGGCGGTTCCCTCGCACCTGTCGGCCCGGAAGCCGCGCACGGCAGATCCGTCCACGAAGGCGAGCCCGTCGCCGTTTGCGAACGCAAGTCCGCGGTGTGCCGGGTTTACCGTCACCCGCTGCCCTTCCGCTGCACCCTTGACGCTTGCGACGGTCCCCACAAACTCGCCCATGGCCTTAGGAGCGTCCATGCAGGACCATTTGTCCCGCCGTCCGTCCAGCCACCAGCTGGTGTAACCCCGGTTGAAGGTCTTGTCGCTGTTGGGAACAAAGCCCCCGCTTACCCTGCCGAATGAGGAGCGGCAGTATTTGTCGGGATACTTGCGTACAAGCTCATCCAGCGCGATGCTGTATTCCCTTACCACATTGCGTACGTACGATTCGTTTTTGAGGCGTCCTTCTATCTTGAAGGAGCATATTCCGGCGTCGGCGAGGTCTTCCAGCCGCTCCAGCAGTTTGAAATCGCGAAGCGACAGCAAGGCCTTGTTCTTCACCAGCACCTTGCCATCGGAGTCTGTGAGGTCGTACAGCGAGCGGCATGCCTGGATGCATTCGCCCCGGTCGGCGCTGCGTCCGTCGAGGTATTCGGAAAGACGGCATTCGCCGCTGTAGCAGACGCAGAGCGCCCCGTGTACGAAGAACTCAAGCTCGCAGTCAACCGCGGAGCGGATGGCGCGTATGTCGTCCAGGGACAGCCCGCGTTCGAGGATGAGCCGGCTGCAGCCCGCCTCGGCGAAATGCCGCGCGGCTTCGACAGTGCGGAGCGAGCACTGGGTGGATGCATGCATGGGAACGGTAATTCCGTCCATCTGCAGAAGGCGCTCTTCGCGGATGATGAATGCGCTCACCCCGGCATCCTGGGCGGCGAGCATCATGCTGCGCACGTCGTCCCATTCATCGTCGTGGATGAGTGTGTTGACGGTGAGGTATATACGTACGCCGAAGCGGCGCGCGTATTCACAAAGCTCCCTTATGTCCTGTATGCTGTTGCCGGCGGCTTTGCGGTTGCCCCAGGCGGGGCCGGCTATGTAAACGGCATCGGCACCGCAGTCAATCGCCGCGATGCCGACCGTTTTATCCTTTGCAGGAGCGAGGAGCTCGAGAGGGCTCATTTACTTGAGTGCGCTGAGTGCCTTCTGTGCGTCGGCATATCCGAGCTCGACTGCCTGCTGGAAGAACTCCTTCGCCTTTGCGATGTTCTTGGAGTTCTGATACAGAGCGCCTACGGTATAGGCTATCTGTCCGGCGTTCTTGGCCTTGGGGGCAGCCTCGAGATACTGCTCGAAGTACTTGATGGCGTCGGAATTCTTACCCGACATCTGGGAAGCCTGGCCTGCAATCTGGAGAGCCTGAGGATTCGCTGCGAATTCGTTGGCGGTCTCTGCAAACTTGACTGCGTCGGCGTACTTCTTGGCCTTGAGGGATGCCAGGGAGCGCTTGAGATACATCTTGCCGAGCTGGGAGTTGGCGTTCTTCTCCTGGCCGTTTGCGGCTGCGAGCTTGTAGGCCTCTTCGGCCTCGGCTACCTTGCCCTGGTTCTCGAGGGCCATGCCGTTGCGAAGGGCTGCTACGGCGTTGGTGGGATCGAGTTCAAGCACCTTGGCATAGCTCTCACCGGCTCCGGCGAAGTCCTTGCCGTTGAGGAGGGCGTTACCCTTGCGCATATAGCTCTCGCGGATAAGGTCCTTGGCCTCGGTGGCCTCTTCTTCCACTCCGTACTCGGCCGCTACTGCTGCGGCGTTCTGGAAGCCTGCGATTGCGGCGTCGAATTTACCATCCTGGAGGTCTCCCTTTGCTATGCGGTTGATGAGGGAAGGAATTACACTTTTGCAGGTTGCAACAAGCTCAAGCCCTTCTTCGCCGCAAGCCTCTGCCATTTTGAGGGCTTCCTGGAAGCCGGAGAGTGCGGTCTGGTAATCACCGGTGGTGAGGGACTCGTTTGCGAGCTTGGCAATTTCGGTGGCGTCAGCCATGCTTTGGGCGGACATCACGGTCGCGGCTGCGAACAGCGCTGCGATAGAAACTAAAAACTTCTTCATATCTGTAAGGTTTAATTTCGTTACCGAAGGGCAAATTTAGCAATTTTTGTTCCAAATTGCTACCTTTGCATTCAAATAACGATTTTTTGTTATGTCACAAAACAATTTCCGCCTCGAAAGCGACCTGCTCGGCGAGCTTCAGGTGCCCGCCGACGCGTATTATGGGGTTCAGACCCAAAGGGCCCTCAACAATTACAAGATTTCCACTACAAAGATGCTCCACTACCCGGAGTACATCATCGCGATGGCGTACGTCAAGATGGCTGCAGCTCAGGCAAATGCCGAACTGGGAGTCCTCGACCGCAAGATAGCGGATGCAATCGTTGCCGCCTGCAAGGAGATAGTGGACGGCAAGCTGCACGACCAATTCCCCGTCGATATGATGCAGGGCGGTGCCGGAACCTCCGTGAACATGAACGCCAACGAGGTCATAGCCAACCGCGCCCTGGAGCTCATGGGACACCAGAAGGGCGAATATCAGTTCTGCTCTCCCAACGACCACGTCAACTGCGCCCAGTCCACCAACGACGCATATCCTACGGCATTCCGATATACTTTCGTGCGCATGAACAAGCACCTTGTGACCAGCCTCAAGGCCCTCATCGATTCGCTGCGCGCCAAGGGAAACGAGTTCCGCGACGTCATCAAGATGGGCCGCACCCAGCTTCAGGATGCCGTTCCCATGACAAGCGGGCAGGAGTTCAACGCCTTTGCCAACAACCTGGAAGAAGAGATTGCAAACCTTGAGCGCAATGTGGTGCTGCTCAAAGAGATAAACATGGGCGGTACTGCCATTGGCACCGGCCTCAATGCCGTTCCCGGCTTTGCCGAACTGTGCACCCAAAAGCTTTCCGAGTTCACTGGAGAGCACTTCATCAAGGCTCCCGACCTGGTTGAGGCTACGCCCGACACCGGTGCGTATGTCAGCTATTCCGCTGCGCTCAAGCGCCTTGCCATCAAGCTCAGCAAAATCTGCAACGACCTTCGTCTCATGGCTTCCGGCCCCAGGTGCGGTCTGCACGAAATCAACCTTCCCCCTATGGCTCCCGGTTCGTCCATCATGCCCGGCAAGGTAAATCCCGTAATTCCCGAGGTTACCAACCAGGTGTGCTTCAAGGTTATAGGTAACGATACCACAGTGGCATTCGCGGCCGAGGCAGGCCAGCTGCAGCTCAACGTCATGGAGCCCGTCATCGCAGAATCCATCCTGGAGAGCGTGACATGGCTGCGCAACGCCATCGAGACCCTCCGCGTACGCTGCATCGACGGCATCACCGTAAACGCCGAGCATTGCTACGACATGGTCAAGCACTCCATCGGCATCGTAACGGCCCTCAATCCCTACATAGGTTACAAGACATCGACCAAGGTGGCCAAGGAGGCCCTCGAAACCGGACGCAGCGTTTACGACCTCGTGCTGGAGCACGGATACATGTCCAAGGAGAAACTCGACGAGGCCCTGGATCCCAAGGCCATGACCGCCTCTCACGAATTTATAAAATAGGACCGTTTTTTGAAGTTGCCCTCAGCGTGAACGTTAAAAAACTGATTCTTACCGTATCCCTCCTGCTGCCGCCGGCTTTCCCGCTGGCGGCTCAGGGGCTTCCTGCACTCGGCAAGGCATCCGAAATCACCACCGGGGAGCTTCCAAACGGCATTTCCTATTATATAGTAAAAAACCAGTCTCTTCCGGGCTATGCCGATTTTGCCGTAGTCCAGCCTTCGCGCACAGACCGTCAGGCCCCGCGTGAGGACCTCGAAAGCCTGCCTTTCCTGCGTTCGCGCAAGCCCTACCGTTTCCTTGCCGACTATGGCGTCCGCTATGGCAGAAGGGGCTTCATACAGCATCGCCGCGACGCCACCATCATACGCATGAGCGACGTCCCGGTGGGCAACACTGCGGTGTACGATACCACTTTGCTGATGCTCCTCGACCTCACGCGCGGCTCCGAGTACCGGCAGGCACTTGTCGTGAGCGGCGACGTGGATAAATCGGCGATAGTCGAAAGGCTTCGCGTGCTCAGCATCACCGTACCGGCCCGCAAACCTGTCCCCGATGCCGATGCCTATCGCTGGGTGCCCCAGGATTCGGTCGTAGTCACTACCTCCACCGGTCCCATAGGCAGCCTGCGCTTCATATACCGTTCGCCCCGTACGGACCCCGAGCTCATGAACACCATCCAGCCGCTGATGAGCAAGCTGCTGGCGGCGGAGTTCGACGTCATACTGTGCCGTCGCGTACGTGCTGTCTTCAACGAAAACGGAATACCCCTCGCCGGGTGCCGTTTCCACTACACCGGCAGCGATGAAACCGCTGGCGACGAACTGTTCACCCTTACCGTAGAGACCTCTCCAGACAGGCTCGCCGACGCCGTGAGGGTCACCGCCGGAGTGCTTTCTTCCCTTGACGACAAGGGCGCGAGCACCGATGAGGTCACTTTTGCCCGCAGTGTGTTCAGCGAAGCCACCGCCCGCGACGACGACAATATCCATCCTACCAACCAGCAATACGTCGACAGGTGCATTTCTGCATACCTGCATGGCTCCAACCTGGCCTCCGAGGCCACTCTGGGCAAGGTTTTCACCGGGCGCCGGCTCGATATGGAAAAGGAGCGCGAACTGCTCAACCGCTACATATCCGCAACCGTCGCCCCCGACCGCAACCTGCATATCCACGCTTCGAGCACATTGCGCCCCAGTCCCGACAGCATACGTACGGTGTTTGCCGACGGATGGGCCGCTGGCTGCAGCTGCAGCGCTGATATTCCGTTCCAGGCCGATACCTTGCTGCTCCGTTCCGGAGGCCGCAAAGTGAAGGTCCGCACATCGGCAACAGACCCGTTCAGCGGATGCAAGATGTGGACGTTCTCAAACGGCATGACCGTATTCTTCAAGAAAACCGCCGACAAGGGGGCTTTCTGGTACGGTTACATGGTCAAGGGCGGCTGGACGGAAATACCTGGCATAAACGCCCAGGAGGCCGCCTGCGTGAGCGACGTGCTTGCGCTTGAAAAAGTGACCATCATGTCTTCGGAGCATTGGCGCGACCTGTTGGAAATGAACGGTATAAGCTTCAAGCCGGAGGTCACTCTCTCCGACATTCGCTTTACCGGGACGGCCCCTTCGGGCAAACTGTCTCTGGTGCTCAAGTCGATGCTGGCAATGGCCGTAAGCACTTCCACCGACCAGGAAGCATTCGAGCGCTACTGCGCTGAAAGGCCGCTCCGGGCACGCCGCGACCGCTACACTGCCGCCGGCACCCGCGCCATACTCGACAGCACCATGAGTCCGGGCTATCGCTATGCAGCAGGAAGTATGACCGGTTTGCCGCGCAAGGATTTTGCAGAAAGGGTCCACAAGTACCTCGCATCCAAGGGGTCCAACAGCCACAATTCTATAATAGTCCTGATGGGCGACCTCGACGAAGCCCAGACCCAGAAGCAGCTCAGCCAGATTCTGGGAGGCTTCCCAAAAGGTCAGCAAAGGGTTTTCCGTCCTCTTCATTTTTATAATCTTCGCGACTGTTGGACAACGGTTTACACCACCGGAGACTGGCGCGAGAAAGGGGTCAGCACCTCGCTCAGCGCGCACTGGCCGTTCGGGGCCGACAGCAACATGGCGCTGCGGGTCGCCTGTGCATGCCTTGAGCAGGAACTCTCTGTAGCGCTTGCCGACAAGGGTTACCACTTCACCGTCACCGGCGAGGCGGACCTGCTTCCGGCAGAACGTATCGCCATCTACGTAAACTGCTATCCCGTACCCGCTTCTGGACTGCCGGCAGGCGTCGTACCGGCTCGTCCCGCAGTGGCGCTGGATGCCGTGCGCAGCGTGCTCAACCGCCTGACCAGCGAGGACGTCAGCCCGCAGGTTCTCGAAAGGGCCAAGGCGGCCGTCATGGGCAGCATGGCGGCGACGATAGGCAATACCGCGCTGTCACGGGACCTCATCCTATACAGGAACGCCCTCGGACGCGATCTGGGGACCTCTTACGAGAGCAAGATAAAAGCCGTCACGCCTTCCGGAGTGAAGGAAATCTTCACCGCCTTGGATGCATGTAAATCCGAATTCGCGGTACAATGAGCAATCCCCATGGAACCATCGTACAGATAGGCGATATCCTCGTTTCGGAGGATGTGGTCAGCGAATACTTTTGCTGTGATTATCCCGTCTGCAAAGGCGCCTGCTGCATCGAGGGCGACGCCGGAGCACCTTTGGACGAAAGTGAACTCCCGGGTCTGGAGAGGCAGTATCCCCGCTATTCGCCGGAGATGATGCAGGCCGGCCGCGATGTTGTCGAGCTCAACGGTTTCTTCGAAATCGACCCCGAAGGCGATCTTGTGACGACGCTGGTACCAGGCTCCGGAGTCTGCGCGTACGCATGCTTCGCGGCAGACGGTTCCTGCCTATGCGCAATAGAGAAATGCGCCTGTCGCAAGCCCGCGTCATGTTCGCTTTATCCGGTGAGGGTCAAGCATTTCCGTGGTGGAGGCATGGCTCTTAACCTACATCGCTGGGACATCTGCAAGTGCGCGTTCGAAAAGGGGCGCAGGGAGGGTATCCGTGCCTATCAGTTCCTCCGCAAACCGCTTACCGAGGCGTTCGGAGAAGAGTTCTACGATGCGCTCTGCGCAGCAGCCGAACACATAAATGCTGAGTGACAGGGCCCTCAACCGCGAGATCCTGCGGCTTTCGGTCCCGAGCATCCTGGCCAATCTGACCGTACCGCTCGTAGGCATGGTCGATACCGCCCTTGCGGGGCACCTGCCCGGAGGCGAAGCGGCGTCGTTCATAGGAGGAATCTCCGTCGGCGCTATGCTGCTCAATCTGCTGTACTGGAACTTTGCCTTCCTCAGGACCGGTACCGGGGGCCTTACGGCTCAGGCTTTCGGCGGCGGAGACACAGCCGGTGCGGCTCGTATATTCACACGCGGAATCGGACTTGCCGTCGTTTCGTCCCTCCTGCTGCTGGTGCTCCAGATTCCTCTGGTCAAGCTGGGGATGCTGCTCGTCAAAGCTTCGCCGCAGGTGTGCGAGCTGGCATTGCGGTATTTCTACATACGCATCTGGGCCGCTCCCGCAACACTCGCCCTGATGGTGGTCCGCGGCTGGTTCGTGGGCATGCAGGATTCCATGAGCTCGATGTGGACCGACCTTGTCGTCAACGGAGTCAACATCGCCGCATCAGTGCTGCTGAGCTTCGGGATAGGAGGATGGAGCGGAATGGGATTCGACGGAATCGCTGCCGGAACCCTGGTTTCACAGTACAGCGGTCTGCTGTTCTCGCTGGCGGTGGTGCTCGTCAAATACCCGTCAATCCTTGGAAGCGTGCGGCTGAGCGAGATGCGCAACCTGCTGGAATACTCGCAACTGCGTCCTTTCCTTGCCGTGAACGGCAACCTTATGGGGCGTTCGCTCTGCTTCACCGTGATTTATATGGGATACACAATCATCGCAGCCCGTTTCGGAGACATGCTGCTGGCGTGTTCTACCATAATGATGCAGCTGCTGATGGTGTTTTCTTACTTTACCGACGGCTTCGCTTATGCGGGGGAGGCACTCAGCGGACGTTTCATAGGAGCGCGCGACAAGATTATGCTGAGGCGCACCGTGCGATACGTATTCGTTTGGAGCATAGGCGTTTCGCTGCTGTTCGTCCTGCTGTACTACGTACTTGGCAGGCCTGTCGTAGGGCTGTTTTCGTCCGATCCCGACGTGGTGGAGCGTTGCTGCCGTTTCCTGCCCTGGCTGCTCGTGATGCCGCCGGTGGGTTGTGCGGCATTCACCTGGGACGGAATCTATCTCGGCGCTACGGAGTCGCGCAGCCTTTTGGGCTCGATGGCAGGTGCCCTGGCAGCATTCCTCGGAGTCTGGCTGCTGTTCGGCCCCGGCGCAGATCCCCATTCCGACGCCAGTCTGCACATACTGCTCGCAGCGTACTTCGCACATCTGGCTTTCCGCGCACTCTGGCTTACCATACGCTACCGCAAGAGGATTCTCGGAGCAAGGGGAACCTTCCCCTTGTCCCCTGGAGGTGCAGGGGGATAGTCATCTCGTACTCGACGCAAAAGGGCCCCTGCGATAGCAGAGGCCCTTTCGGCGGAGAGGACGAGATTCGAACTCGTGGTACGGAATGACCCGTACGTCGGTTTAGCAAACCGGTGGTTTCAGCCACTCACCCACCTCTCCGGGAGCCATTTGGCGAAACTCCGCCACGAGGGCGGATTGCAAAGTTACGAATTTTTTCTTCAGTTGCAAGGGCTTTGCCAAAAAACACGTTTCGGGCCGGCCCCCAATTGAATTTCGCAGAGCCTCCAATTGAATTTCGCAGAGCATTTCAGATGCTTTCCTACGGTCGTGGGGGAGAAGGTCGGATGCGGTGCCAGGCGATTTGCCCCTACGGCACGATATGCCCGATGCCTCTCAGATGCTCCTTGATCAGGTCCAGGGGGACGTCGCGGGGGTCGCAGCGGCGGGCGGCGGCGAGGGAGGCGACTACCCCGGCGGCCTGGCCCATGCCCATGCAGGAGGCCTGGACGCGGAGGGCGGAGTTGGCGCCGTGGTCGCTGGAGACAGCGCGGCCGGCGACGAGCATGTCCGGAACGCCTTGCGGGAGCAGGGCGCCCAGCGGGACGGCTCCCTTCTTCTCCGGTTCGTGGAAGACGAGGCGGGCGGGTTCGCCGGCCCGGTGCTCGTCCACCATCCAGTAGGACCAGGAGAGGGCATCTTCCGTGACGGTGCCGGCCAGGTAATCTTCCTCAGTAACAGTCTTTTCGCCCACGACACGATAAGTTTCGCGCACGCCCACTTCGGAGGCGCTGTGGGTCACGGACACGTTTTCCAGCCCGGGCTGGCGTCGAATAAAAGCCAGGATGCGGTCGCGCGTCTCAACGCCGCGTCGATTGGTTTCCGCACGTGCTTCGGGGGTGGAATTGTCCGCGAGGGGCACGTAGCAACCGGAGCCGCCGCCCTTGCGGATGAACCAGGACATGCCCACATGGACGTCCGTGGGGAGCATCTCGCCCCGTTCCACGGCCTCGCGGTAGGCCTGGTTCACGGCCGCCCAGTCAAACTCCAAGCCTTCGGAATCCAGCCAGAAGAAGAAGGATCCCGGCTGGCGGGAATCGGCCGNNTTCAGCCACTCACCCACCTCTCCAAACTCAGTTCGTCTCGTAGACGGGACTGCAAATATACGTATTTTTCCAGAATTTGCAAATTCGTATCTTTTTCTTGCCAATAATTCAGTCGTCATCTACATAAGCCAGGGTTGCGACGCTGATTCGTGCCGAGTCTCCGAGTGCTTTCCGGAGCGCGTTGTAACAAGCCGCCAGGGTGGCTCCGGTCGTAAATACGTCATCGACCAGAAGAATGTTCACCGTACCCGGTTCCGGGGTATCTTGTACACGGACCAGGGCTTTCCTTAGTACAGATGGCACCGCCTCGAAGGCTCCCGCTACGTTGCCGGAGCGCTGGTCGGAAGAAAGGCGGGTCTGCGTGCGGGTGCGGCGCTTTCGACGAAGCAGGCCGGGTTCGAATGCGGCTCCCAGTTCCATAGCCACTTGCCGGCCGATTATCCCGGCCTGATTGTACCCTCGGCGCAGGCGCCTTGTCCAATGAAGGGGGACAGGACATACAATAAGGTCATGTGCCCGGGCCATCCGTGCTCCGAGCATCGATGCGAAATGGCGGCCGAGAGGAAAATTGCGGCGGTACTTTAAATCCTGTGTAATATTCTGATAATCACCTGTATAATAAAAGAGTGCCGTAGCCCTTACATACTCCGGAGCATCGACCAGCGAGTTGAACTTGTCGGCCATGGGATTATACTTCATGGACTCGAAATGCGTAAGGGGCAGATCCGCCAGACACTCCAGGCAAAGGTGCTTTTCGCAAGCCAGAAGCTGTCTGCCGCAGGCGGCGCATACACGTGGGGCCAGCAGGTCCAGCAGCGACTGAACCAGCGTACGAAAACTCATTCCGGTAACCCGCACATCCATAACGGCCGCAAGGTAACGGAATATTGGTCACACCCGTTAAAGAATCGTTAGAAACTTTCTTTAAAAAAGACCTTACCGCCTCTCGATATGCGCTCCAAGCGAGTTAAGACGGCCGTCGATGTCTTCGTATCCCCGGTCGATCTGCTCGATATTGTCTATCTGCGAGGTGCCCTTGGCCGACATTGCGGCAAGCAACATGGCGATACCGGCCCTGATATCCGGAGAAACCATCCTGCTGGCCTTCAGAGTCACGCGGTGGTCGTGGCCTATGACGACGGCACGGTGCGGGTCACAGAGGATGATCTGCGCTCCCATGTCGATGAGCTTGTCCACGAAGAACAGCCTGCTCTCGAACATCTTCTGGTGTATGAGGACACTGCCCCGGCACTGCACCGCAGTGACGAGCATTACCGACAGCAGGTCGGGGGTGAGTCCGGGCCACGGGGCGTCTGCGAGCGTCATGATGGAGCCGTCGATGAAGGACTCTATGACGTAGCTTTCCTGGGCGGGCACCCAGATGTCGTCGCCTCTCTGCTCGAGGCGTATTCCGAGTCGCCGGAAGCTCTCCGGTATGATGCCAAGCTCCTGGTAGTGAACGTCTTTGATGGTGATTTCACTCTGGTTGATGGCGGCCATTCCGATGAAAGAACCGACCTCGATCATGTCGGGAAGCACGCGATGGACGGCCCCGTGAAGCTGCTCGACGCCGGTGATGGTGAGGAGGTTGGAGCCGATGCCGTCGATTTTGGCGCCCATGCGTACCAGCAGGCGGCAGAGCTGCTGGATATACGGTTCGCAGGCGGCATTGTATATTGTTGTAACCCCTTTTGCAAGGGTGGCGGCCATGACGATGTTGGCAGTACCCGTGACGGAAGCCTCGTCGAGCAGCATATAACTGCCCTCGAGCTGCTGCTGAGAGCTTAGTTTGTAGGCCCGTTTGGACGTGTCGTAGGAGCAGTCGGCCCCCAGCCGGATGAATCCGTCGATATGCGTATCAACCCTGCGTCGGCCTATCTTGTCACCTCCGGGTTTGGGGAAATATGCCATGCCGAAACGTGCCAGAAGGGGACCTACGACCATGACGGACCCGCGGAGCCGGGCGCATTTCTCTACGAACTCTGCGCTCGATATGTAATACTCGTTGATATGGTCTGCGGTAAACGTGTACTCTCCCTTCGAGAGCCGTTCCACCCTTACGCCCATCCCCTCCAGCAGGGAGATGAGGTTCTTGACGTCCAGAATTTCCGGTATGTTGCTGATGGTGACGCTGCCGGACGTAAGCAGTACTGCGCTGATCACCTCCAGAGCCTCGTTCTTGGCACCCTGGGGCGCTATGCTGCCACTCAGGCGGTGGCCACCTTCGACGATGAATGAACTCATAGTAATGTATGCGGTTTTGGTTTTGTAAAATTAATCAAATAAATTGAAAAAAGAATATCGTATATTTGTAGTCGGTATTTATGTCACTGAGTTTTTTACACTTCACCTTTGTCGATCTGTTCGACATCCTGCTTGTGGCCGTCGTTATTTTCATCATTTTCCGATGGATACGCGGTTCAAGCGCCATGAACATATTCATCGCCATAATCATACTTCTGGTCGTGCGCATCCTGGCCACGGCCCTCAACATGAAGATGACTTCCGCGATGCTCGGCGCAATATTGGACGTTGGCGCCCTCGCGATAATCATAATCTTCCAGCCCGAAATCCGCCGCTTCCTGAACAACATCGGCCGTACCGCCGGCAACAACACCCTGTTCCGCAGGCTGCTGCGCCGTCAGCAGGCCGACGACCTCGAAGGAGAGGCCGTCTCGCAGCTCGTTTCGGCAGTGGAGTACATGGGCGCCCATAAGGTCGGAGCCCTTATCGTCATACGCCGCAGGGACAACCTGCAGAGCATCATCGGCACCGGCGATGCGGTTGACGCCCGCATAAGCGAGCGCCTCATAGAGAACATATTCTTCAAGAATTCTCCTCTCCACGACGGGGCGATGGTCATAGGCGACAACAGGATAATCGCCGCCCGCTGCACCCTTCCCATAACCGAACGCCTCGACCTTCCCGCCTCATACGGCATGCGCCACAGGGCCGCCGTAGGCATATCGGAGCAATGCGACGCCGACGTAATAGTGGTTTCCGAAGAAACCGGAAACATAAGCTTCGTGCAGCAGAGCGTAGTGACCCGCATAGATACCATAAACGTCCTCAAACTTAAGCTTCAAGGTAAATGATAGATACAAGGCTCGAGGCCAAGCTCGGCTTCGACAAGGTAAGAGCTATAATATCAGACAAGTGCAAAACCGACTACGCCGCCGAGAGGGTTGCGCAGGAGGAGTTTTCCACGTCCCGCAGCACCATCCAGAAGCGCCTCCGGATAACCGAGGAGATGCGCCTGGTGTTGCTGTTCGAGGAAAACTTTCCCACCACCGGCTACATAGACGGTCTGCCTTTCCTTACTCCGCTGCAGCATGAAGGGTCCAGCATCGACACCCTCGGTCTCGCAAAACTCAAGACCCTGCTGGATACGGTACGCCGCATAACGGCCTTCTTCGGTGGAGTCAAAGACGGTATCTACCCCAGTCTCAAGAGCCTGTGCGCACCGATTTCCGTGTTCCCGGAGGTCGTGCGGCGCATCGAAACCATACTCGACCGCTACGGCGACATCAAGGATTCCGCCTCGCCCGAACTGTTCGAAATCCGCAGACAGCTGCGCGAAAAGGAAGGAGCCATCTCGCGCCGTGCCACCGCTATTCTAAAGCAGGCGCAGGAGGCAGGACTGGTTGCCGCAGACGCATCTGTCAACATGCGCGACGGCAAGTACCTTATCCCGGTATCCACCGCCTCCAAGCGCAAGCTCCCGGGTTTTGTGTACGACGAATCCGCAACCGGCAAGACGACCTTCGTGGAACCGGCGGAAATCATTGAGATAGAGAACGAAATAAGCGAGCTGAACTTCGCCCAGACGCGCGAGATCGCCCGCATCCTCAGGGCTTTTACGGACTTCCTGCGCCCCTATCTTCCCGAGGTGCTGGCAAGCGCCGCCTTCGTAGGGGAAATCGATTTCCTGATGGCCAAGGCGCAGACGGCTCTGGATTTCATCGCCGGACTTCCCGTCATCTCCGACGATGGCAGCGTGGGCCTGCGCAAGGCCCGTCATCCGCTGCTGGAGAGGGCACTGCGCAAGGACGGCAAGTCCATCGTCCCTCTCACGGTCACCCTCAGCCCCGCCAAGCGCATCCTCCTCATTTCCGGCCCCAACGCCGGAGGCAAGTCGGTGTGCCTCAAGACCGTAGGCCTGCTGCAGTACATGTTCCAATGGGGCATGCTCATCCCTACGTCGGAATCGTCCGAACTCCCGATATTCGACCGTATAGCCGTAAGCATCGGTGACGACCAGTCCCTGGAAAACGACCTCAGCACCTACAGTTCATTCCTTTCCGACATGCGGCAGATGCTCGCCGAGGCTGACGAACGTACGCTGGTGCTCATAGATGAATTCGGCTCCGGTACGGAACCCGCCGCCGGAGGGGCCATAGCGGAAGCCATCCTGGCCGAAATCGACCGTCGCGGCGTGTGGGGAGTCATCACCACTCACTACACGAACCTCAAGCTCTATGCGTCGGGGGCCCAGACCCATGTCATCAACGGCGCCATGCTTTACGATTCGTCCCGGATAGCACCGATGTTCGCGCTGGAAATCGGTCTGCCCGGCAACTCTTTCGCTTTCGAGCTCGCCCGCAAGATGCGCCTCCCCGAGGCCATAGTCAAGGATGCCGAGACCCGCGCCGGCGAGGAGTTCGTCGGCATCGAGAAGAACCTCCGCAAGATAGCCCGCAACCGCCGTCAGCTCGACGAGCGGCTGCAGAAGATAAAGCATACCGACAAGACCCTCGAAGGCCTCACCGAACGCTACCAGCAGGAGCTGGAAGACATAAAGGCGCAGCGCAAGGACATACTCGAGCAGGCCCGTCAGGAGGCCGAAGAGATAGTCCGCGGCGCCGGCGCGCAGGTGGAGAAGACCATACGGGTCATAAAGGAGTCGCAGGCCGACAAGGAGCAGACCAAGGCGGCCCGCGCCGAACTGCAAGGCTTCATCGGCGCCCTCCGGGAGCGCAAGACCAGGGAGCAGAAGGAGCGTGACGAGTACATCGACCGCAAGCTCAGCAAGTTAGAGAAGCGCCGCGAAAGGTCGGGTGCGGCCCCGGGTGCGCCCGAGCCCAAACCCAAGGCCGAGGCGCTCAAGGTGGGCGAGAAGGTGCGGGTCCTGAGCAACGGTCTCGTGGGCGAAGTGACGCGCGTAAACGGCAAGAACGTCACCATCGCCGTCGGCAACATCAGCAGCACCATGAAGTCCGACGGCCTGGAACGCATATCGTCCAACGAGTTCCGCGAGCTGAGCCGCAAGGTTTTCACGCCCGTCACCCAGAAAGTCGATGTTTCGATTACCTCGCGCAAGCTCAACTTCTCTCCCGAACTCGACATCCGCGGCGAGCGGCTTGCCGACGCCCTCGACATCGTAACGCACTACGTCGATGATGCCATAATGCTGAATATCGAGCAAGTACGCATCATCCATGGCAAGGGTACCGGCGTACTTCACGAAGAGATACAGAAATACCTCCGCACCATTCCCGGCGTGGCCTCCGTAAAAGACGAAGACGTACGCATCGGCGGTTCCGGAGTAACCATCGTAAGGTTCGAATGAACAACTCTCACTACTACTGCATAATCATGGCGGGCGGGCTCGGATCCCGCTTCTGGCCCGTCAGCAGGGAAAAACGCCCCAAGCAGTTCCTTTCCTATGCCTTCTCCGGCGAATCATTCCTCAAGATGACCTACCGCCGGGTCAAGAGCATAGTGCCGGAAGACAATATCCTGGTGGTATCGCTGGAACGCTACCGGCATAAGGTCATGCGCGAACTTCCTATGCTGCGCGACATCAACCTCCTTCTGGAACCGTTCAACCGCAATACGGCATCCTGTATAGCATACGCCACCTATTCCATTCTCAAGCGAGACCCCGAGGCCGTGGTGCTCGTAAGCCCTACGGACCAGGTGATAGACGATATAGAATCGTTCCGCAGTGCCGTCCAGCGGGCGATGGATTATGCATCTACGCACGACGTGCTCATGACCCTCGGAGTGCTGCCTACCCGTCCCGATACCAATTACGGCTACATCCAGACCGACGGCCCCATGATGGACGGACGTCCGGTCAAGGTCAAGACTTTCACGGAGAAGCCCGGCAAGGAGCTTGCCCAGGTATTCGTGGACAGCGGGGAATTCCTGTGGAACGCCGGCGTGTTCTGCTGGAAGGCCCGGGTGATTGCGGAAGAGCTGCGCCTCTGCGCCCCCGACATCGCCGAGTGCTGGAAAGAATGGGACAAATACGTTTCGACGCCGCTCGAGGCCGAATATCTCGAAGAGATCTACCCCGGCATGCCCCGTAGCTCCATAGATTACGCGGTGCTGGAAAAGTCCGACAAGGTGATGGCCATTCCGGCGTTCTTCGACTGGACCGACCTGGGCAACTGGGAGTCGCTCTACGAGTATCTTGCCGTAAGGGATTCTCGGGGGAATGCCATACGCACGGGCGGAAAGGTGCTTGCCCGCGACGACGAAGGTACCATAATAATGTCTCCGTACAAGAATAAACTCATTGCCGTAAAGGGACTTAAGGATTTTATGGTGATCGACCAGGACGACGTGCTGCTCATCTGCCCCCGCGAGGAGAAGAGCCTTGCGGAGTTCCTGTCCGAACTGTCCCTTCCCGAATATGAAGAATATCGATGACTCTATGAATAAGTATCAATCAAGGCGCGCACGCTTGCGCGAACTCCTGAAAGGAGAAACAGGAATCGTTGTTTTTGTGGGCAACGTCGAATCCGCCGCCCAGTACCGCGACAACGGATACAAATGGCGCCAGGACAGCAACTGGCTGTACTTCTTTGGAATAGACGAGCCGCGTTTTGCCGCGGTCATGGACTTGGAATCGGGAGTTGATACGGTTTACGCCGACGACTTTGCCATCGACGACATCATCTGGATGGGACCCATGCCGAGCGTAGCTTCGCTTGCCTGCGGTGCGGGGGCGGACGCTTCGGCTCCTTATGACGGCTTTGCCGCGGCGGTGCGTGCCGCTCTTGCCGCAGGACGCAAGGTTCACTTCCTGCCGGTCAGCAGGTATTACAACGCCGTGCTGCTTGCAGGCCTGCTGTCGGTAGCGCCGGAAGAGCTTTTCAGCGTCGGCAAGAAGGGCTGTCCGCTCGCCAGCGAGCCGCTGGTGAAGGCTGTCGTGAGCATGCGCCTCGTAAAGGACGAAAGCGAGATTGAGCTGCTTGACGCCGCAGCGGAACTGGGATACAACATGCACACCATAGCCCGCAACGGCATCCGCATCGGGCGCGTCGAACAGGAGATCGTAGGAGAGATGGAAGGATACACGCTCGGCAGCGGCTGGGGCGTGTCCTTTGCGACCATCCTCACCCAGCACGGAGAGATATTCCATTGTCATTCGCACGAAGCGCTCATAGAACCGGGACGCCTTCTGCTCATCGACGCGGGCGCCGAGAGCAACGCCCACTATGCGTCGGACCACACCAGGACCTATCCCACCGGAGGCCGTTTCACGCCCCGTCAGAGAGATATCTATCAGATTGTGTATGAATGCAATGAGTTGGCATTCAATATGACCATGCCGGGCGTGACGTATCGCGACTGCCACCTTGCGGCCGTGCGCCACATGCTCGACAGCCTCGGCCAGCTGGGCATCGTTCGCGGCGACGTGGACGAGATGACCGCCGACGGCATTGGCGGCCTGTTCATGCCTCACGGACTGGGTCACAACATGGGACTCGACGTGCACGACATGGAAGACCTGGGCGAGAACCTGGTTGGCTACGACTACGGCCAGCAGCGTTCGCCACAGCTTGGCCTGGGCAGCCTGAGGATGGCGCGCCGCCTTGTGCCTGGAAACGTAATCACCGATGAACCCGGCATTTACTTCATCCCTGCCCTCATCGCCCAATGGAAGTCCGAGGGTACCGACGGCGGTCGCGTATGCTACGACAAGCTCGAGGAGTACCTCGACTTCGGCGGCATCAGGCTCGAAGACGACGTGCTGGTAACTCCCGACGGAGCTCGCAGGCTCGGCAGCCGTCGCCTGCCAATCGCTCCCGACGATGTCGAAGAAGCCATGAGAAGCCGGGAAAGTGTATAAACTGGTAATACTCGATTTCGACGGCACCCTTGCCGACACCCGCGAACTCATCGTGCGCACCAATCAGGAAGCCCAGCTCAGGATGGGCTTCCCGGTTTCCGACCGTGCGGCGATTGTAGCAACTATAGGCATACCGCTGCGGGAGAGCATCCTGGCCCTGTATCCGGAGCTGCCGGAGAGTGAGATCCCGGCGTGGATAGATACTTATCACGAAGTTTTCGAGTCCCTCAAGGGGCAGATGACCCCGTCGCTGTATCCGCATGTGAAGCAGACGCTTAGCTCGCTTTCCGCCGCCGGAACCGTCTTCTCGGTGGCATCCTCACGCGGCAGGACCTCGCTGCTCGATTTCCTGCGCGAAATGGAGATCGCTCCGTATATCTCCTATGTGCTCGGGGCCGACGACGTGAAACATCCAAAGCCCCACCCGGAACCGGTCCTGAAGACGCTGGAAGCCTTGTCTTTCGATGCCGGTGACGCCCTTGTAGTGGGCGACATGCCGGTGGATGTCATGATGGGACGGGCGGCCGGAGCCGGCACCTGCGCCGTTACATACGGAAACTCCTGCCGCAGCGAGCTGCTTGCAGCCGGCGCCGGAAAGCTTATCGACGACTTTGCCGAACTCTTCGATTTGCTGCGAAGATGAGCGGCAGTATTTCCCTGCTCCGTGAAAGATTCTTCGCATTTTTTTTCGTATCCAGGAATCGCCGTTGTGCGGCGTTTCTGGATATTTTTTAGCTATAAATATAAATAATCGTAAGATCTCCTGTTGCAAGGATTGCAAAGAAATGTTAACTTTGTAGCTTGAAATTGCGCGGGGAGGTATAGATTTAGGCTTTTCGGGGTGTTTAGGGGCCAACTAAAGGCGGTGCACGAATATAGTCTTTTCCCTGCTGACTTGCAAAATAATCTCTCTATTAATAATAATCTTTTCGGGTTAAAAAATCATAAAAAACTCGTTTATGATTATTATAATTTTATTGCGGGCTCCGGGAAAAAACATATCTTGGCCCTCAAAAAAACATGGAAAACTTCAACCGCAACTCGATTGTTTTTATCGACCTGAGGCTCGACTGGGCCTTCAAGTATTTGTTCGGCACCAAAGGTCACGAGGACCTGTTGCTGATTCTCATTAATTCCATATTGCCCGAACTCGGCGCCGTCTCTGTCACGCTCTCCGAGCAGGAGGCAAAAGGTCTGCGCCGCAAGTCCCGTTCTTCGGTATTCGACGTGCATTGTACGACGTCCGGAGGCGAGAATGTCATTATCGAAATGCAGTACAGGCAGCAGGACGACTTTGGAGACAGGATGGTGTTTTATTCGTCCTTTCCGATCCAGAGCAGCCTGCGTCGGATCAGCAATCCGTCGGAGTCATACAGGCTGATTCCGACATACATTGTCGGGATATCGGATTTCATTCTCCCGGAAGTAAAGTCAAATGATAAACTTATCAATTATTATGCGATTCTCAACCGGGAAGATACACGTTTGTGTCTGAGCAGCAACATTCACTACGTGACGGTGGAATTGCCGAAACTGAGAAAACCTCTGTCTGAGTTGTATGGACGCACCGAATTGCTGTTCTATGCCATCCGCAATATCGGCCAGATGAAGGAGATGCCGCAGGAATATGCCGGTAGCGGCTTGGAAAAATTGTTCGAATTAAGTAACTTCGCTGCCATGAGCGAGAAGGATCAAATGCAATATGTCCACGAAATGATGTGGGAAATAGACCGCAGGAGTCAGTTGCGGACAGCCCGCAACATGGGTCGCGAAGAAGGCCGTGAGGAGGGGCGCGAAGAAGGTAAAACCGAACTCGCCAAGAAGCTAAAGGAACTGGGCGTGCCTGTGGAGACAATCTGCACGGCAACCGGGTTCGACGAGGGCACGGTCTTGTCGTTGTAGCAAACAAACAACCACTGAAGAGTCTTTCTCCAGTGGCTGTTTTTTATTGGGACTTCGTTATCGGAAGTTCTGGAAACTTTGCCAGT
>DGVM01000225.1:0-28414 GCA_002395925.1 Bacteroidales bacterium UBA4284
AAACGCAACGAGATTTTCCAGATGGCCATGCTGGAGCCCACCCTCAGCATACTCGACGAGACCGACAGCGGACTTGACGTCGATGCTCTGCGGATAGTAGCCGACGGCGTCAACCGCCTGCGCACTCCGGAGACGGCGGCCATCGTCATCACACACTACCAGCGCCTGCTGGAATACATCGTGCCCGACGTGGTACACGTTCTCAAGAACGGACGCATCGTACGCACCGGCGGACGCGAGCTGGTGGACCTCATAGAAACCAACGGATACGACGGCATCGATGGATAAGGTATTCACAATCGGACGCGACCCGCTGCCCCAATTCCTCCGGCTCGATGAGGGCGAGCATGCCCGCCTTACGCTCATCGTGCCGCCCGGGACCAGCTGCAAGCTGTCCATGGAAATCGACCTGGACGGTCCCGGTGCCAGCCTCGACCTTGCCGGGGCCTGGCGCTGCACAGGCGACGAACAGGTTGACATCAAAGTTCTCGTACGCCACAACGCACCCGGATGCAGCTCCGAGCAGCTTTTCAAGGGAGTGGTAGGAGCCACGGCCCATGCTTCGTTCGACGGACTGGTGTATGTTGCACCTGGTGCCGTCCGCACAGTGGCACATCAGCAGAGTCACTCGCTGCTGCTGAGCCCCGAGGCCGTATGCGAGGCACGCCCCCAGCTGGAGATATATGCCGACGACGTGGAGTGTACCCACGGCGCCACCACCGGTTACCTCAATCCCGAGGAGCTCTTTTACATGCGCAGCCGCGGCATTCCCGAGGACCAGGCGCGTGCAATGCAGGTGGAGGCATTCCTGGAACCAGTCTTAAAACGTGCCGGCGATGACTGTTAAAACTTGCACCAAGGTCAATATCGGCCTCAACATACTGCGCAAGCGCCCCGACGGTTATCACGACCTGGAGACCCTTTTCGTGCCTTACTACGGCTTCTCCGACACCCTCGACATAGAACCGGCCGCTCAGACCACAATAGAAATCGAGCGGGCCGGCGGAGTGGACTGGAATCCGCAGCAGGATCTCACGATACGGGCCTGGAGGCTTCTCAAGGCCGATTTCCCCAATCTTCCCAACGTCCGTATAAGACTCATCAAGCAGGCACCGGTAGGTGCGGGACTGGGCGGAGGAAGCGCCGACGCCGCAGCCGCGCTCAAACTCCTGCGCGACATAGGCGGCCTGCCGCTCAGCGACGCCTCTCTCGAGGGCTACGCCGCACGCCTGGGCTCCGACTGCGCCTTTTTCATCCGCTGCCGCAGCATGTTCGCCACCGGAAGGGGCGAAATCCTTGAGCCCATGGACATCGACCTCTCGGGATACGAACTGCGCGTCAGCGTCCCGGAGGGGGTCAGCGTAAGCACCCGGGAGGCTTATTCCGAAATCGTACCACGGTCCGACAGGGCTCCGCTGCGACAGCGGCTCCAGGCCCCTGTAGAGAGTTGGAAAGACTGCATAGAAAACGATTTCGAGCAAGGGGTCTTCGCCAAATATCCCCGGATAGCCGCACTCAAGCAAAGTTTCTACGATTCTGGCGCGATTTATGCGGCTATGTCTGGTTCCGGCTCCGCTGTTTTCGGGTTATTCCGAAAATAATCGCTATATTTGCCGCCCTTTATGAAGAAGAAATTGTTGGTAATAATCGCTGCGCTTCTTGCCGCGCTGTCCCTCATGGCTCAGAGTGGCAGTACGACCAAAGTACGCGGCAGCGTAGTGGATGCAGATACAGGCGAGCCGATTCCCTTCGCCGGAATTTTCTTCAAGGGCACCACGGTAGGCCTTACCGCCGACATAGACGGCAAATTCACCCTGGAAACCCGGGAGAACGTCAACACCCTGGTATGCCAGCTGCTTGGCTACGACACCCAGGAGAAAACCGTCAAACCCGGTGCGTTCACCGAGGTCAATTTCAGCCTCCACCTTACCGACAACCGCCTCTCCGGCGCCGTCGTCAAGGCCGACAACCGCCGCATCCGCCGCCTTCTTGCCAACATCGACAAGAACCGCGAGCGCAACGATCCCGACCTGCGTCCTTACTTCACCTGCAAGGTGTACAACAAGATGGAGATGGACCTCGCGCACGCCAAGGAGCAGCTGGATTACAAGTGGTTCAACAAGCAATTCGGTTTCGTGTTCGACTACATGGACACATCGGCGGTCAGCGGTGTGCCTTACCTGCCGGCCATGCTGTCGGAAACGGTTGTCGAAAGGCGCCATACCCGCGAGCCCATGCAGGACAACGAGACCATCCTTGCCAACCGCATCTCGGGCATCAATCCCAATCACAATCTGCTCACCCAGTTCACCGGAAGCATGCACCTCAAGGCCAATTTCTACAAGCCTTTCATAAACTGCTTCAACGTGGAATTCCCCTCGCCCGTACAGAACGGCGGCCTGCTGTACTACAATTACTTCATTGTGGATTCCCTGCAGATGGACGGCCGCAAGACCTACGTGGTGCGCTACCATCCCAAGGAAATAATCTCCAGCCCTGCCCTCGACGGCGAGATGCGCATCGACGCAGAGGAATTCGCAATCAGGAGCATAAGGGCGAAGATGATGCGCGGAGGCAACGTCAACTGGTTGAGAGACATTGTAATAGAGGCCGACTATCAGCGTCTTGACGATTCCACCTGGTTCTACAGCCGCGACAAGCTTTACGCCGATTTCTCCATCGCCCTCGGCGACTCCACCCGCATGATGTCCGTCATAGGCACGCGCCAGCTCAGCTACTCCGACGTGGACTTCTCCCCCATCGAGAACATGCCGACGGCCGACGGCAAGGTAAAGGTGCTCGCCGACGCCAACCACAAAGACGACGCCTACTGGGATGAGGCCCGCCCCATGGAGCTCACCCAGCACGAAAAAGATATCTACAAGATGGTTAAGGAGGTGCAGGAAGCGCCTCTTTACAAGGGCACATACAAGACCATCTACACCCTTGCCAACAACTACTTCGACGTGGGACCGATAGGCTTCGGCCCGCTCCTGAACATATACTCAAACAACCCCCTGGAGGGCCCCAGGCCACAGTTGGGCATACATACGTCCAAAGACCTGAGCACCAAGTTCAGGGCTTCCGCGTACGTTGCCTACGGCTTCAAGGACCTTACCGGCAAACCTTGGAAATGGGGAGTAACATACGAACATCTGTTCAAGAGGGAGCCGCAGCGCAAGCTCACCGTGGTCGCGTCGTACGATATCCATCAGCTCGGAAAGGGCCGCAGCGACATCACCAGCGGCAACCTGCTCAGCTCGCTGGTAAGCAAGGAATCCAAGCCCGCGCCCCGCAGCGAGTACTCGGTGCGTTACGACCACGAGTTCAACATGCAGCTCAACGGAGTGGCGTCCATTGGTCTCAAGCGTTTCTATTCCAGTCCGTTCGCAGAGATGAGGGCCTGGAACGGAGACATCGTTCCCAGCATCGCAACCAACGAACTGCGCCTCAAGATGCGTTTCTCGAAGGAAGAGACCGTCAACCGCGGATACTTCAACAAAACATACGTACACACCGACTATCCTATAGTCAGCCTCGACCTCCAGGGCTCAATTCCCGGACTGAGGAAAGGGGACGTAGGCTTCTTCATGCCGCAGGTGCACGTGGACTGGAAGTTCCGTATCCCGCCTATGGGCATGTCGGACATGCATCTGCGTGCGGGAACCATCATAGGACAGGTGCCATGGCCCATCCTCAACCTGTATCAGGGCAACGACACCTTCATGATAGACAAGAGCGCGTTCTCCTGCATGGAGTACTTCGAGTTTGCGTCCGACACCTGGGCGACGCTGCTCTGGTACCACACATTCAACGGTTTCTTCCTGGGCAAGATTCCCCTGATCCGCGAACTGCAGCTGCGCGAGGAGTTCACAGCCAAGATTGCCTACGGAACCCTGCGCGACGAGAACAATGGTACGCTCCCGTCGTTCGGCGCGCCCATGATGTTCCCCACCAACAAACGGGGCGTCATGACCCAGGGGCTCGACGGAGTGCCCTACATCGAGCTGGGAGCCGGTCTTTCCAACATCTTCAGGATGCTGCGCGTCGATTTCATCTGGAGAGTCACCCACAGGCAGAAGACCCTGCCCGACGGCTCCGTGGTAACGGCACGCGGTGCAGAGCCCCTCTGGAACATCCGGGGCAACGGAGAATTCTGGAACAAGATTCCTGCGTGGTTCCCCAACGCCATCAACATCGGAATGGAGGTTCGCTTCTAAGCTAAGTTGCTGCGTCTTGCAGACTACGGCCGCAAGATGCAGCAACTTGGTTACTACAAACCTCTGCGGAATACCTTTATCAAGCGGTCCGGATAGTTGGATATAACTGCGTCAACGCGGCATCTGGCCATGCGTTCAATATCTTCCATTTCATCGGCGGTCCAGGGGACTACGCGGATTCCCATTGCATGGCAGTAAGCCACATTCTCCTGAGTCACAACGCTGTAATGAGGAGACCACCAGCGGGGCTGGAAAGATAGCATGGAGAGGATCTCTGAGATTTCCGTAAGCTTTTCGTCGGTGAGGAATGACAGGTTTACGTCGGGGTACTTGGAATGGATATACTCCAGGGCTCTGGGGTCGAATGACTGGACCACAAGGCGGTCGCCAAGATTCTGTGCCAGCAGCACTTCCATGCACTTGTCGCAGAATTCCTTGTACTCCGGCCAGTTCTTGCCTTCGCCCTTGCCGGCGCGGGACTTGATTTCTATGTTGTAACGCACAGGCGAAAGTCCGTTACTGGCAGTGTATTCTTCTGCAAAGCGTATAAGGTCCGAGGCCAGGGGCTTGTGCTCCGGAATTTTCTTCTGGTCCGGCCAGCGGTCAACGAACCTCAGGCCCACGTCGTACCGTGCGATGCTGTCGTAAGGCATGGTGTAGAGGTACTCCTTGGGATCTTCCTTGAGCACAAGCGAACTGTCGGGACGCATGGAGTAACGGGGATGAAAGTAGTTGTCGTGCGAAACCACCACCTTGCCGTCGGCGGACAGCTGAAGGTCGAACTCCAGGGTGTTCACATTGAGCTTGAGGGCGTTGCGCATGGCGGATATGGTATTCTCGGGCATCAGGCCTGCGCCGCCACGGTGCGCCTGCAGGTCTGTATATGTACCGCGAACGTCGAAGGTGTGGCTCCAACTGCGTCCGTCGGGGGCCTTTACGGTCATGGTAATAACCGATGCGTACTGCGAGGGCGTGGCGACGTAATAGTGCCTCTGGTCGATGGGGCGCTTGTACCCCGGAATCTTGGAGTATTCGCCCTTGTAGACTTCGAGTATCTCCCGGGTATAACCGCCGGGGTAATCGAACTGCCGTTCGAGCTCTCCCATCGGAAGGCCGTCCTGAGTCCAGGTGCAGGTCCAGTTCTCGTCTGCCGCCCAGACCATCGCCAGCACGCTGTTGCGATGGAGCCGCGCACGGTCCATTCCTATGAATTCAACCTGATAGTCATCGGGATAGTCGATGTTGTGCCAGCGGAAGCTGCGTTCGCCGCTTATGGAGTTTATGATTTCGTATCCCCTGGGGGTGCCGTCACGGCACAGGTCGGTCGCCCACCAGGCTCCGCCTATTGCGGCCGCATTGTTATCGACGATATTGTCGGCGACGCGTACCTTATTCATTATGTGGGTGTGCCCGGAGATGATGTCGGCCTCGTACCCCTCCAGAAGGCTTACAAGGCTTGCGGCATTTTCTATATCATCTTTCGCGGTGCGGAAAGCGAAACGCAGGGGGCTGTGCTGAGCTATGAAAATATGGGTCCCTGCAGGCACGTATTCCAGCAAGCCTTTCACGAAATCGAGCGTCTCGCGGGAGTATCCTTCGATGTAATTGTTTGAGGATTTTTCGGGATCGTCTTTGCCGCTGGACTTGAAGATGATGTCGTTGAGTCCTATCACCAGGTCCGTACCCAGCCAGAATGCGTAGTTGTAGGGTCCGAAGGCCTTTTCGTAGGCCTCCCCCGCCGCTATGCCGTCCTTGTTCTGTATAAAATCGTGGTTGCCGATTATGGCATAGAAGGGTATGCCGGTGGTGGCTATCGCCTTCTTGTATGAATCGAACATGCTGAGCTTGTTCCAGGCAATGTCGCCGAGGGCGATTCCTACTGTGGGACGTTCTGCACTGCATACACGGGCCATGCCCCGCAGATCGCCGAGCGGTCTGCCGCAGAAGCGTTTGAAGTGCTTTTGGTTCTGCATCTGGGGGTCGGAAACGGAGAAAAGGGTGAAATCGTCTCCGTATCCCAGGCGCTGCAGATCGAAATCGAATTCCTTGGTACCCTTTATGGGAAGGTAGAACTGCGGTGCGCCGCTGCTGTAGTCGGCAACGTAGCCCGAAGGGGTGACGACGAACACGAAGCGGGCGTCCTTGTGGGTGTTGAGCGAGAAGCTGCCGTCCTTGCCGGTCACGACAAAGCGGTATCCGTCGCTCACCACGACTCCCGCAAGGGGTGCGCCCTCGCCTTTGACGCTGCCTTTGACTCGTTTTGCCGACAGCGGCAGGCACAACAGAACAAACAGTACAGGAAGCAGATATTTTTTCATAAGTATATGATTGATTATATCTTCGATTCCGGCAGGCTGCTGGAATTATTTTGTATTAAATTATTTCCAATCGACGTTGAAAGCCTTGGGGCGGGTCATGGTCTGGGTAGATACGTTGCCGAAGCGGTCGGTTACGGTAATCTCGAGAGTGGAAGTGGGGCTGGAGGCCTGCACCCGGAACATGTGCTGGTTGGTACCGGTGACGAATGCAGACGTGGCGCCGCTGCCGTTCTGGTAGCGGACAGCCTGGTAAGCCACCATGTGCATGGGGTCGTAGGCGTCAACCAACTTGGTGACGGTAAGCGACTTGCCGTTCTCGGTAACTTTGATCTTGGTGGACGTGTCGTAATTCCACACGTTGATGTAAACGAGGTTCTCCGGGACTCCGGAAGTGCCTGCTGGCACGGCGTAGGAATACTGTCCGTCGCCGTTGGCCGCAATATTCTCGAACTCGGTCTTGTTGGTAGCCGAGGCTGCGGGACACCAGTTCGCGGCGGTCAGCGTGAACTCGTTGCGGTCGTAGGTCTTGAACTGGCAGTCGTCGTCGAGCCCGAAGCCCTTGTAGCGCCACTTCATGCTGCCGGAGGCGAGGTCGTAAACGGTATAACCCGCGGGAGAGCCGTCGCGGCCCACATTGTAGATGGTTGCGAGCGAGGAACCGTCACCCCACGAAGCCTCTTTGCTGATGCTGAAGCGGCCCGTCCACCACCAGGTGGAGCAGAGGGCTCCGGTATTGTGCTCGAATACCTTGTCGGATACCTTGACGTTTGCGACGCAGTGGGTATGTCCCGACACGATGTGCACGTTGTGGTCGCCGAGTATGGGGTACAGCTTGTTGACGTAGGTGTTGTAAATGTAGCCACCGGTGGGGTTGTACGGCGTATGGATGGACTCGTGCAGCGAGATTATCAGAGGCACGGACTCATCGACCCGGGCCAAGTCGGCCGTTATCCAGTCCAGGATATCCTGGGTCAGGCCACCCGTGTCGGCACGTCCCGCAACGGTGCCGTCGTTGTTGCAGATGACGTTGTCGAGCGAGATGATGTGGTACCCGCCGACGTTGAACGAATAGTAAGTGGGGCCGATTATCTGCTTGTAGGGAATTACAGTGTCCCAGTCGCCGGTGCCCCTGTAGTCGTGGTCGTGGTTGCCTATGGTATGCCAGATGGGGAACGACAGCCCGGCGAAATCGGTATTGACCTCCGACTTGTAGGCGGCAAGGTCGAAGTTGCATCCGGCAAGGCCCGAGGAATTGTCCCAGTAGAGGTCCCAGGTCATGTCGCCGAGGGTGAGGCCATAGACTTTCTTGCCCTGCGAACGGAACGCAAGCACGCGCTTCTTGAGCTCGTCGGTCTGCAGGCGGAACTGCCTCAGGTCGTACAGGGAATTGCGGTTGCAGAGATGGAAGTCGCCGAGGGCCAGCAGCACGCACTGCGAATTGTCAACCGCGGTAAGCTTGAAATCGTGCTGCTCCTCCTTCGACTTGTCGCTGCTGAGCGCCTGCCAGAACTGCGGGAACACGCCTGAGAGCTGCACCTCGTAGCCCTGGGGCTGGCTGATGAACACGTAGCCGTTCTTCTTGTCGGAATGGAAGCCGTACCAGCCGTCGGAGCCGGTGGTAGTGACTACGTAGCCGTCGGATACCACCACTCCGGCAACAGGATTGCCCTTGGCGTCGAGCACCTGTCCGATGACGTTGCCCGAAACGACCGCGCCATCGTGAGGAGTGACGCGTATGTTGTCTATGAACCAGCGGTACTTGCCGCTTGCACCGTAGTTGCTGACATTGGGTCTGATGCAGATGCGGGAAGAGCTGGTGATGTCCCTCAGGACAAGCGTCCTGCGCTCCCAGGTGAGGGTCTCGGACTGGGTGAAGGATTCGCTCACGGCAAGGCCCGAGCCGGCGCAGGTGCCGCCTCCGGTCACTTCGACCACGAACTCCTTGCCTGCGTCCTGCACGCTCCAGTCGAAGGAAAGATCCACGTTGACGGGGGCGCTGCCTACGGGCAGAGCCGGAAGGGTGAGGCAGTTGTGATAGTTGGTCTTGCCGAACTTGAGGTAATTCTCCTGGGGATAGAGCACATTGGCGGCCTCGTAGGACTGGCGGTCGGCATAGCCGCGTGCGGTGAATGCAGCGCCCAGCGTAGAAGCGTTCCAGGACCAGATATTGGGCTGCTTGTACACAGGATCGGCACTTGTGGATGTGGACTTGTTTCCCACCGGGTCCAGATTGTACTTCGCGTGGTCGTGTGCCGTAGTGTAGAGAAATGTGTCTGCGGCGCCGTCGGCCATGCCGTCCCAGTACTGGTAGAGCCAGTCGAAGTTGTCGGCGAAATACACGCTCGCGGCATCGCTGAGGTTAATCGTGAGCGTAGTGACCTTGCTGCTGGGAAGTTCCAGGTCGGAGGGCAGGGATATGACCCTGGTCACCTCGTGAGCGTCGGTGAGCACCGTGACGGTAAGGGTAGTGCCGCCCCGGAGGGTGGTGGGATTTACGATGAGGTAAATCTTGTTGCCATGGAAAGGCATGGGGCTTGCCGACAGGTCGGCGGTGACGCTCGGGTTGCTTGTCGCCATCTGCTGCGCCGCAGCGTCGGCTCCGGCAAAGTCGTAACGGAAAACGCCCGTAAGGGCCGCCCCGCCCATGCCGGAAGTCAGCTTTACCGACTTGATATTGTCCGCCGACAGTACGCCTCCCGCCGTGGCATCGGCAAGGACCACTTCGAGTATGGCGCCGATGCGGCGGAAATGCATCTTGTCCACGGTGGCGGAACTTCCGCTTACGCTCACTTCCTGCGGCACGCACACCAGCAGGTCGGCCTTGGGGTCGAAAGAGGCAGCCGTCGGGAACTGGATGTAAGGGATTTCGAGGTCGAGAACGCTTCCGGCCTCGGTTCCGTAGAATGCCCTCGCAGGGCTGAAGGCGTACACGGTATGTACGCCTTCGCTCACGGAGGCGGTTCCTTCGAAGGTGGCCGTCCTGCCGTCGGGCAAAGTGTTGGAGAGGGTGCCGTGGGCGGCTGCGGTTCCGGCTGTCCAGGAATCGATGAAGACGCCTATCTTGTCTGATGCATGCCAGCGGGGGGCCCACTTGCCGCCGTCCTGCTCCATGTAGGTTTTCGACTGAATCTCTTCGGTATTTACGGTGAGCTGCACTGCAGGTGCCTCGGGCTGCCTGGGATGGTCCTGCTCCAGTTCACGGGCGCAGGAAAAGACGGTCATAGCCGCCAGTGCGGCAAGGGCAAAAGTAATGAATTGCTTTCTCATCTTTTCAATAGACAAAATCTTCTCCCTCTCCGATGACTCCGGCCTCGCCGGAAGGTCCGGCTCCACCAATGATATCGGCAAAGTCAAACTCTGCTCCCAGCCCGGAAATATATTGTTCCGGAGCTTTATATTTTTGTTTATCCATATACGTCCATTCAGGCTTGTACGCGAATTTACGTTTTTTCGCTAATTATTCCAGCGCTCGGGGCGTTTTTTTGATGTCATGGCCCAAATTATTCTTAATATTGGCACATCAATAAACCTTGTTTGAATCTGTGAAATTGTCTAAATTTACGCCGACGGAGAAAAATTCGTACCTTGAAGACATGAGAACGAAACAAGACATCGAGAACCAGATAGCATACGCCGCTGAACAGGGGCTGAGGATTGGCATGGAAAGAGGCATGGAGAAGGGCATGGAGAAGGGACTTGCCGAAGGCTCCGCCAGGGAAAGAGCCCGCATTGCAGATGTCCTCAAAGGTCTTAATGTCCCTGATGATGTCATAGCGAAGGCTATTGAATAAGCGGGCTCACTTCTGAGCCAGATAACGTAAAACTATTTTCCTGCCAGAATCATTTTTAGGCGAGCTTATTGTCTCGTTGGCTCCGTACTTTCCTGTCCGGCCATTCCGGAAACGGGAGTGCTTCCGAGGGCTGCTCCGACCAGACCCGCTCCCGCCTCCCGTTCGTAAGGGTGGGCGTCGGCCGGAGCGAGTCCGCTCTGCACTGCCCACGGAAGCCTCTCAGGTTTACCGGCGCAGAAGACGAATTTCAGGCGCGGACACGTGGCGTGATAATAAGCGACTTATATTTCACGGCTTATGCCAAAACCGTTATTGTTTTTAAGATTATGCTGCAGCTGTGAGATTTAAAAGCCTTGGCCTGGAACCTTCAAACAGCGAGTGCGGTTGAGGATATTTTAGAATCTGACTAAATACAAAACTTCCCGGAGGGGTGCTCCGGGAAGTTCATTCTAAATAAGGATTATTCTGTGGGATATCCCCAGATATTAAGGCTCTTCATTTGAACGTACTTGTTAGATCCTGATGTCTCAGTAACGTTGTAAACAAGTCTGTAGAAGCAACCTTTCCATTCGGTATTGTCCTGTTTGACAAATTCTGTTGCTGCTGTAGTCGAAACACTTCCGGTAAGAGTAGCAATGGCATTGTCTCCTGATGCAGCATCGCTTGCAGAAGTATGCACGGTAAGAGTAAATGAATTGACAGTGATATTCTTCCCAGTATGCTCGACCACGATCTTAGTCACATTGTTAGGGATTGCAGTCTTCGAATAGATCGCGCGGTCCACTCCCGTCAAACTCTTGCCACCAAGACGCCATCCATCATAAGCATCAGAATCAGTCACACCTGTTACATTCCACATAATGCCATCGATAGTCATATCACAATTGCCGTTGTAGGATCCATTTGAGCCATAATTATTATTGGCTGTACGATTGGGGATAATTGAATACACAACCTCCGGCTCAACAGTACCGCTAGCTGCCTGATTAATCTTCAGGCTATAGGATTGCGTCGCCACTGATGCAGTTGTGCTGACCGTAACAGTATAAGTCTTTACATCTGAATCATTTGCAGGAATAGTGACCTCAAGGATGGCGCTACCTGTGCCAGAATTCTGATTCAGAGTGGCGCCAGTGGTAACAGATGCAGTCCAGGCAACGTTTCCGAACACATATACCTTTACGGTCTGCCCGGTGGCAGGCACACTTACATCACTCAAGTCAAGAGACGTATTGGTCACATTGAAACTCGGGGTAACATCATCCTTAACCTTTCGGTATATGCTCACGAATTTAGTCCCAGATGATTCAGCATATGTTGAGAACAAATTGTTATCGTCGGAATAATTGTAACGTATGAACCTGGCATGCGTCTTTTCTTGTATATATGCCACATTTGCAGTATTCAACTCAGAGTGGGTTGAAGGAGTGTCTGCTGTGCGAATATTGATATCCCAACTGGACGTGGCGTCTATTGAGCCCTTTGTCCTGAGGTAATTGCCTCCGGATGCATAGTAAAGATACTTATTATCACTCACCTTAAGCGCATATTCTCCAGGTACGATACCATCGACGAGAGTAATTCTCTGAACAGCATTGGAGGGGCTTAAAATTTTGTTACCGTCTTTGGTTACCGCCGCAGGTGCGCGGTTATTGGCATTCTGGGTCGTTGACAGGGCCGACTCGTAATTAGCTCCAACTATAATTATTTCATCGTTGACGCTCAGCTGATTCTCGTCCGTTACAAGGACGAATTCCTCGGGTTCTTGTCCAGCGATTCCGTTCATATCAACGGTAAACTTGGCAACCTTGCCAGAGGTAAGGGCGCGTCCTGTTCCGAAAGTGACTGCCTTGGTGAATGTGTGGCTGTTTGTCTTTACGATAAAAGTGACGGTCTGTCCGGAAAGGTCAACTGGAGCAATGCCAGCCCACACGCTGCTGGGATCATCAGTATTGACGGTGATTGTACTCGTCATTGCATTATTTTCGATGTGACCGTCCTCAGGGAAGAAGAAAGTACGACCGGCGATCTTGAGGTCGGAGTTGATATCCACCGACTGAACAGTCTCTCCGCTTCCGAGATTCAGATTTGTAAATGCAATATTCAAGTAAGCAGTAACGTGATCGAAAGACAAATCAACACTGTACGGAACCGAATTGTAAGGGCCCGTTTTTGCGTAGAGCACTATTGCCTTCTCATCAGGAGTGCCCGATCCTGAAGTCTGACCTGAAGGAATCTCGACGTTGACTTTTTGATCGTTACCATTTACCGACCTTAGCGCGGAATAAGGTGACACGCTAATGAAGGTATAACTGCTCTGAGCGTCGGGGACCGCAGCCTTGAAATTGGCCGTAGTTCCATCAGCAGAAACAACAAAGTCAGTTGCCTGGTCAAAATCAGTAACGCCGCTCTGAAACAGGGCAACTGCTGGAGCAACATCGTTGCTGCTCCACTTTACAGGATAAGAGGAACCATCTTTTACACCAAAGACTGCCTTGGTTGCGGGAGCGGAAGCAAAGAAATCTACTTGAACCTTATTGGCTTCAGTATTATCAGAAGGATTGTTCTCGGGAACGTTCTTGTCGCAAGACCAAAGAGCAAGTGATCCAGCGAGAGTGAGGATTATAAACTTTTTCATACGCGCCATAATTCTAATAGGTTCCCCACTCTTCTTCATCAACGGATGTAATCTTCGCCCCCGGGGCGGAGACGTTATTGAGATACCCTCCTCCAGCAGCGACAGTAATGCACTGGAGGACAGGAGCTTCGTAATCCAATTTCTTCATATCTTTTTATTCTTTTACCGCAGTTACAACAACCGAAGCGTCGGTGACGCGGATGTTGCCGGTGTCTGTATTGTTAAATGACAAATTGAACGTATCGCCTGTAAAGCTGTCGGCGAAAGTGATGACGTAACTTATGACATTGACGGTTTTATTCCATTCAGAAGTGTAGGGTTCATTGGTGTATGAGCTGAGCGTTACGCCTTCTGTGTCTGAAGTTACCGTGCGCTTGGCACTGGGAACGGAATTGCTGTAATAAGTGAGCTTGACCGTCTTGGCTCCGCTGCAGGGGATTCCGGCAATCTTCCACCAGCCGCCGCTCTTTGCTACAAGCAAGTTCAAAGGATTGGCTCCGTCTGGAACAGGAGATGTTCCATTAGGTATATACACAAGGCCGTCAGCATAGAGCTTGGTGGAATTGCTGTTCTGCGAATAAGTTACGGTAGCTCCATCATAAACGACAGTCGAAGCTTTGCCGCTTGCCATATATTTGGCAGGAGTTTGATCTTTTGCTCCGCCCGCCCAACTCTCCGACCAAAGCACATCGCCGACCTTGAGAGATGTGGTGACGGGGGCTTTCTGGTTGATGTTGAGTGTATAGGAGGCGGGGGTCACAGATGCCGTGGTGGACACCGTCACGACGTAGCTCTTGTCAGCGGAGCCTGCATTGGCGGGAACGCTGACAGTCAGAACCGCTGCGCCTGTGCCGGAGGTCTTGTCGAGGCTTGCACCTCCGCTTACGGACGCGGTCCATGCGACGTTACCGAACACATAGACAGGCACCGTTGACTCAGCTGCGGAAACGACGACGTCATCGGTGTTCCCGTCGGCGTTCGTCACTTTGAGTCTCGCAGTAGCATCTGCCTCAACATCCTTGCGGTAAATCTTGACGGGCAGCATGGTTGACGTCTCTTTATAGGAAGAGAAAAGATTGTCGCCCGAGTTGTACCTGATGAGATTGCGCTTGAGACCGTCAACCTTGATGATGGCGCGCTCGGAATCGGGATTCTCCTTGTCGGCATCGGTGATGTCGCCGAAGCCGATGCTCCAGCTTGCAAGCTGGTCAACGAAATCCTGTGTCCTGAGGTAATTGCCCTTGTCGTCCAGACCGGCGGCCGCATAAAGATAACCGGGATTGGACTCGCCGGTTGCGCGCAGGGCCCACTGTCCGGGGACCAGTCCGTCTTCGAGCTTGATAATCTCCACGTTACTGGCAGGGTCGATAATGTACTCGCCGCTCTTGGTTATACCAGCCGAAGAGCGGTTATTGGTGTTCTGGCCGGTGCTCATGGCGAGGTCGGAATCAGCTGCGGCGATGATGATTTCATCCCCCCAGTGCAGGTCGGATTCGGAAGAGACCAGCTTGAACTTGACGGCGTCCTGAGCGGAAATGCCGGCCATGCTCACGCTGAAGCGGACCACATCGCCGGGGGCAAGGGCAGCGCTCGCAGGCAGGGTAATGGTCTTGCTGAGCGAACCCTGGTCGGTACCTACCGTAAGCTTGAGGGACTTGCCAGACAGGTTTGCGGGAACGATGCCGCACCAGACCTCGTCGGTGGTGTCAGTGCTTACGGATATCATGTTGAACTGGGACGTGCCTTCTCCGTTAAACTTGCCTTCCTCGGGCAGGAAATGGTTGCGGCCGGCTATGTAGCATCCCTCCGGAGCTTCAATGGTAACGCTCTGCACGCTTGCACCGGCAGGCAGCGAGAGGTCCTTAAAGAAAATATGGAGGTATGCAGTCGCATGAGCGAACGAGACGGGCAGCACCGACGGAAGGGTGGTAAGTTCTTCTGTGATGCTATAAAGAATCTGGGCCGAAGGGTCGGGACCGGCGGGCGTTGACGTTTGCGCCGCAGGAATCTCTACCATGACGGTCTTGTTTGTCTTGTTGACGCTCTTGTAAGCTGCAAACGGATTGACCAGTATGAAACGATAAGAATCGGCCGCGTCAAATGTAGCGGTAAAGCTGGCGGACAAGCCGTCTGCTGCAGGGATTACGTCGAGTGGCTTTGCAGTGGCATAGCCGATGGAGGCAGCGACCTGCTTGTCATCCGCATTCCAAAGGACGGGATAGCTCTTGTCGGCATTCTGCTCACCGAAAACGGTACGGGTCTGAGGAGCCTCGGCGGTAAAAGTGACGCTGACCTGTGCAGGAGCGGCAGGCTCAAGCTCTTTGGGTGTGCAAGAGGAAAGCACGGCGGCTGCGACTGTGGCAGCGAAAACAATATACTTTTTCATATGCTTTCCTGGTTTAAAAGTCACCCCAATCCATTTCGGGATTGGTATCATTGATGTCACCGTTACCACGAAGAGACTCGCTCAGCAGGGCATTCCCAAGAGTGAGAATGCCCTCTGCTGCGCAGTCGGGGGTAATATATGTTTTCTTCATCTCAAATAAATTACTTAAGCTCGGTAACCGTAATCTCGATGTCGGTCATACGGTTGTTGTTGCTCGCATTGGAATTGAGGAAGGTAAGGTCGAAGGTGCCGCCGGCAAAGTCGTCTGCGAAGGTTATGACAAATTGCTTGACATACACTTTCTTCTCCCAATTGGACTGATAGTCGGTCTGCTCGTTGTCGCCGACGGTGACTCCCTCGGTAGAGGTGCTCACGGTAGGGCCGGTCTGGTAGTTGCCGCGGAACACGAGGGTAGCTGTCTTGACGCCCGGGCAAGGGATGCCGGAAATCTTGAACCAGCCGCCGCCCTTGGGAACCATGAGGTTCATCATGTTGGCTCCGGACGTGTCTCCGTCGAAACCATTCTTGACATACACGAGGCCGTCGTCATAGAACTTGGTGCCGGCACCGCTCTCGGTATAGACTACTGAGGAACCGCCGAACACATAGGTGCTCACGTCTCCGCTGGCCTGATATGCGGAAGGGGTATCGCCCTTTGCCGCCTTGGCGAACGACTCGCTGAAGAGGACCTCGTCTTCTGCGATGGAGACATAAGGATTCTGGCTGATGTTGAACTCGTAGCTGCTGGGAGATACCGATGCGCTTGTGCTCACGGTAACCTTGTAGCTCTTGACGGAGGCGCCGGTGTTTTCAGGGATGGAGACGCTCAGGACCGCATTGCCGCTGCCTGAAGCCTGGTCAACGCTTGCGCCGCCGGTTGCGGAGGCCGTCCAGGAGACGTTGCTGAAGATGTTGACGGAAATGATGCCCGCGCCGCTTGCTAGGGTCGATCCGTCAGCGTCGCAAGTGACTTTCAGACGGGGAGAAGTGCTTGCGGGGACGTCCTTGCGGTAGATGAGCGTATTAAGCTGTGAAGAGGTGGTAGCGTAAGCGGAGAACAGATTGCTGTCATGATTGTAACGCATCCAGTTCTTGCCGGTGATGTCGGCAAATATCTGGGCGGTTCCCTCGGAATCGAAGGTGACGCTCCAGCTGGCCGCTGCATCCATGGTATCCTTGGTACGCATGTAGTTGCCGCTGGCGCTGGAGGCGTTGGCCGCATAGATGTAGCCGGGAGCCTGCGCGGAAGTGGCCCTGAATGCATAGTGTCCGGGAATCACGCCGTCCTCGAGCACGAACACCTCGATGGACTCGCTGGGATCCTTGATGAGGTCGCCGTCCTTTGTGATGCCTGCTGCGGAACGGTTGTTGGTGTTCTGGGCCGTAGAGATTGCAACCTCGTCGTCCTGGGCGACGATGATGATCTCGTCTCCGACGTGAAGGTCGCTCTCGGAGGTAACCTGCTTGTAAATCACGGGAGGCATCAGCTTAACGCCGCTCATGTCAACCGTGAAACGGAAGATCTTGCCGGAGGTGAAGGACTTGCCGGCGGGAACGGTGAGGGTCTTCCTGAGTGAGCCCTGGTCGGTAACGACTGCAAGGGTGAGGGCGCTGCCGGAGAGGTCTTCGGGAGCGATTGCGCACCATACGTCGTCGAGCTGGTCGGTGGTGACGGAGATGGACTTGAGCATGGTGTTGCCCTCTACGTAGGAACCGTCAAGCTTCATGTAGAAGCGGCCTGCGATGTTCTTCTCGGAAGAAACGCTCACCGACTGTACGGTGGCGCCGCCAAGATCGGCATTGGCAAAGGACATGTGAAGGTAAACGGGAACGTGCTTGAGGTTGAGGCTCACCTTGGAAGGGAGCTCGCCGCTGATCTCGGAGACTCCGTACATCACCTGAGCCTTCTCGTCGGGGGTACCGGCGCCGCTGGTCTGGCCGGAAGGAATCTCGACCATGATGCGGCTTTCGCTTGCGTTCACGCTCTTGAATGCAGCCCAGGGATTGACGACTGCAAACTGGTACATGCCGCTGCCGTCATCGGTCACCTCGCTGGCGAAGGTTGCAGTCTTGTGGTCTGCCGAAACGGAAAGGTCGGCTTTGAGGATGTCGCCCTTGAGATTGAGCGAGAGACCGATCTGAGCGTCGTTGTCGCTCCAAAGAACGGGGTAAGTGGAACCGTCGGGAGTGCCGAAGACGGTCCTGGTATCTACGGAAGACGCCGTGAACTCAACGATGCGGCTGCCGTACTGGGGAACTGACTCGATTTCCTTGGTTGTGCAGGAAGAAAGCACAAGGGCTGCCGATGCAGCGAAGAAGAATACTGACTTTTTCATAACCATGTGCATTAAAAGATTAATTCCTCTTCCTGAGCGTCCTCGAGGCCGAGGCCGTCGAAGGATGTCAGTTCCATGAACTCGGAATATGCCTCAAGTGGCAGGTATTCCGCAATGGGTTTGTTGTACTTCATAATTGTATATCGTTTGTTTAGTCTGCTTTGAACGAAATGGTCACATGATCGCCCACGCGGTTGGTCGCACCGTGGTTAAGAGGCATGTCGGTTCCCGCGATGCGGCTCACGGAAACCACCCTTGCGCGCACCCTGACGGTGGTGGACTTAGTGATGGCGGGAAGGTGGACCGACTTGTTGATCGTATAGACCGTGGACGCCTTCTCGAGCGCATAGGTGTACTGGAAGTTCTCCACGCCGCTCTCGCTGTCGTAGGTTCCGTCCTTGGGATCGACCGGAGTCCAGTTGACGCCGTCGCCGGAATACTCGAGCAAGAAGTACTTGGGGCCGTTGCCTGAAGACTCGGCGCAGTACTCTATGGTATATGTACCGGCAGGATTGGTGACGTTGAACACCTCGAAGAGCCAGTAGTCTTCCTTGTAAACGCCGTAGTGCAGCAGGCAGTGCTTGCCGTTCCAGCGTTCCTCGGAACGTTTCTGGTAGGTTGTGTTGCTCGGCGTAGGCGTGGTGGTGGAAGTACGGATCACGCTCAGCTTGCCGTGGTGGGTATCGGAATACACGTACGAACCGGATACGTTGTTGAGCGAGAAGTCAACTCCGTTGACATTGCTGGGGCCGGGCATGCTCCAGGTTATAGGGAACTCGGCAGGCGTCGTAACCTCCTGGGGCTCATCGGTTCCGGGGTCGTCGGGCTTCTGGGAGCCCGGCTTCGCACCCTGGATGATGGCGATGGAAGACCTCGTGATGCCGGCCTTGACGACGATGGCGCCCTCGCGGATGGAGCCGGTGGCGTTGTCGTCGCAGCTAACGCTGAAGGAAATATCATCGCCGGCGGAAGATTCGGTCTGGTCGATCTTGATCCAGTCGGATGAAGGGGTGAGGGTGAAATCCTGGTCGGAAGATACGGTGAACTTGCGGGAGCCCGCATTCTCGCCGTTGAAGGCAAGGTATGAAGGATTGACCGTAAGATTGGCCTTTGTGAGCGTTTCGGAACCGGCAGCCACGATGGAAATCTGAGGCTGATAAGGGTCGTCGGCAGTCTTGGTATCGACTGCAAGACGCCATGTTCCGCCGTTGGGCGCACCCAGGGCCCCGTTTCCGTTAGCCTGCCAGTTGGCGGCGCAGATAAAGCGGAATTCCACCTGGTCGGTGTTGGCAGTGTAATTGGCGAGGGACTCTACGAAGATGTTCGTGGAGCCGTCGGAATTCATGACATGGGTGTAAACGACAGGCTGACCGTCGGGCCCGGGGACCTCGGGATCGGTAAGAGGCTGGCCTGCAATCTTCCAGGTCTCGCCGTCGCGGAACTCGAGTCTCCAGTACTTGTGACCGGTGCCGGATACGCGCGTGCCGAACACCAGCTTGACAATGGTTCCTGCGGAAACGGGCGCCGCAGCAACGATCTCAAGATAATCTCCGGGCCACACTCCCGCGGCACGGGGACAATTGTCGGAGACGTCGATGACGGCTTTGCCGGCGCTGTCAACGGCCTTGCCGCTTTCGTTGTGCCAGGTCATCATGCCGCTGCCGCTTACGGGAGGGATGGTGCCGCCGTTAGGCCAGGTGGAGGCGTAGGTGTTGTCTGCCACGCGAACCGCCCACTTTACGGGGAAGCCTTCGAGTTCGGTTTCGTTGGCAGGATACTGCGTGATGGGGATAAGCTCGCTCTTGGCCTCGCCGTCGAGAGTATAGTTGACCGTGAGGTTGGCGCCGCGCACGCCAAGGTTGTTGGCTGCGACCTTGAAGACGAGGGTATCGACCTGTTTGCCGGGGGTATGCTTGGACTCGTCGGCAATCCAGGAAAGGTCGGCGGTGCCATAATCGGAGGAAGGTTCGAGGCTGTAAGTCCAATCGACGTTGGACGTTACGGCAAGACGCACGCGCTGGCCGGCAGCCTGCACATTGAATTTGGCGGCATTCATCTCCAGTAAGTGCGGACTCTTGTCCTGGGTGACGGTGAGTATGCCCTCCACGGGCTCATAGCCGTTACCCTTGTCCACCAGAATATTGAACATGGCGGTGCGGCTGTTGACCGGGTCGATGTTGCGTTCGGTCTTGAAGAAGAAGAGGCCCTCCTTCTCGCCGCTGCCCGGGAAAGGATGTATCCAGGGCAGGTCTTCTCCTGTGGCGGAGACGACTTTCCAGCGCATGTTGGAAGTTACATGGAAGCGGACCGCCTTGGAAACGTGTTTTGCGTTATCGGCCGACGCGCTCCAGGCGTTGGGTCCAAGGGCAAGCGTGTACTGGGCCGACATCTCGTCGAGCGTTGCAACCGGTACTTCGGAATCGTCGCGCAGTACGATGCTGAAGTGGGGGTCACCCACAATCACGAATTCGTCCTGCTCCTTGCGGCAGCCTGTGGCTGCGAGCAATATGACCAAAGGTATGAGTAACTTTTTCATGATTTACTACTGCTGAGATGAATAAGGACTGCGGTGCGAGCCGTGGAGCTTGACGTACGACCAGTCGAGGGGAATGTGCATGTTGTTCACTGCGCCGGCGCCGCCCATGCGCTCAAGGGCCTCGGTGACGTGCGCACTGTTGGAAGCTACGGTGTAGTTGGGGTATCCGTAGCGTGTTGGCAGCTCGTAATCGTTGGAAGAAGTACCGTCAGCTATCTGGAAATCAGGATATTCGGTACGCCTCCACTCGTTATACACTTCGTAGCCGCAGAAGTACAGGGAAAGGAATTTCTGGCAGGCTATGAGTTCCTCGGCGCTGCGGTAGAGGCCCTCGCCGGCATTTGCCATGTCGTAGGAGCCCAGCGGACCGCCGAGCAAAGTGTTGATGTCTGCAGAGCGCACGGTAACGGGTTTGGCTGCGTACTGGCCGAATTCCGCCCACTTGGCTATGCTGGCGCGTACGGCCTCCTCGTAGAGGTCTTTTGCAGTCTTGCCCGCTACGTTGAGTTTGCCCTTCTGCACGCCCTCGGCGAGAATGAAGAGCACCTCGGAGTAATCCATGAGGAAAGCAGGCATGCTCGAACGGGCGAGGACAGCATAGTTGGGAAGCGCGGAGCCGGCGTCATAAGCCTTGAAGTCTCCGGTGGGCACACCGCCGCGGGAGCCCTTCCATGCGCCGGAGCGCTGGGTTGCGAAAATGGGAAGGCGGGGATCTTCGAATATGGCGTTGCCTTTGTCGTTGAACTGCACCATCATGTCAATCATGGTCTGGGTGATGCGGTGTGCGGTGAAGTTGGAATTCGTCATGTTCTGCTGGCCCCAGTAGTTGCGGTAAGGGTCAACATCCTGAAAGGGAACGGCCGCGTTGTCGGTGTTGTCGGCGAAGACGGGATACTTGGAAGGATTGTCAATTATCTGCTGGATGGCAGCCCAATAGCTGTCGTTGATGCCGGACATGCGGCAGAGTATGCGCAGCTTGAGGGAATTGGCGAACTTTATCCATTTGGTGTAGTTGTCGCCATACATCTTGTCGAGACCCGGCTTGGTGAGCGAAGGCCTGCGGGCGAGGATTACGGCGGCGCTGTCGAGGTCGGCTACGAACTCGGCGGCAAGCTCTTCCTGACTGTCGAACACTGGGCTGGTGTTCTCGGTCTGCATGTAAGCCTCTTTATAGGGGATGTCGCCGAACAGGGCGGAAAGGTTGCTGAGGCAATAGACCTTGAGAATAAGGCCGAGAGCCTCCATGTACTTGTCTTCCCTCTTGACGGCCTGGGCAACGAGGTGATGGGCGTCGAAGCCGAAGCGCGCGTAATTGTCCCACTGGCTCTGCCAGTTGCCGTCGGTAACCTGATACTGGTGTATCTGGGTGGTCTGGCCGCTGGTGAACGCCGTCACCTGGGCCAGTTCGTTGGCGAAGAACCATGCCTGGTACTGGTTGTTGACGCCGATTCCGTAGAACAGGGGTTCGAACAGGGATGTGGGAGCGGCATCGCCGAAGTTTATCTTGTTGGGATTCGTATTGATTTCCACGAACTTTTCTGTGCAGGAACAGGCTGCTCCGCAAAGGGCCAGGGCCACGAATGTCTTGATTATCTTATTCATAGCGCTCTAGAATTTAAGTTTGATGCTGCCACCGTAGGAACGGCTCATGGGGAAACTTCCCGCCTCTATGCCTCGGGTCGCATTGGCGTCGTTGGCGCCTGTGACCTCAGGGTCGTAGAACGGATAGTTGGAGATGCAGAAGAGGTTGTTGGCATACAGGGAAAGGGTAATGCCCTGCAGGACCTTGGTCTTGCTGATCAGCGACTTGGGGAAGTCGTAGGAGAGCGTCACCTCCTTGAGCTTGAGGAAAGAGTTGTCGTAGATGTACTCCACGAAGTTGTAACGGTTGGCCTTGAAATTGGAATAGTAGGTGTAGATGTCCGACACCAGCGTGGTGTTGGTCTTATATATTCCGTTGCCGTCATCGTCGTATCCAACGAAATTGATTCCCTCTGGAATAAGTCCGTCCTGACGGCCTTCGAGGGTATTCTTGAGCTTGCCCTGATAACCGAGGCTGGCCGCAGTGACGGAATAGGTCTTGCCGCCCAGCTGCGCCGAGAAGATGGCGCCGAGGCTAAGGCCCTTCCATTTGACGGAGGTGCTCAGGCCGCCGAGCCAATCGGGATTGACGTTGCCGAGGTAACGGAGTTCGTCGGACATGCTGGGAAGACCCGTGACGGAGTCGAGAACCGTCTGTCCGGCGCAAGGAACCTTGCTGCCGTCCTCACCGAGGATGTATGAGCCTTCCGGAGCGAGCGTGAGGCCCTTGCCCCAGAGCTGCCCCATCTGCTGGCCTACATAATTATATACATACAGGCGGGAGCCGATGGTGGTGCCCATGTCGGCCTGATGGGGCTGACTGTTGTCCCAGCCGTCGTACATCTTCTCCAGGACCGCACGGGAGCGCGATGCGTTGGCGCTTACGGTCCAGGTGAAGTCGCGGGTCTTTACGGGAACCACGGTGAGCGAGAGTTCGAGACCCTTGCTGCGGATAAGGCCGATATTGGAGGTGTAATACTTGGCACCTGTCATGTAGTCCACCGGGCGGGCGTAAATCTGGTCGGTGACGTCGGAGGTGTAATAGGCCACGTCGAATGCGAGCCTGTTCTGGAAGAACTTGCCCTCGAGACCGAACTCCCATGTAGCCACGTTCTCGGGACGCAGGTAGTAGTCGGGGAGGGTGGCTCCGGGACGGTATCCGCCGGGGAAATCGGTGGTAGTGTACATGTAGGAGATGGCGTAGGGAGTAGTGTCGCGGCCCACGTTGGCCCATGAGGCGCGCAGCTTGAGCATGTTGACCCAGGGCGCCCAGGAATTCATGTTCGCCACCCTGTCAAGCATCACGGAGGCGCTCACGGACGGGTAGAAGAACGACCAGTTGCCGGGCGAAAGGGTGGAAGTCCAGTCGTTGCGGGCGGTGAGGTCGAGGTAGAGCATGTCTTTCCAGCCGAGCGACACCAGACCGTAGAGGCTGTTGACGACCTTCTGCGAACGGTAGTAGTCGTCCTGAGGGATGGTCTCGGCCGGATAGTTGGTGGGATTGTAAACTCCCTCGATGTCCAGACGGTCGAGCGTAACCTTGTGGCTGCGGCGCATGTAGGTCATGTTGTTGCCGCCGAATGCAGCGGTAAACGACAGGCCGTCATTGAAGAAGGAGTCGGTGTACTTGAGCAGGAAGTCGGAGTTGATCTGGGCCACGAAATTGTTTTGCTCGCGGTACCAGCCCTGTTCGTAATTGTATGTGTACCAGGGCTTGCGCTGGGTACGGAACTCGTTTACTATGTCGAGACCCGACTTGACGTCCAGGGTGAGCTTCTTCTTCCAGAGGTTGATGCTCAGGCCGGCGTTTCCGAACACGCGGTCCTTGTCCTGGGTGTTGGTCATCTCGTACAGGATGCGGTAGGGGTTGTAGTACTGCTCCTGGCTGAGGAGATACTCCTGCGGGTTGTAGTAGGCCTCGCGGTCCCAGCGTCCGGCGAAGTACTCGTCGGCATAGGCGCTCATGGGGATGTTGGTCTGATTCCAGATGATCTGGTACATTACGCCGTTGTTGGAGTAGGCTCCGGACGGAAGGTTGTCGGAATCGGTCATGTAGTAGTTGACCTTTGCGTTGAAGTCTATCCACTTGTTTACCGGAGTCTTGAAGGAGAAGGAGATTGAGTTGCGCCTGTATCCGGTGTTGGGAAGTATCCAGTCGTTCCTGGAGGTATTGGCAGACAGACGTATGCGGGTGCCCTTTCCGTCACCGCCGTCGATGGAAATGGAATTCTCCAGGGTCATTCCGTTCCGGAAGATGCCGGTGTACCAGTCATCTGCATAGACCCAGGGGGTTCGGGTGAATTCTCCCGTCTCCCAATTGATACTGTTCCACTGATAACGGAGCTTGGTAGCGTCGTAGGCCTCGCCGAAGGCGTAGCGGCTGTAGTGACGGCCAAGGCCTTCGGGGTTGTTCTTCCAGAGAACGTACTCGTCGAGACCGAGGTCGCTTCCCGGTCCGTAGGTTGTCTGGAAATCAGGCCAGTAGCCAGGGACGTCGTAGGTAAAGCGGGAGCTTACGGTAACGCCTATGCCACTCGCCTTGCTGCCCGACTTGGTGGTGATGATGATGGCGCCGTTACCTGCACGGGAGCCGTAGAGGGCCGTTGCAGCCGCACCTTTGAGCACCGTAACCGATTCGATGTCGTCGGGATTGAGGTCGGAGCCGTTGTCGCCGAAGTCGATTGGGTTGTCCTGGTTGGTGTAGCCCGATCCGGAGGCGTTGGCGATCATTCCTGACTCGATGGGCACGCCGTCAACCACGAAGAGGGCGGAACCGGTGCCCGAAAGCGAAGGGTCGCCGCGCACGATGACGCGGGTGGACGACATGGGGCCGGCTGCTTTGTTGAACTGCACGCCGGGGACCTTGCCCTCCAGACCGCCCAGCCAGTTGCTGGACTGCGACTGGTTGATCTCGTCGCCGCCGACTTCGACCACGGCGTAACCGAGCGAGCGGCGCTCACGGGTCATACCGAGTGCGGTGACTACGGACTCGCCGAGCATCTCGCCGGATGGCTCCATGACGACTTCGTAGTTGACTGCCTTGGTCACGCTTATACGGCGGTCGGCAAAACCGAGGAACTGGATGACGAGCACGTCGCCCTCGGATGCATTGATGGTAAACTTGCCATCGATGTCGCTGGTGGTGAAGATTTGCTTCCCTTCAACGCTCACGGTGGCACCGACGAGGGGTACCGGTTTCTTTGTGTCGTAAACGGTACCCTTGACGCCTCCCTGCGCGAGAGCCTGGAAGGCAGTCGCAAACAGCAGGAAGGCCAGAATCAGAATTCGTTTGCTATTTTTCATAAGCTTTGATTTCGAATTGCTTAGGACGTTGCATGAGTTCTTCGTATTTGTTGCCGAAGCGGTCGGTCACCCTAATGGTGAGGGTGGAATTCGCGGTGGACGCCTTGGCACAGAAAAGGTGCGAGGTAAAGGTGGTGGAGAACCCGGCATCGGCGCTCTTGTTGAGGCGCTTGGCCGTATAGGCTACGAGGTGGAGAGGGTCTTTCTCCGTTACACGCGTGACCGTCAGGCTGTTACCCCCTTCGAGCACCTCCACTTTCCAGGAAGGGTCCCAGTTCCAGACGTTTATGTAAACCTCGTTGTCGGAGCTTGCGGCAGCCCACTGCGAGGGTTCGAACTTTGCCTTGGATGCAGCATTGCCGGCAGGGACGTATTTCTCGGTGGTAATGTGGATGGTATTGCGGTCGTAGGTGCGGAACTGATAGTCCAGAGGGCTGCCGGTAGCCTTGTACTGCCATGTCATTCCGGTACCGGAGATCTTTACCACGGTATAGCCGCCCGGGGAGCCGTCCTGACCGATGTGTACGCCGGGAGTCTCGTTGGCGCTCCACCACCAGGTGCCGCAGATGGAACCGGCGTTGTGCTCGTAGAAGCCGTCGGAAGAGAGGCGGTCGTTGTTGTAGATGGTATGCGTGTGCGCCGTGAAGAGATGAGTCTGCGGATACTCGGCAAGCACGGCCTTGAGTGCCGAGGCATTTGCGCTGGAGAGCCTCCAGGAGCCGCTTTCGTTGCACAGAGGGATATGCATCATGACCACAAGGGGCGTACCGGGGGTCACATGCTGCAGGTCTTTGCGGAGCCATTCCAGCTGCTCATTCACCACGTTGCCCTTATAGTCGCGCTCGTAGCAGGGATTGCCCTGGGAGTCGGTGGTAGGCTTTGCGTTGGTGCACTCCACGTCGTCGAGCACCACGTAGTGGAACTTGCCGATGTTGAAGGAATAGTACGTGGGGGCGATGAGCCTCTTGTATTCCTTGACCGTGTCGAAGTCGCCGGCATAGTACATGCTGTGGTCGTGGTTGCCTATGGTATGGAATATCTGAAGGTTCTTGATGGTGTTTGCATCCTTGAGATAATCCGCGTAGCCGTAATTGTTGACTATCCAGTAAAGGTCCCATGTCATGTCGCCGAGAGTGATACCGTAGATGGGGCCGGAGGTGCTTGATACGAAATCGTTTATATCGGTTACGAACTTGGCGAACTGATTGCGGTCGTTGGTACGCCGTGCAAGATGGATGTCACCGAGCATGAGAATGGTCGCATTGTCCTGGCCGGCAACCGGGTTGAGGCTGAAATCAACCCGTTCGGGGGTGTCGGCATCGGCTGAGAGGGTGGCGTGGAAGTGCGGCAGGATGCCATCAGCCTCTGCTTCGTAACCGGTGGGCAGGGAAACGAACACGTAGCCGTGACGCTTCGCCGACTTGATGCGGTAGATGCCCTCTGAGTCGGTCGTCGTGACCTCCACTCCGTCGGATACCACTACGCCCGCGAGTCCCTTGCCCTGCGCCGAGACGAGGCCGTAAACAGTTGCGTCGCCGGGATTGATCTCGGAGCCGCCGGAAACATTGAAACGGGCCTTGCCAACTCTTTTGGACTGGGTGCCGCGCACTATCGAGAGCGAATAATCGCCGGTGTAGAAGCCGTCGGGGACTGCAAAGGAGAAACTGCTTTCGCCTGCTTCGACTATGGCCGTCTTGAAAGTTTCGAGTCCCGAAAGCTCCACGCCGTCGGTTACGAGCGGTCCGTGACCGCCGACAACCTGAAGCTCCACCTGCCCGCCCGGCGAGCAGTTCACCGTAGTGGGGAGGATGACTCCGGAAACATTGAATTCGTCTTTCGAGGGCTCAGGCTCTGGCTTGTCACAGGAATATGTTAGTGCCAGCATGCCCAGGAGAGCAGTGACGAATAAGAAACAAGAATTAGTTTTAATTTTGTGCAATGTGGTCGCGTTATTCATAATCAAGCAAATTTACTAACTTGGGTTTTACGCTACGCGTGCGCGAGTGTAACCATTTGTCGAAAGGACGTGATATTTTGTCTTTCCCCGCCACTGAGAGCACAAAAAACCTGCGGCAGTGTTAGCCGCAGGCACCGGAAAACTCAGTTATATTATACTAGAATCGCTTATTCAGAAAGCGTCAGACCGCGAGTGCTGATGGAGCCTGAACCGGAAACTTTCTGAGTGAGTGAGCGGGCCCTTCCGAAAAGCCGGACGTTGCCGCTTCCAGCGATACGTATGTCCACGTCGCCGGCATCTTTGCAGCCAATGCTGGCCGAACCGCTGCCGGATATTGCCAGGGAAACGTTCTCGGCAGTGACTGATTTGACTTCCACACCACCGCTGCCGCTGATGGAGAAGGAAGCCGACCTGGCGAGAATCGCATCTGCGTCGATGTCTCCGGAGCCGCTCACTTTAGAGGAAAAATTGTCACACTCAATCGAGACAGCATCCAGGTCGCCGCTGCCTGATACGGAGAATTCGAAGTCGCCTGGAACGACGAGAGCACCAGCAATTTCGCAGTCACCGGAACCGGAAACACGCATGCTGCCTATCGCAGGGGCCTTTATCGTCACTTCCGCCCCGTTCCTTGGCATGGGAGACTTGCCACGCTCGGAACTGATGACGAGAACACCGTCCTGCACCTCGAGGGTATAGACATCCAGAAGGTTTTCATCGGTCCGCAGCACTGCAGTGGGCGCCCCTTCCGAAGGAATGAAGACTACATCTGCCGCACCCCTGACGGAAACACAGTCAAAAGAATCGAAGGTAAAGCTCTTTTCGGCGACAACTCCATTGCCGATTACGGGAGTTCCGCCAAAATTAAAGACACACGAGACGATAGCGGGCAAAACCGCGAGAATGATTGCTAAACGTTTCATTTTTCCAGTCTGACTACTATTGACAACGGTAATACTTTTCCAAAAGAATCTCTAAGCGCCAGCTCACCGGAAGTAATTATCGGTCCTCCCGGTTGAGCGTCCGCAACTGCAGACGATATTCCAAAAGCCTCCCGGACGAGGGTCTCGCCAAGGGCTGCGCTATAGCCGTTGGAATACAGATTGAGCACCACAAAACCGTGAGGAGCAAGGATTTGAGATACAGTACAGAGCATCTCGAACAAGCACTCATCGAGTTTCCATTTCTCGCCGTCGGGCCCATGTCCGTATGCCGGAGGATCGAGGATGATTCCGTCGTAGGCGTTACCCCTGCGAACCTCCCTCTTGGCGAACTTCATAGCATCCTCCACGACCCAGCGTATGCCGCTGGGTCGCAATATGCGACTACTATCCCCCTGCACCCCCAG
>DGVM01000225.1:28464-30565 GCA_002395925.1 Bacteroidales bacterium UBA4284
CCCCTGCACCCCCAGGGGACGGGGGGCGTTCCCCCCAAGCCCCCCCGTTAAAGGCTCGGAGCGCTCAAGGTTTCCCCTGGCCCAGGTAACCACCTGACGGACAGAATCGAGATGCGTGACCTCGGCCCCGCCGGCACGGGCGGCAAGAGACGCCGCTCCGGTATAGGCGAACAGGTTGAGTACCTTAGGATTCTCCATCTGGCGGCACTTCCGGTAAATGAATTCCCAGTTCGGCGCCTGCTCTGGGAAAACACCTACATGCTTGAAGCTCGTTAGCCCGAGGCGCAGGCTGAAGGCTGCAGAACTCCCGGAGCCTTCCGCTCCATTCAGCCCGTACGAAATCCACCATTGGTCGTCCATCTTCCTCAGACGCTCCCAGGTACCGCTGTCCTCCTTTCCCGCCTTGCCGAAGCCGGCGCCGGGACGGAAACGGGTATGGACGAGGCGGTTCCATTCAACTTGCGTCATAGTTTTGTTCCACAATGCCTTAGGCTCGGGGCGGGCAAGCACGTAGGAGCCGAAGCGCTCCAGTTTTTCGCCCTCGCCGCTATCGAGCAGCTCATAATCGGTCCAGGAAGATGAAGGGAATTCTATCATATTGCACTCATCGACATTTAATGCAAAGGTATTGATATTTTTGCTAAATTTGCGCCGGAAAATCAAAATCTCACATCATATTATGCAACAGCACATTGATTCTTACGATTTTACCGGCAAAAAAGCCATCGTACGCGTTGATTTCAACGTTCCCCTCAACGACAAATTCGAAATTACCGACGACACCCGCATCCGTGCGGCGATGCCCACACTCAAGAAAGTTCTCGCAGGCGGCGGGTCCCTCATCATCATGTCCCACCTCGGCAGACCCAAGGGCGTAGCCGACAAATTCTCCCTGCGTCACATACTTGCACACGTTTCCGAGTGCCTCGGAGTTCCCGTAAAGTTTGCTCCCGACTGCCAGAAGGCCCAGGCCGAAGTTGCAGCCCTCAAACCCGGAGAGGCCCTGCTGCTCGAAAACCTCCGCTTCTACGCAGAGGAAGAAGGCAAGCCCCGCGGACTCGCAGAAGACGCCTCCGAAGAGGAGAAGAAGGCTGCAAAAGCCGCAGTCAAGGCCAGCCAGAAAGAATTCGTAAAGACTCTCGCATCATACGCAGACTGCTACATCAACGATGCATTCGGCACCGCACACCGCGCACACGCCTCAACCGCACTCATCGCCGATTACTTCCCTGATGACAAGATGTTCGGTTACCTGATGGAAGGCGAAATCAAGGCCATCGACAACGTGCTCAGGAACGCACGTCACCCCTTCACCGCAATCATCGGCGGCAGCAAGGTTTCCAGCAAGCTCGCAGTTCTGGAGAACATGCTCGAGAAGGTCGATAACCTCATCATCGGCGGCGGCATGGGCTATACCTTCATCAAGGCAGAGGGCGGCAAGATCGGCAACTCCCTGCACGAAGACGAACTCATCCCCCAGGCACAGGAGATTCTCGCCAAGGCCAAGGAGAAGGGCGTAAACATCTACCTTTCCGTCCAGACCCTCGTTGCCGACGACTTCAGCGCCGAGGCACACACTCAGCTGGTCCCCTCTCACGAGATTCCCGACGGCTGGGAAGGCGTAGATGCCGGTCCTGAGTCCCAGGAGCGCTGGGGCAAGGTCATCCTCGATTCCAAGACCGTCCTGTGGAACGGCCCCGTCGGAGTCTTCGAGATCGCCCCGTTCGCAAAGGGAACCCTCAAGATAGCGGAATACCTCGCCCAGGCCACCGAGAACGGAGCATACACCCTGGTAGGCGGCGGCGACTCCGTTGCAGCCGTAACCCAGATGGGCTTCGCCGACAAGGTGAGCTACGTCTCCACCGGCGGCGGCGCAATGCTCGAGGCTCTCGAGGGCAAAGAACTCCCCGGTATCGCAGCGATCAGGAAGTAGTTTCCTGACCGCCGTGATGCGGCTACATTTTTTTGCTAAATAACAAATTATTACTATCTTTGCGGTCCGCTCTCGGGTAGGGCGGACCGATTTATTAACCTTTATCAAACAACAGATTCACAATGGCTGTTAAAATTCGTTTACAGCGCCACGGAAAGAAGAATTTCG